>NZ_JAIEOF010000276.1 GCF_019750675.1 Methylobacterium sp.
TCCGACGAGAACCACGCCATCCGCGCCGTGTTGAGGATCGCCGCGCGCCACCACGCCGCCGGGTCGTTCCAGGCGGCATCGACCGCGCGCTGGGCGCGCCAGTAATCGTCGAAATCGACGGTGAGCAGGTAGCGGTCGTTGTGGCGCAGGTCGTCGACGATAGGCCGGAAGCGCCCGGGCTCCTCCGGCGAGAACCGGCCGGATTCGATGAGATCGAGGGCGGCCTTCAGGCGCGGCGAGGCGGCGATGGCGGCCTCGGCGTAATTCGGCTCCGCCATGCGGGCCTGCACCCCGGCGGCATCCAGGCCGAAGATGAAGATGTTCTCCGGGCCGACATGGTCGCGGATCTCGATGTTCGCGCCGTCCAGGGTGCCGATGGTCAGCGCGCCGTTGAGGGCGAGCTTCATGTTGCCGGTGCCCGACGCCTCCATGCCGGCCGTGGAGATCTGCTCCGAGAGATCGGCCGCCGGAATGATCGCCTCGGCGAGACTGACCGAATAGTTCGGCAGGAACGCCACGGTCAGGCGCCCGGCGACGTCCGGATCGGCATTGACAACCTTGGCGACGTCGCAGGCGAGCTTGATGATGAGCTTGGCTTGGACGTAGCTCGGCGCCGCCTTGCCGCCGAAGATCTTGACGCGGGGCGTCCAGTCCCGCTTCGGGTCCGCCTTGATCGCCTGGTAGAGCGCCACCGTCTCGATGACGTTGAGAAGCTGGCGCTTGTATTCGTGGATGCGCTTGATCTGCACGTCGAACAGGGCGGAGGGGTCGATCGCGATGCCGGTCCGCTCGGTCACGACGTTGGCCAGCGCCACCTTGCGGGCGCGCCGCATGGCGGCGTAGCGCGACTGGAAGTTCGGGTCCGAGGCGACATCGGCGAGGCCGGTGAGGAGCTCCGGCGTATCCAGCACCTCGGGTCCCACCGCCTCGATGGCGAGCGCGGTAAGTTCCGGATTCGCGTTGTGGAGCCAGCGCCGGAAGGTGATGCCGTTGGTCTTGTTGACGATCTTGTCGGTGTCGAGGGCGTGCAGGTCCTTGAACACCGTGGAGCGCATGAGATCGGTGTGCAGGGCCGAGACGCCGTTCACGCGCCGCGCGCCGAGGAAGGCGAGGTGCCCCATCCGCACCCGCTTGCCGTGGCTCTCGTCGATCAGGGAGACGGAGGCGAGCTGGGCGGCATTGCCCCGCCCGTGCTTGCCCTGCTCCTCGAGGTGCATCCAGTTGATCAGGTAGATGATCTGCATGTGGCGCGGCAGCACCCGCTCCATCAGCTCCACCGGCCAGGTCTCCAGCGCCTCGGGCAGGAGCGTGTGGTTGGTGTAGCCGAGGGTGTTGGTGGTGATGTGCCAGGCATCCTCCCAGTTCAGGCCGTGGTCCTCCAGCAGGAGGCGCATCAGCTCCGGAACCGCGATGGCCGGATGGGTGTCGTTGAGCTGGATCGCGGCGTGGTCGGCCAGGGAGCGCAGGTCGCCGCGCTCGGCCATGTGGCGCCGCACGAGGTCCTGCAGGGAGGCGGAGGTGAAGAAGTATTCCTGCCGCAGGCGCAGCTCCTGGCCCTCGGCCGACGAGTCGCTCGGATAGAGCACCCGCGAGATCGCCTCGGCCCGGGCCCGGCCCGCGACGGCGCCGACATGGTCGCCGCCGTTGAAGCGCGCCAGGTCGACGGGGACCTCGGCCTCCGCCTTCCACAGGCGCAGGGTGTTCACGTGGCGCCCGCGCCAGCCGACCACCGGTACGTCGTTCGCGACGGCGCGCACCGTCTCGGCCGGGTGCCAGTGACGACGGATCACCCCCTCGGACACGGACGACATGGTGACGTGTCCGCCGAAGCCGATGGTGTAGGTGGCCTCCGGCCGGACGAACTCCCAGGGATTGCCCTCCGCGAGCCAGGTCTCGGGCGCTTCCTTCTGCCAGCCGTCCTCCAGCGACTGCCGGAACAGGCCGTGATCGTAGCGGATGCCGTAGCCGATGGCCGGGATCGACAGGCTCGCCATGCTCTCCATGAAGCAGGCGGCGAGGCGGCCGAGGCCACCGTTCCCGAGGGCGGCGTCCGGCTCGGCGGCCTCCACGTCACCGAGGTCGACGCCGAGTTCGCGCAGGGCCGCGCGCGTCGTCTCGACGAGTCCGAGGTTGTTCATGGCGTCGGACAGGAGCCGTCCGATCAGAAACTCGAGGGACAGGTAGTAGACCCGCTTGTTGGGTATGGAGCGCTCGCCGTCCATGCAGGCGTCCACGATCCGGTCGCGCAGGGCCAGCGCGGTCGCGGCGAACCAATCGCGCTCGCGGGCATTGGCGGGGGTTCGTCCGATCGCGTAGGCGAGCTTGGCGACGATCGTCTCGCGCAGGTCGGCGACGGCGTTGCCCGAGATCGTCCGTTCCGGGCTCACCCGGCCCGGGCGGACCGGCGCGGGCGTGGCGCTCGCGTCACGCTGCACCGTCATGTCCGAACCCGTCGCTGCGGAAGCCTCATCGCGTCCATCCCGTCTGATCAGTTTTTCGTTCAACACGTCTCAAGTCCCCCCTTCTCAACCGCGGAACCTGGATACGCGAACCGGACCGTCGACCCGCCGGGTCCGTCCAGTGCAGCGTTCCTGTTCTTCGTTCGGTTCAGCCATCTTGGTCGCGCTATTCAATCACTCTCAGGAGATCGGATTCGTTAAGACTCTCTGCCAAGCAATGCATCGTCCGAACCGGTCAGCACACCCGCCGTAGCATCGCCACAAACCTGCCCGCCGGCCAATCCAGGCGATGAGCATTGCGCGCGGTTGCTTGCCCGAGCATGACCTCCGCGGCAACGCTGCGCCGCACAATCCTGCGTGCCGCGTCCCACTGACGGTCCGTGTAGACCAAAGTGCACGGGAATGAGACCGCATGACGTTGGAATATTGTCTGAACGCAGACGGTCACCGGTGGGTCGCGGAGCGCGCGTTCTCCCGCTAGGGTCCGCCCCGGCCGAGCGGAGCGGGCCGTGGAGGGGGTTGCATGGCGGATACGGTCTGGTGGAAGCGCGGTACCGTTTATCAGGTCTATCCCCGCTCGTTCCAGGACAGCGACGGCGACGGCATCGGCGACCTGGCGGGGATCACGCGCCGCCTGGACTATCTCGCCTGGCTCGGCGTCGACGCGGTCTGGATCTCACCGTTCTACCCGTCGCCGATGGCGGATTTCGGCTACGACGTCGCCGATTATTGCGGCGTCGACCCGCTGTTCGGCACGCTGGCGGATTTCGACGCCCTCGTGGCGGAAGCCCATTTCCGCCGGCTCAAGGTCATCCTGGACTTCGTCCCGAATCACACCTCCATCGCGCATCCCTGGTTCGCGGAGAGCCGCGCCTCGCGCACCAGCCCGAAGCGGGACTGGTACATCTGGCGCGATCCCGCCCCCGACGGCGGTCCGCCCAACAACTGGATCAGCAATTTCGGCGGCCCGGCCTGGACCCACGACGCGGAGAGTGGCCAGTACTATTATCACGCCTTTCTGCGGGAGCAGCCGGACCTGAACTGGCGCAACCCCGAGGTCCGCGCGGCGATGCACGACGCCCTGCGCTTCTGGCTCGACCGGGGCGTGGACGGGTTTCGCGTCGACGTGATCTGGCACCTGATCAAGGACGAAGGCTTTCGCGACAACCCCGAGAATCCGGCCTTCGCGGTGGGACAGCCGGAGATCAACCGCTTCGCCCAGGTCTATTCGGCCGACCGCCCCGAGGTCTTCGATATCATCGCGGAATTGCGGGCCGTGCTGGCACCCTACCCCGAGCGCGTACTGATCGGGGAGATCTACCTTCCGGTTGAGCGGCTCGTCGCCTATTACGGTCCCGACCTCAACGGCGTCGACCTGCCCTTCAACTTCCAGCTCATCCAGACCCCATGGAACGCCCGCTCGGTGGGCGACCTCGTGAATGCCTACGAGGAGGCGCTGCCGCCGGGGGGCTGGCCGAACTGGGTGCTGGGCAACCACGACCAGCCGCGCATCGCGGCCCGTGTCGGGCTTCGGCAGGCCGCCGTGGCGGCGATCCTGCTGCTGACCCTGCGCGGCACGCCGACCCTCTACTACGGCGACGAGATCGGGCTCGCCCACGTGCCCATCCCGCCCGACCGGGTCCAGGACCCCTGGGAGCGCAACGAGCCGGGCCACGGCCGGGACCCGGAGCGGACGCCCATGCAGTGGGACGAGACCGTCCATGCCGGCTTCAGCACCGCCGAGCCTTGGCTTCCGATCAGCGCGGATGCGGCGACCCACAACGTCGAGGCCCTGTGCGACGACGCGACCTCGCTCCTCACGCTCTATCGTCGCCTGTTGCGTCTCCGGCGTGATTACGCCGCCCTGTCGGTCGGCGCCTATCGCGCTTTTCCCGGTTGCCCGGAAGCAGTCTTGGCCTACGAGCGGCACGATGCCGACGCGACGCTCCGTGTCGCGCTGAATTTCAGCGCGGTGCAGCAAGACGTGCCGATGGGCGGGGAGGAAGGCGGAACGTGGTCCGTCCTCCTCTCGACCCATCCGGAGCGTCAGGGAACCCAGATCGGCGAATCGCTGGTCCTTTCGGCCGATGAGGGCGTGATTCTGCTCCTTCGGGCCTCCTGATCCGCGAAAAATCGGCGACTACCCAAAATCTTCGTGACCGTGGCTTGGATTGTGCGTCGCAAAGGAACCGCGATTGATCTAAGGCGTTCACGATGTCGACGTCGATGCTGGGCCTACGTTTCCCGTCCCCGCCCCTCGCGCGACGTGGGGACGATTTCATGAGCCTGGCGGATCAGACCGATCACCTTGACGCGCCACATACCCTTCGATCCCGTCACACCCTTCAGCCCCGCGTTCTCTTCGCGACCCCCGAGATGGCGGACTTCGTCAAGACCGGCGGTCTCGGCGAAGTGGCCGCCTCCCTCCCCCGGGCCTTACGCAGACACTACGACGTCCGCATCCTGATCCCGGGTTACCGGCAGGTGGTCGAGCAGTTCGACCACATCCAGGTCGTGGCCCAGCTCGCCGGCAAGGCCGGCGTACCGCCGTGCGAACTGGGGCTCGTCGAACTCAGCGACGGCCTTCAGGTCTACGTGATCCTGAACGCGGAGCTCTATCAGCGCGACGGAACCCCCTACGGCAACGCCCAGGGCGATTTCGGCGACAACGACATCCGCTTCGCCCGCCTCAGCCTCGCCGCGGCGGAGATCGCCTGCGGCATCGATCCGGCCTGGAGCGCCGATCTGCTGCATCTCAACGATTGGCAGGCGGCCCTGGCGCCGGCCTACCTTGCCTGGAGCGGCCTGCGGGTGCCGAGCATCCTCACGGTGCACAACCTCGCCTATCAGGGCGTGTTTCCGCGCGAATCCCTCGGCCATCTCGGCGTGCCGGAGGATGCCTTCCAGATGGACGGCGTCGAGTTCTACGGCCAGATGTCCTTCCTGAAGGCGGGCCTGTACTATGCCTCGCACGTCACGACGGTCAGCGAGACCTACGCGCGCGAGATCACGACGCCGGAGGCCGGTTGCGGCCTCGACGGCCTGCTGCGCACCCGAGCGGCCCAGGGGCGCCTCGCCGGCATTCTCAACGGCATCGACGAGAGCTGGGACCCCAGCACGGACGTGCACCTCGCCGCGCGCTTCGAGATCGACGATTGGAAGGGCAAGCGCGCCAATGCCGAGACGGTGCGGCGCCAGTTCGGTCTTGCGGTCTCGCGCGGCCCGCTCTTCGCCATCGTCTCTCGCCTCGTTCACCAGAAGGGCATCGATTTGAGCATCGGTGCCGCCGAAACGATCGTGGCCGAGGGTGGGCAGCTCGTGGTGATCGGTCAGGGCGAGGGCCGCTTCGAAGGAGCTCTGCGCGACCTCGCCCGGCGCAATCCCGCCTCCATCGGCGTCCACGTGGGCTTCGAGGAGAAAGATGCCCGACGGATGTTCGCGGGCAGCGACTTCCTGCTGATGCCCTCGCGCTTCGAGCCCTGCGGCCTCGCGCAGATGTATGCCCAGCGTTTCGGCTCCCTGCCGATCGTCCACCGCACCGGCGGCCTCGCGGACACGGTGGAGGATGGGGTCACC
The DNA here is from genome assembly GCF_019750675.1 of Methylobacterium sp. Lineage (GTDB taxonomy): Bacteria > Pseudomonadota > Alphaproteobacteria > Rhizobiales > Beijerinckiaceae > Methylobacterium. The sequence goes on from NZ_JAIEOF010000276.1 coordinate 6,036, forward strand.
GGATTCACGTTCGGCGAAGCCTCGCCGCGCGGCTTCTCCCTTGCGATCCGCCGGGCCTTCGAGACCTTCGGCCAGAAGAAGCGCCTGAACGCCATGCGGCGTCACGCGATGTCGCGGAACTTCGGCTGGAACGAAGCGGCGCTGAACTACTCCGCCCTCTACGCCCGCGCCTTCGGCAACATGCCCGGCCTGCGGATGCGTGCCGCCTGAACCCAGGCGACGACATTCGAACGCAAACGAAAGACGCCGACGCGGGTGACCCGCGCCGGCGTCTTTCGTTCAGGCGGCCGGATCGCTCGGCGCTGCCGACGCGGATCGGTCGGCTCGCGGAGGGTTCTCCGCGAGCGCGGGTCTGTCAGTCCTGGCGTACGAAGATCATCGTGGCCAGCGGCGGGATCGTCAGCGCAACCGAGTAGGGTTGGCCGTGGCTCTCGACGGCCTCCGCCTGGACGCCGCCCAGGTTGCCGACATTCGAGCCGCCATAGCCCTCGGCGTCCGAGTTGATCGCCTCGCGGTAGAACCCGGCGGCGGGAACCCCGATGCGATAGCCCGTGCGCGGGACCGGCGTGAAGTTCGAGACCACGACGGCAACCTCACCGGCCTCGCGGCCCTTGCGAGCCCAGGCGATGACGCTGTTGTCCTGGTCGTCCGCCACCAGCCACTGAAAGCCGCCTGCCTCGGTGTCGCGTTCGTGCAGGGCCGGCGTTCCCGCGTAGAGATGGTTGAGGTCGCGGATCAGATCCTTGACGCCTCGGTGCATGCCGTCGTCCAGCAGATGCCAGTCGAGGCTCTGGTTGTGATTCCACTCCTTCTCCTGGCCGAACTCGCAGCCCATGAAGAGCAGCTTCTTGCCCGGATGCCCCCACATGAAGCCGTAATAGGCACGCAGGTTGGCGAACTTCTGCCAGCGATCGCCTGGCATCTTGCCGAGCAGCGAGCCCTTCCCGTGCACCACCTCGTCGTGGGACAGGGGCAGGATGAAGTTCTCGGAGAAGGCGTAGAGCAGCCCGAAGGTCAGGTCGTGGTGGTGGTAGCGGCGGTGGATCGTCTCCTTGGACATGAAGTTCAAGGTGTCGTGCATCCACCCCATGTTCCACTTGAAGCCGAAGCCGAGGCCGCCGGTGTAGGTCGGGTGCGAGACGCCCGGCCAGGAGGTCGATTCCTCCGCCACCGTGAGGGTGCCCGGCGCGTGCGCGTAGGTGGCCTCGTTGGTCTTGCGCAGGAACTCGATGGCGTCGAGATTCTCATTGCCGCCGTAGCGGTTCGGGATCCACTCGCCCTGACGGCGCGAGTAGTCGAGGTAGAGCATCGAGGCGACGGCATCCACGCGCAGCCCGTCGAGGTGGTAGTGCTCGAGCCAGAAGCGGGCATTGGCGGCCAGGAAGCTCGACACCTCCGTACGGCCGAAATTGTAGATGTAGGTGCCCCAATCCTGATGGAAGCCCTGGCGCGGGTCGGCATGCTCGTAGAGATGCGTGCCGTCGAACTGGCCGAGGCCGTGCGCGTCGAGGGGGAAGTGACCCGGCACCCAATCGAGCATCACGCCGATACCGGCGGCGTGCGCCGCGTCCACGAAGGCCGCGAAGTTGTCCGGTGTCCCGAAGCGGCTCGTCGGCGCGAAGAGCGAGACGGGCTGGTAGCCCCATGAGCCGTCGAACGGAAACTCCGTGATCGGCAGCATCTCGATATGGGTGAAGCCCATTTCCTTGACGTAGGGAATCAAGCGCTCGCCGAGTTCCTGGTAGGTCAGATAGCGATTGCCCTCCTCGGCAACGCGCGCCCAGGAGCCCAGATGGACCTCGTAGATCGAGATCGGCACGTGGCGCGGGTCCTTCGCCCCCCGCGTCTCCATCCACTTGTCGTCGCGCCAGGCGGGCGTGTTCGTCCCCTGCAGGACGGAGGCGGTCTCGGGCGGCTTCTGCGCCGCGAAGGCGACGGGATCGGCCTTAAGGGGCAGCAGCGACCCGTCGGCACCACGGATCTCGTACTTGTAATGGGCGCCAGCCTTGAGGCCCGGGATGAACAGCTCCCAGACGCCGCCGTTCTGCCAGAGGCGCATGGGGTGGCGCCGGCCGTCCCAGGTGTTGAAGTCGCCGACCACGCTGACGCGGCGGGCATTCGGGGCCCATACGGCGAAGCGGAAGCCCTCGATCCCATCGACGTTGCGGGCCTGCGCGCCGAGGATGCGGTAGGTGACGTTGCTGCCGACCTCACGCAGGTTGTCGATATCCGCCTGGTCTAGGGAGGAGCCGAAGCCGTAGGGGTCGTGGCGCGAACGCTCGACGCCGTCCCAGGTCTCGACCACGAGTTCGTAGAGCGGACGGCCCTCGCTCGGCAGGCGGGCGACGAAGAAGCCGTCCGGGTGCTTGCGCTCGAACGGGATTCGCTTGCCGCCGACCAGGAGGGTGGCGCCCTTCGCCTCGGGGAGAACGGCACGAACCTCCCACTGACCCTTGGCGACCTGATGGGGGCCGAGGACCGAGAAGGGATCGCCGTGGTTCGCCGCCATGATGGCGGCGATCGCGTCGGGGTGAAGGGTGGCCGTCTCGGGTGCCGGAGCCTCCGGCACCCGCGTGGCAACGGGCGCAACGTCCGCCGAGCCGGAGCCGCCCGAGGGGTGCCCGGTCCTTTTCGCGAACGTCTCGTCGATGCCCATCATTCAAACGCCTTTCTTGATCTCGTCCAGAATGTTGAGAACCCCACGTGCGGGGATTTCGATCCAGTCCGGACGATTGTTGGCCTCGTAATCGACTTCGTAGAGCGCCTTCGTCAGGAGCGAGAGCTTGAGGAGACGGCTCTCGGTGTCCGGATCGGTCACGGCGGCCCGGCTCACTGAGACGGCCTCGCGGTAGCCGTCGAGGAAGGCTGCATCGATCATGCCGCGCCAGGCGATGGAGGCCCGGCGCGCACGCTCCTCGGAATCCGAGAAGCGGGCCGCGATTCCCCGGGTCACCGTCTCGGCGCCGTAGGCGAAGGAACGCATCATCCCGGCGACGTCGCGCAGCGGCGTCGACTTGGCGCGGCGCTCGTCGGCCGGACGCGAGGGCTCGCCCTCGAAATCGACGATAATGAGATCGTCCTCGGCCGCCAGCACCTGACCCAGGTGGTAGTCGCCGTGGATGCGGGTCTTCATCGCGCCGACCGGCGCCTTGGCCGTGAGCGCCTCGATGGCGGTCTCGACCTCGCGGCGGCGGCCGGCCAGCTCCGTGCTCGCCGCGTTGGAGGCACGGCCCGCCAGCCCGTCGAGGCCCCGGAAGGCCCGCTCGGCCTGGCGGCGGGTGTCGTCGCCGAGGGCGTGCAGGTCGGCATGGTCGAACGGCTCGGCCGCGAAGGCCGGGTCGTCCGTCTCCACCGCGAAGGCGTTGTGCATCTCGGCCGTGCGTCGGCCGAGCAGGATGGCCCAGCGCAGGTGCGGCTCGAACGCCTCGGACGGCGACGGCGCCTCGCTCTCGGGGGCCAGGACCACCGTGTCGAAGTCGCGGCGCAGTCCCTCCAGCATCAGCGTCCAGGCATCGCCCTGGTTGGGCACGAACTTCTGGAGCACGGCGAGCGCCGTGCGGGTGCCCTCCGCATCCACGTGCTCCAGCACGCCGAGGAGCGCCGGGGTGTTGTGGAACTGCGCGGTCTCGGTGAGGAAGCGCCCGACCTCGATCTCGGGATGGACGCCCGTCTGCAAGCGGCGCAGGAGCTTGAGCATCATCTTCGAGCCGATGGCGATCGAGGTGTTGCTCTGTTCGGTATTGAGCGCCCGGATGTCGCCGGCCTCGAAGGTCACCTCGGGATCGAACACCGAAGTCGTCGAGAAGACGAGGCGGCCGGTCTCGGTCTTGATCTCGCGGCCTTCGCGCATGCCCTCGATCACCGAGACGGCGAAGTTGGGCACGACGGAAGCGCCGAGGAGCAGGCCGGTGCGGGGGCCGCGCCGGACGCGGGCGACGGCGTGCTGCAGCATCGCCTCGTCCTCGCGGCCCTCGTCGACGGCCACCGGCACGAAGTAGTCCTGGCGCTCGCCGGTGGAGAGGTGGACGGAGACACGCGGCAACAGGAACTTCGCTTCGCCGGTGCCGTCCTTCAGGGCTGCGCTGTCGATGACCTGCACCGACTTGATGCGCGAGCCCTTGGCGGCGAACCAGCGCCGGGTGGCGATGAAGCGCGGCGCCACGGTGCGCTCGAAGGCGGTGCGCTCGCGCCCGGCCATCAGGCTCTCGATGCCGCCGGTGAGCACGAGGGTGAACAGCTCGGGCAGTTCCGGCTGCGGGCCGATGCTGCCGGTGTTCGCCGCACTCAGCGAGAACCAGTAGAAGCCGTAGGACGGGAGCGTCAGCAGGTACGGCAGTTCGCCGATGGCGGGGAATTCCGAGCCGCCGGTCAGCTCGATCGGCACGGCGTTGCGCAGTTCCGAGAGGTCGAGCTGCACCGCCTGGGGTGCCCGCGACAGGTTGGCGACGCACAGAACGCGCTCGCCCTCGAACTCGCGGATCCAGGCCAGGACCTTGCGGTTCGACGGGTAGAGGAACTGCATCCCGCCACGGCCGAGGGCCACCGAGTTGTTGCGGATCGCGATCATCCGGCGCGTCCAGTTCAGCAGACTGGTCTGCGACTGGGTCTGCGCCTCGACGTTGATGGCGTCGAAGCCGTAGATCGGGTCCTGCACCGAGGGCACGAATAGCTTCTGTGGGTTCGCCCGCGAGAAGCCGCCGTTGCGGTCCGGCGACCACTGCATCGGCGTGCGCACGCCGTCGCGGTCACCGAGATAGATGTTGTCGCCCATGCCGATCTCGTCGCCGTAGTACAGCACCGGCGTGCCGGGCATGGACAGGACGAGGGACTTCATGAGTTCGATCTTGCGCCGGTCGTTCTCCAGCAGGGG
>NZ_JAIEOF010000057.1 GCF_019750675.1 Methylobacterium sp.
GTGCGACGCGGCCCGAGGGTCCCTCATGACCCTGACCCTGCCCACAGGGGGAAACACCTCGATGGCAGGCTACCGGCGGCGCTTGCGTGGCACGCCGCCGATGCACCTCAATGCCCGTGGTCGTGCCCGTCATGGTCCGGCAGGGTCAGACCGAAATGGCTCACCAGGTCCTGCACCTGGGCCGGGCTGAGGTGGCGCGGGTTGAGGTTGCGGAGCAGCAGGTAGAGCTTGGCCGTCTCCTCCAGTTCCTCGGTGGCGAAGACCGCGTTCTCCAGGGTGGAGCCGGCCACCACCGGGCCGTGGTTGGCCAGCAGCACCGAGGCGTAGCGGCCGGCGAGGCCCCGGATCGCGTCCGCCACCGCCGGGTCGCCGGGGCGATAGTAGGGCACCAGGGCGGTGGCCCCGGCCCGCATGAGGTAATAGGGGGTCAGCGGCGGCAGCACCGCCTTCGGGTCGATCTCGGGCAGCATCGACACCGCCACCGCGTGGGTCGAATGCAGGTGGACGATGGCGCGCGCCTCCGGGCGGCTGTCGTAGAGGGCCGCGTGCAGCGGGATCTCCTTCGTCGGCGCATGCCCTGAGACCAGGGCGCCGGTGGCGTCGAGGCGCGCGATCGTGGCCGGGTCGAGGAAGCCGAGCGAGGCGTTGGTGGGCGTCACCAGCCAGCCGCCGTCGTCGAGGCGGAGCGAGATGTTGCCCGACGAGCCCGGCGTCAGGCCGCGCTCGAACAGCGAGCGGCCGAACCGGCAGATCTGTTCGCGAAGCTTCGAGTCGCTCATGGCAATCCTTCAGGTCACCGGAGGAGGGGACGGTCTCAGGCAGTGGCGCCCGCGATCAGTTCGTAGCCGAGATCGACGGTCTCGGCCGGGCCGTCGGCGGCGAGGCGCTCGACCGCGACCGCGCCGATCTCCAGGCGCGGGGTGCGGATGGTGGTCAGGGGCTGGGGCATCGCGGCGGCGATGTCGAGGGCGTTGAAGCCGAACAGGGCGAGGCGCCCCGGCACCGCGACCCCCTCCGCGAGGCAGTGGAAGTAGCCGCCGAGCGCCATGTCGTCGTTGGAGAAATAGACCGCGTCGAGGTCGGGCCGGCGGGCGAGGAGCCGCCCCAGGGCCGCGCGCCCGGCCGCCGCCGAGGAGGGACCGGGCGCGATCTCGGTCTCCGCCAGGGGGTGCCCGGCCTCGCGCAGGGTCTCGCGGAAACCGGCGAGGCGCTTGGCCGCGCGCAGGTCCAGCGCGATGTCGTGGCCGACATAGCCGATGCGGCGGTAGCCCCGCGCCAGCAGGTGCCGGGCGCTGTCGCAGCCGACGCCCCGGTTGGAGAACCCCACCACGATGTCGAGGCCGTCCCCGTCCGTGTCGATCATCTCGACGATGCGGATGCCGGAGGCGCGCAGGCGCGCGCGCGCACCCGCCGTGTGCTCGAGGCCGGTGACGATAAGGCCGGCCGGGCGCCAGGAGAGGAGGGCGCCGATCAGGGCCTCCTCGCGTGCGGGGTCGTAGTCCGAGACCCCGATCACGCTCTGGAAGCCGTCGCGGTCGAGGGCCGCGTTGGCGCCGCGCAGCAGGTCCGGGAACACGATATTGGTGAGCGACGGGATGATGATGCCGACGAGCTTGGCCCCCGCCGTGGAGCCGGAGCCCGCCAGCATGCCGGCGAGGCGGTTCGGCACGTAGCCGAGGCGGGCCACGGCTTCCGCCACCCGGTCCTGCGTGCGCTTCGAGAACGAGCCCTGGTTGCGCAGGACCCGCGAGACCGTGCTCTCGCCCACACCCGCCGCGCGGGCGACGTCGGACAGGGTCACGAGCCGGCGCTCTGGCTCATGCACGTTCATCGCTGGGTCCGTCCTGGGTTGGGGCTCGGGAGACATCGGAGCGGGAAAGACCGGAGCCGAAGACCCCCATAGGAAGATCTCCATAGCAAGGTTAGCCGACCACAACAATCAGATTGGCAGCGCTGCCAAACCCTGTTATCCAAGATGCAAGCGCTGCCAAAACGAGTCGCGCCACGACAAGAAGCTGCAACGTCAGAACGGCCCACCGCACAGCGGGCGCCGGCAGGAGGAAACATGAGTGTGCAAGCCGCCAGCGCGCGGGGCATCGATGCGCCCGCAGGGGACTTCGTCGAACAGACCTACCGCAAAGTCTTCTGGCGGCTCGTGCCGTTCCTGATGCTCTGCTACGTGGTCGCCTATCTCGACCGCGTGAACGTGGGCTTCGCCAAGCTCCAGATGTCCCAGGAGCTGGGCTTCAGCGAGACCGTCTACGGCCTCGGCGCTGGCCTGTTCTTCATCGGCTACTTCCTGTTCGAGGTGCCCTCGAACGTCATCCTGCACCGGGTCGGCGCCCGGGTCTGGATCGCCCGCATCATGGTCACCTGGGGCATCATCTCCGCCGGGTTCATGTTCGTGAACTCGGCCACCTCGTTCTACATCATGCGCTTCCTGCTGGGGCTGGCGGAAGCCGGCTTCTACCCGGGCGTGATCCTCTACACGACGACCTGGTTCCCGGCGCATCGCCGCGCCCGGGTGATCGCGGTGTTCATGTCGGCGATCCCCGTCTCGGGTATCTTCGGCAACCCGCTCTCGGGCTGGATCATGGACGCCTTCCACGGCACGTCCGGCCTCTCGGGCTGGCAGTGGATGTTCCTGATCGAGGCGGTGCCGGCCGTACTCGTCGGTCTGGCCGTGTTCTTCTACCTCGACAACCGCCCGTCCGAGGCCAAGTGGCTCAATCCGGCCGAGCAGCAGGTCATCGAGCGCGACATCGCCGCCGACGGCGCCGGCAAGGAGTCGAGCCCGCACTCCATCGCCACCGTGTTCCGCAACGGCCGGATCTGGTTCATGAGCCTGATCTACTTCGCCTTCGTCACCGGCCAGTACGGCCTGACCTTCTGGATGCCCACCATCGTCAAGGCGTCCGGCATCCAGGGCAACCTGAACATCGGCCTCGTCAGCGCGATCCCGTTCCTGTTCGCGGTGTTCGTGATGATCTTCTTCGGCCGCAGCGCCGACCGGATGCGCGAGCGCCGCTGGCACCTCATCATCCCGGCCCTCTGCGGCGCGGTGGGCTTCGTGGTCGCCGCCAGCACGGGCAGCACCGTGGTCGCCATCGCGGCCCTCGCCGTGGCGGCCGGCGGCGTCCTCACCTGCGCGCCGCTGTTCTGGTCGCTGCCCACCGCTTTCTTGAGCGGCGCGGGGGCGGCCGCCGGCATCGCGCTGATCAACTCGGTGGGCAACCTCGCGGGCTTTGCCAGCCCCTACGTGATCGGGGCCCTGCGGGATTCCACCGGCAGCACCGCCGCCGGCATGTACGCGCTCGCCGCCATGCTGGTGATCGGCGCGGTCTGTGTGTTCGTCACCCCGAAGCACGTGGTCAACCGCTGAAGGCCGGAGAGCCGGCGGGCCAGCCCCGCCGGCCGTTCCCACCCCGCGCCCCGTCAAACCGCCAAAGGGTCATTCCATGAGCAACTCCCCCACCGCCCAGCGCGCGGCCGTGATCGGCCTCGGCTCCATGGGCGCCGGCATGGCCGGCGCGCTCCTCCGGGCGGGCTTCCAGGTTTCGGCCTGCGACGTGAACCGCCAAGCCGTCGCGCGCTTTGCGGCGAACGGCGGACAGGCGGCGGCGAACCCGGCGGCGGCGGCGGAGGGCGCCGACGTGGTGGTCTGCGTCGTGGTCAACGCCGCCCAGACCGAGGCCGTGCTGTTCGGCCCCGGCGGGGCCGCCGAGACCATGCGGGCGGGCGCGGTGTTCGTCTCCTCCGCCACCATGGACCCGGCCATCGCCCGGCGCCTGGCCGCGCGCCTGGAGGAGACCGGGCGCCATTACCTCGACGCGCCGATGAGCGGGGGTGCCGCCCGCGCGGCCACGGGCGAACTCACCTTCCTGGCCTCCGGCACCAAGGCGGCCTTCGACGCGGCCCGCCCGGCGCTCGACGCCATGGCGGGCAAGCTCTACGAGCTCGGCGACGCGGCCGGGCAGGGCGCGGCCTTCAAGATGATCAACCAGCTGCTCGCCGGCGTGCACATCGCCGCCGCGAGCGAGGCCATGAGCTTTGCCGCCAAGCAGGGCCTCGATCTGCGTAAAGTCTACGAGGTCATCACGGCGTCCGCCGGCAATTCCTGGATGTTCGAGAACCGCATGCCGCACGTGCTCGAGGGCGATTACAGCCCGAAGAGCGCGGTCGACATCTTCGTCAAGGATCTGGGCATCGTGCAGGACATGGCGCGGGCGGAGAAGTACCCCGTGCCGGTGGCGGCGGCCGCCCTGCAGATGTTCCTGATGGCCTCGGGTTCCGGCATGGGCCGGGACGACGACGCCTCGGTGGCCCGCCTCTACGCGCAGGTGGCCGGCGTCACCCTGCCGTCACCCAAGGCCTGAGGGAGGAACCGATGCCGCGCTTTGCCGCCAACCTCACGCTGATGTTCACGGAACACGCCTTCCTCGACCGCTTCGCGGCAGCCGCGGAGGCCGGCTTCACCGCGGTGGAGTTCCTGTTCCCCTACGACCACCCGCCGCAAGCCATCGCCGAGCGCCTGGCCCGGCACGGCCTGACCCAGGCCCTGTTCAACCTGCCGCCGGGCGACTGGGCGGCGGGCGAGCGCGGCCTCGCCGCGCTTCCCGACCGGTTCGCGGAACTCCAGGCGGGCGTCGAGACCGGCCTGACCTACGCGCGGGCCACCGGCGTCGCCCGGCTCCACCTCATGGCCGGCATGGCGGATGCCGCCGACCCCGACGCGCAGGCCGCCTATCGCCGGGCCGTGGCCTGGACCGCCGAGCGCGTGGGCCGCGAGGGGCTCGACCTCGTGCTGGAACCGATCAACGGCCGCAACATGCCGGGCTACTTCCTCGACGACTTCGACGCGGCCGCCCGCCTGATCGAGGACCTCGCGCTGCCGAACCTCAAGCTCCAGTTCGACCTCTATCACTGCCAGATCCTGCACGGGGACGTGACCACCCGCCTGCGAGACCTAATGCCGGTGGTCGGCCACGTGCAGACCGCGAGCGTGCCGGCCCGGCACGAGCCCGGCACCGGCGAGATGAACGACACCTTCCTCTTCGCCGAACTCGACCGGCTCGGCTACGCGGGCTTCGTCGGCTGCGAGTACAACCCGGCCGGCGGCACCGGCGAGGGCCTCGGCTGGTTCGCGCCCTATCGCGCATCCCAGGTCGGAGCGAGCCCCCGATGAGCCTCGCCCTCGGATCGGTCGCCGACGACTATACCGGCGCCTCGGACCTCGCCAACACCCTGACCAAGGGCGGCCTGCGCACGGTGCAGACCATCGGCATCCCCGCCGCCGACCTCGATCTCACCGGCGTCGACGCCGTGGTGGTGGCCCTGAAGAGCCGCTCGATTCCCGCCGCCGAAGCGGTGGAGCGTTCGCGCGCGGCCGACACGTGGCTGCGCGGGCGGGGTGCGGCCCACGTCCTGTTCAAGATCTGCTCGACCTTCGACTCCACCGACGCGGGCAATATCGGCCCCGTGATGGACGCCCTGCGGGCCGATGCCGGCGAGGCCATCGCCCTCGTCACCCCCGCCTTTCCGGAGACCGGGCGGACCGTCTACCAGGGCCACCTCTTCGTCGGCGCGGTGCCGCTGAACGAGAGCCCCCTCAAGGATCATCCCCTGAACCCGATGCGGGACGCCAACCTCGTGCGGGTGCTCGCCCGCCAGAGCGCGGCGGCCGTGGGCCTGGTGGATTGCGCCACCGTCGCGCGGGGCCCCGAGGCCGTGGCCGCGCGCCTCGACGCGCTGGCCGCCGAGGGCATGGGCGCGGCCATCGCGGACGCCGTCGTCGAGACCGACCTCGAAACCCTCGGGGCGGCGGCCCTTCGCCACCGCGTCTCCGTGGGCGCCTCCGGCCTCGGCCTCGGCCTCGCCCGCGCTCTGGTCGCGGCCGGACGGGCCTCGGCCCCCGACAGCGCGGCCGATCTCGGCGCGCCGGTCGGCGGCCTCGCCGCGTGTCTCGCCGGAAGCTGCTCGCAGGCGACGCTCGGCCAGATCGCGGCGGCCGAGGCGCAGATGCCGGTGCGCCGCCTCGATCCCGAGGGGGTGCTCGCCGGGGATTCCGAGATCGAGGCCGCGCTCGCCTGGGCCGGCGAACATATCGGCGCCGGCCCCGTCCTCATCGCCAGCAGCGCCGCGCCCGAGACGGTGCGCGCCCTCCAGGCCCGCCACGGCGGCGACCGGGTCGGCCACGCGCTGGAGGACGCGCTCGCCCGCATCGCGGAAGGCCTGGTGGCGCGGGGCGTGCGCCGCCTCGTGGTGGCGGGCGGCGAGACCTCCGGCGCGGTGGTCGACCGGCTCGGGCTGAAGGCCTTCCGCCTCGGCCCCGAGATCGCCGCCGGGGTGCCGGTGCTGCGCACCCTGGGGCAGGGGGCGGCCGGCCCGAGCGATCCCATGCTGCTCGCCCTCAAATCCGGCAATTTCGGCGGCCCCGACTTCTTCTCCCGCGCCCTCGACCTGATGCGCTGAACGCCACCCACGGAGACGGACGACCCATGCACGCTCTCATCCTCGGCGCCGCCGGCATGATCGGCCGGCGCCTCGCCGACGCCCTCGCCACGCAGGGCGACGCCCGCAGCCTCACCCTGGTGGACGTGGTGGAGCCGACCGCGCCCGCGGGCTTCACCGGCCCCGTCGTCACGGCCGCCGCCGACCTCTCCGTGCCCGGTGCGGCGCAAGCCGCGCTGATCGGCCGGCCGGACGTGATCTTCCACCTCGCGGCCATCGTCTCGGGGGAGGCCGAGGCCGACCTGGAGAAGGGCTACCGGGTCAACCTCGACGCGACGCGCCTGCTCCTCGATGCGATCCGACACGCCCATGCGGCGGAGGGCTACCGCCCGCGCGTGGTCTTCACCTCGTCGCTGGCGGTGTTCGGGCCGCCGCTGCCGGGGGTCATCCCCGACGACATGATCCTGACGCCGGCCACCTCCTACGGCACGCAGAAGGCCATGGGCGAGTTGCTGCTGGCCGACTACAGCCGGCGCGGCTTCCTCGACGGCATCGGCCTGCGCCTGCCCACCATCTGCGTGCGGCCGGGTAAGCCGAACAAGGCCGCCTCCGGGTTCTTCTCGGGCATCATCCGCGAGCCGCTGGCCGGCCAGGAGGCGGTCCTGCCGGTGCCCGACACCGTGCGCCACTGGTTCGCCAGCCCGCGTTCGGCCACCGAATACCTCCTGCACGCCGCCCGCATCGACCTCGGCGCCCTGGGTCTGCGCCGCAGCCTGACCATGCCGGGCCTCTCGGCCACCGTGGCCGACGAGATCGAGGCCCTGCGCCGGGTCGCCGGCGACGCCGCCGTGGCGCTGATCCGGCGCGCGCCGGACCCGGCGATCCAGGCCATCGTCGAGACCTGGCCGGAGGCCTTCGACACCCGCCGCGCCCTCGACCTCGGCTTCAAGGCCGACGCCAGCTTCGACGCACTGGTGGAACTGCACATCGCCGAGACGCGGGGCTGAGCGAAAGGGACTCGGCGCGGATGGCCCGTCCCCTCCCTTTGCGGGGAGGGGACGGGGTCCGAATCCAATCGGCTTGACCGTGCGAAGGGCTATTCCAGGCTGGGCAGCGGCGATTGGCTGACGTTCCAGGACCGGACATTCGGCTTTGCACCGACTTGGCTGACACGTCATCCGCTCGATCGAAGCGGATGACGTGTCAGCCAAGCCCACGCGGCGCGTGAGCGAAGCCCGAATCTGCCGTCCCGAACGCGATCCGGCAGGGATCGCCGGAAGGGATCAAGCAGATTTGGTATCATTCCTGTGGTTCCTCCGTTGAACAGGAGTTTCACAGAGACCGTGGAACCGAAAAACGCGAGCCAAGCACGGCGATCGATCGCCGTGCACCAAAAATGCGTCTCCACGTGAATTATGTTGCAGATTGCGTTTGACTCGCACGCACGGGCCACGGAAAAATCCCGCGTTGCTGCGAGGAAATTCCATGCGCTTGTTCTGTACCGCCGTTGCGCTCACGCTGTCGTTCGCGGCACCTGCCTGGGCAAGGAATTTCGCATTCCCCCCATCCAATCCGACAGCCACCGTTTCAATTCCCGACACGTGGAAGACCGAAGCCGTCGAGTACGGGTTCGAAGCCAGATCGCCTGACAACGATGTCTACCTCTCCATCGAAACGGCCTCTGCGAAAGCCATGAACAAAATGCTCGCCGACAATATGGCGTGGATGAAGCGCAACAAGATCAGCGTCACCGGAAAACCGAAGGAGAATGACGTCAATCTGGGTGGACTCCAGGGCAAGATGCAGATCTTCCCGGCCAAGGACGAGAACGGCGAGACGCAGGTTATGCTTATCTATGCCGAATCAGACCAGCGCCTCATTTTCATCACGCTGTGGGCATCGGAAGATGAGCAGAAATCGAACGACAAAGACATCAATACGATCATGAACAGCATCAAGACGATTCAGTAGGCGACCTGCGGCGACAGAACGGTAAGCCGACGCCGAGGGTTCAGGTCTCCTACGGTTTCCGGGTGATGGCTTCGGTCTGCTTGTGCGCGACGTGCTCCCTCTCCTTCGGGAGAGGGTTGGGGTGAGGTGTGATCCATCTCCGGAAAGGGCACACACCTACCCTGTCCCTCTCCCGAAGGAGAGGGGACCCGCGCCAGAACCCGAACGATTCAGCCGAAAACCGTATCACCCCACCACCCGCCCCTCGATCGGGTAGGCCGGGTCGTTGTAGCCCGGCGTCGAGGGGTGGCCGGTGACGACGTGGGCGTCGACCAGGGCCTCGTCCTCGGCCGTGAAGGTGTAGCCGAGCGCGCCCAGATACTCGGCCCACTGCGCCTCCGTGCGCGGCCCGGCGATGACCGCGGTGACGAGGCGGTTGGCCAGCACCCAGTTCACTGCGAACTGCCCCGCCGTCAGGCCGCGCGCCGCCGCATGCGCCTGGAAGGTGCGGGCGATCCTCAGGGATTCCGGCCGCCACTCGGTCTGCATCATGCGGGTGTCCTGGCGGCCAGCCCGGGTGCCCTCGGGGGCGGGGGCGTCGGGGTCGTACTTGGCGGTGAGAACGCCGCGCGCCAGGGGCGAGTAGGGCACCACCCCGAGGCCATAATGGGCGCAGGCCGGCAGGTGCTCGGTCTCGGGCATCCGGTTGAGGGCGTTGTAGTAGGGCTGGCTCACCACGGGCCGGTCGATGCCGAGTTCGTCGCAGAGGCGGCAGATCTCGGCCACCCGCCAGGCCCGGTAGTTCGAGACGCCGAAGTAGCGGATCTTGCCCTGGCGCACGAGGTGCGCGATGGCGCCGACCGTCTCGGAGAGCGGCGTCTCGTGGTCTTCCTTGTGGAGGTAGGTGATGTCGATGACGTCGGTGCCGAGGCGTTTCAGGCTGGCCTCGGTGGCGCGCAACACGTGGGCGCGCGACAGGCCGCGGTCGTTGGGCCCCGGCCCCATCGGGTTGGCGAGCTTGGTGGCGAGCACCCAGGCCTCGCGGTCGGCCCGGATCGCCCGGCCCACCACCTCCTCGGAGCGGCCCTCGTTGTAGGCGTTGGCGGTGTCGAGGAAGTTGATGCCCGCGTCCCGGGCGCTGTCGATGATGCGGCCGGCGGTGGCTTCGTCGGTGGGGCCGCCGAACATCATGGTGCCGAGGCAGAGCGGCGAGACCTTGAGGCCCGAGCGGCCGAGAGTGCGGTACTGCATCGTGGCATGTCCTCCAGGGGCGTTCAGGCCCCGTTCCTGATCCATTGCACCAGACCGGCGGCGGTCCGGAAGTCCTCCAGGGCGTGAACCCGCGCCTCCGGCAGAGCCGCGCGGGCCATGGTGGCGAGGGCGTGGCCGGGGCCGAGCTCCAGGACTTGGGTCGCGCCGAACTCGCGCACGCCTTCCAGGCAGGCGGCCCAGTCCAGGGTGTGCGAGATCTGCGCGGCGAGCTTGGGCAACCCCGCATCCGGGCGGAACACCGCCGCCCCGTCGAGGCCGCTGAGGAGGCGCGGGCTCGGGCGCGGCGGGGTCGCCAGGGGCGCCGCGTCGAGGTGGTCCCGGAAGGTCTCGGAGGCCCGCGCGAGGAGCGGCGTGTGCGAGGGGATGTGGACGGGCAGGCGCACCGCCCGCGCCGCGCCCGCCGCCAGGGCCTCGGCACAGAGGGCGTCCAGCGCCGCGACGGCACCGCCCACCACCACGCTGTCGGCGGCGTTGCGGATCGCCGGATGGCAAGCCTGGGCCTCGGCCATGGCGAAGGCCCGCGCGGCGGGCAGGCCGCGCAGGCCGACGAGGCCGTAGCCGGGGCCGGCCGCCGCATCCATCGCCTCGGCGCGGGCGGCGGCGAGGTCCAGCACCGTCTCGGGCGCGAACAGGCCGGCGCAGCCGAAGGCCGCGAGATCGCCGATGCTGTAGCCCACCACCACGCAGCGGGCGGGCCGCGCCGCCCGCACCAGGGTCCAGGCACTGAGCCCGGCGACGCAGCACAGGATCTGCCCGGTGCGGTTGGCGTGCAGGTCCGCCCCCGAATGCACGAGGTCGCGGGGGTCGCGGCCGAGGAGGGGGGTCGCGGCCGCGAAGACGCCCTCCGCCTCCGGCAGATCGGCGGTGAGCTCGAACATCTTAGGATGCTGGCCGCCCTGGCCGGAGAGCAGGACCGCGAGGGTCAAGAGCGTTCCGGGGTCATGGCCGCTCCCAGGCGTCGACGAACAGCGTCATGGCGAGGAGGTCGGCCGCCCCGCCGGGACTGAGGCGGCGGGCGACGAAGGTCCGATGCAGGTCTTCCGCCCGCGCGAACCAGTCGTCCCGCGCAATGCCGCCCTCGGCGACGAAGCGGGCGGCTTCCCCCCGCGCGAAGGCATACCCCTCCGGCCCGCCGCGATGCAGGAGGTTGGTGTCCTCGAGGGTCGCGACGAGGGCGAGGCAGGCCTCCACCCGCGCGGCTTGCGGCGCCCCGGGGCGGGCGGCGCGGGCCCGGCGCAGGGCGGGCAGGCCGGTGCCGTAGAGGCTCGGAAACCCGGCCGCCGCCTCGGCC
>NZ_JAIEOF010000154.1 GCF_019750675.1 Methylobacterium sp.
GGCTCCGCCAGTCCGTCCAGGATCGCCGTCGCCTCAGAAGAGACAGGGCCCGCTTGCGTGGTTTCTTGCCGTGACACTGATTCCATACCCGTTCGTTTGCTGGCACCCGTCCGATCCGGCCCACCGGCAGCGCTCTGCGCGGACCGACCCTCGAACGACGCATGCCCCAAGGCGAAACCGGGGCCCTTCGATTGCACTTATAACGTCATCGCGCAGCTTTGCCACTTCACGAGGCACTCAGGCCGAGCCCGAAGACCACGCCACGCCTGCAAAACCCCGCCGAAGACCGGAGGGTGGAACAGAACTTCGAAGCCGAATTGTGACCCCGGAGATGCTGGCGTCTGCGTCAGAAGTCCGGCAGTTAATCGTCCCGTTCGTTCCGATCAACGGTACGGCCGGCTTTTCCCGTCCGCCGCACCCGCATCGAGGCAGGTCATGCCGTTCAGCCGTCCCCTCTGCGGTCTCGTGCCGATCCTGGTTCTGCTGAGCGCATCCGCCTCGGCCGCGGGTGCGTCCGCAGACCCGTCCCTGGTACGCCGGCATGCCCCCGTGGCGCCTTTCACGTTCCCGTGCGGAACGCCCGGCGCCTGCGGCGTCCAGGCGGGCCCTGGCCCGGCCGACCGTGACGTCCGCCCCTTCGAGGGCACTCTCGGCCGTCCCTGCGCCTATCGCACGCGGGCGACGCCCGAAGGGACGCGCAAAGTCCGGGTCTGCTTCTGACCCGCGCCCGTCGATCGATGGCACGCACGCCGATCCTGCTGCTCTCGGCCTGCCTGCTCGCCGCTCCGGCCGGAGCACGGGGCCAGGACTGCGCCGATGCGTTCGCGGACGGGCGCCGACCGGACATCGTCAATCCCAAGCTCACCGAGCGCGCCGTGCCCCTGTGCTACGACGCCTTCGCCCTGCTCCATTCCGGCGTGTCGCGGACGCCGCTCTACGCGGCCGAGCATCTGACGCGGGCGAGCGTCGCGGCGGCGCGCCGGGTCGACCGGGTCGACGCCTTCCACGACGAGGACGCGCTGCCGGCAGCCGACCGCGCGCGTCTGGAAGATTACATCCACAGCGGTTACGACCGTGGCCACATGGCGCCGGCCGGCGACATGCCCACGGGCGCGGCGCAGGCACAGTCCTTCAGCCTCGCCAACATCGTACCGCAGGACCGGGCCCTGAACCGCGGGCTCTGGGCGGCGATCGAGGAGAGCGTGCGGCGCCTCGCCACCCGCCGCGGCAGGCTCTACGTGGTGACCGGCCCGATCTATTCCGGCGATGCGGTCCAGTCGATCAACGGCCGCGTGCTGGTGCCGACGTATCTCTTCAAGGCGCTCTACGACCCGGAGACGGGCGAGGCGGGCGCCTACCTCGTCGCGAATCGCGACGACCCGCCCTGGCGGGCCGTCTCCCTCGACGCCCTGCGCGAGGCCTCCGGCCTCGACGTGTTTCCGACCCTGGCACCGACCGTGAAGGCCCGGGCCATGGATCTCCCGGAGCCACGCACCTATTCCCGAGGGGAGCCCGAGGGCGACGCGCATGCGCGCCGCCGCGCGCCGGAACCGGACTCGTTCGAAGCGTGGGCGAAGGCCGAGCTGCATCGCGCCCTCCGGCAGCTCTGGCGTGCCGTCATGCGTGCCATCTTCTAGGAGGGTGTCCAGATGCCGAAATCAGGTTCGCGCGAGGGTTCTGGGCAGAAGGAGGCCGGGAAGGGCTCCGGACCGAGTCCGGATGCCTTCGTGCCCTTCGCGGACGACGCGGCGGTGCGGATGATCGGGGGCCTCGCGATCGAGAACGGCACCGACCGGATCGCCCTTCATGGCAGCCTCGATATCGCGCGGGACAAGGCGGGGCTGGACCGGGCCAAGGCGCTCGCCGCGACGCTTGCCGCCATCGTGGCGGCCCTGGAGGGGGCGCCGTTGCCCGATGCCGTCGCGGAGACCGTGCGGCCGGCCGAGACTGTGAAGAATCCCTTCGCCTGAAACCGCGACCCGCTCCGATCTCGCAACCGTTCTTGCGGTCCGCGTTCTTGCGGTCCCCGTTCTTGCCGGTCGGTCGCCGCCCTGATACTCCGGCGCAACACTCTCACGCGATGCGGTGCGACGATGGCGAGCGCCCGATGTCCGCCCGCATCGGCGCATTCCGCGCGGTCCGCAGGCCCGCACGAACCGGTGCAGCCGCGGGACCACGTACGCGACGATTCCGATGGTCGAGGCGCAGGGCGCGCCGGACCGCCGACACGACAGGGATACCACCATGGCGCGCGAATTCATCTACCACATGAAGGGTCTGACCAAGACCTATTCGGGTGGCAAGAAGGTCCTCGATAACATCAACCTGTCCTTCTACCCGGATGCCAAGATCGGCGTCCTGGGCATCAACGGCTCGGGCAAGTCGACCTTGCTCAAGATCATGGCCGGCATCGACAAGGATTGGACCGGCGAGGGCTTCGTCGCGCAGGGCGCGCGGGTCGGCTACCTGCCGCAGGAGCCGCAGCTCGATCCGAACAAGTCCGTGCGCGAGAATGTGATGGAGGGCGTCGCCGAGAAGCAGGCGCTGCTCGACCGCTACAACGAACTCGCCATGAACTATTCCGAGGAGACGGCGGACGAGATGACCGCCCTCCAGGACCAGATCGAGGCCAAGAATCTCTGGGAGCTCGATTCCAAGGTCGACCAGGCCATGGAGGCCCTGGGCTGCCCGAGCGACGAGCAGCCGGTCGCGACCCTCTCGGGCGGCGAGCGCCGCCGCGTCGCCCTCTGCAAGCTGCTGCTCTGGGAGCCGGAGCTGCTACTTCTCGACGAGCCGACGAACCATCTCGACGCCGAGACGGTGAACTGGCTCGAAGGCCACCTGCGCCAGTATCCGGGCGCCATCCTGATCGTGACCCACGATCGCTACTTCCTCGACAACGTCACCGGCTGGATCCTCGAACTCGACCGGACCCGTGGCTACCCCTACGAGGGCAACTACTCGGCGTGGCTGGTGCAGAAGCAGAAGCGGCTCCAGCAGGAAGGCCGCGAGGACATGGCCCGCCAGCGCGCGATCAACCGCGAGCAGGAGTGGATCGCCGCTTCGCCGAAAGCGCGCCAGTCGAAGTCGAAGGCCCGCATCACCCGCTACGAGGAGCTGGTGGCGAAATCCCAGGACAAGATCGACGCCTCGGCGCAGATCGTCATCCCGATCGACGAACGGCTCGGCAACAACGTCATCGAGTTCGAGCATCTCAACAAGGCGTTCGGTGACCGCCTGCTGATCGAGGACCTGTCCTTCAAGCTCCCGCCGGGTGGCATCGTCGGCGTGATCGGCCCCAACGGCGCCGGCAAGACGACCCTGTTCAAGATGATCACCGGTGCGGAAAAGCCGGACGGCGGAACGATCTCCGTCGGCGAGACCGTCCATCTCGGCTACGTCGACCAGTCGCGCGACGCCCTCGATCCGAACGCCACGGTCTGGCAGGAGGTCTCGGGCGGCAACGACATCATCTATTTCAACAAGCGCGAGATCAATTCCCGCGCCTACTGCGCCGCCTTCGCCTTCAAGGGCTCCGACCAGCAGAAGAAGGTCGGCACCCTCTCGGGCGGTGAGCGCAACCGCGTCCATCTCGCCCGGACCCTGAAGGGCGGGGCGAACGTGCTCCTCCTCGACGAGCCTACCAACGACCTCGACATGGAGACCCTGCGCGCCCTCGAAGAGGCGCTGGAGGATTACGCGGGCTGCGCCGTGATCATCAGCCACGATCGCTGGTTCCTGAACCGCATCGCCACCCACATTCTCGCCTTCGAGGGCGAGAGCCACGTCGAGTGGTTCGAGGGCAACTTCTCGGATTACGAGGAGGACAAGAAGCGCCGCCTCGGCGCCGATTCGCTGATGCCGAAGAAGATCAAGTACAAGAAGTTTTCGCGATAAGACGGCCATCCGGCGCACGTTCTCCCGAAGGACGGGCGCCGGGTCAGGCCCGGGCGCTCAGCGCCAGGGCATCCTTCAAATCCCGCACGTCCGTGAGCTTACGGCCGCGGCGGCGCAGGCCCTTGAGCAGCTCCCGGTCCGGGAAAGGGCAATAGGGCAGGATCGGCGCGATCGTCCCGGCGCCGAGGCGGCCATCCGCGAGGTCCGCGAGGGCTTTGTCGAGCAGCACCCGCCCGTGCTCGTGCAGCACCACGGCGGCGCGGGTCGCCGTCGTGTCCCCAGGCAGGCGCATGGCCTCCTGCGCCAGGATCGCCCCGGCATCAATCGTCACCGCCAGACGATGGATCGTCACGCCGAAGGCCGGCTCGACCTCGGCCAGCGCGTGGATGGTCGGCACCGGCCCGCGATGGCGCGGCAGGAGGCCGGGATGGACGTTCAGGCCCCCAAGGGGAGCCCGCGCCAAGGTCGCGCCCGAGAGAATCTGGTCGAAGTGGAAGGTGACGATGAGGTCGGGGGCGTGCCGTTCGAAGGCTTGCCCGACATCCGCGCCGTTGACGTCGTCGACCTTCAGGGTCGGGATGCCGAGACTTCGGCAAAGCGCCTCCAGGGGCATCGCCCCGGGCCCGGCACCGGTCAGACGCCGCGCCAGCGGCGAGACCGACGCGAGGAGATCGGGCAGCCCGAAATTGACGCCGAGATAGGGCAGGATCGCGGGGCCTGAGCGCGCGAGATGCCGCCGGATCTGCCCACTCAACCCGCCCGAACTCGGCCGCTCGGCATTGGACAAGCCCACGAAGGCGATCTCGGCGGCGTGATCCGTCACGAAGCGGCGGACGGCGCGGGCGTTCGGCAGGGCCTCCAGCGCGAACAGCGCGAGGCGCGGGCGCCTCACCGGCCGACCCGGATCTTGAACTTGAAACCGCTCATCCCGAGACGGCGCAGGGATTCCGGCAGGAGGGCCGCACCGCGGGCGGCGGCGGCGAGGATCCACGGGAAGGCGACGATGTCCCGGTCCCGGGCGAGACCGCGCGCGATGCGGGCGGCGGCGTCCTGCGCGCTGATCTCCAGGGGACGCCAGCCCTGGTACTCGCTGCCCATGGCGGTCTTCACATAGCCCGGCGTGACTACGTTGATGCGAACGCCGTGGGGCTTCAATTTCTCGCGCAAGGCCAGACCGTGGGCGAGGAGGGCGGCCTTGGTGCCGCTATAGGCCGGCGCGTCGGGAAGGGGCGCGAAGGCTGCCAGCGAGGAGACGAGGGCGATCTGTCCGTTCCCGCGGGCCCGCATCAGCGTCGCGCAGGGAAGGGCCACGTTGAGGGCGCCCACCAAGTTCACGTCCACGGTCTCGAAGGCCATGGCCTCGGTCTCGACGTCGCCACCCGGGTCGCCGCCGTTGATCGCCGCGTTGACGATGACGAGGTCGATCGGCCGCCGGGCATCGAGGTTCTTGAGCCAGGCGGCGATCGCCGGCCGGTCCCGGACGTCGAGGCGCTCGGTTTCGACGTGGGCCCCCTGGTCGCGGCATGCCTGTGCAACGGCCTCAAGGCGGGGCGCGTCCCGGCCATGCAGGATCAGGTTGGCGCCGGGCTGGGCATAGTGCCGGGCGAGGGCGGCGCCGATTCCGCTCGATGCGCCGGTGATCAGGGTGACGGACATCGCGTCTGCTAGCCCGCCCGTGCGGCCGGGATCAATAGACCGGGGCGAGTTCCTGGGTCGGCTCGGCTTCCGCGCGGACCGCCGAGGCGGCGGCGAGCGCCGCGGCGGGGAGGGCGGCTTCCAGGCGCGGGATCGTGCCCGCCACAGCCCGCGCGATGGCCGGACGCGAGAAGAAGCCGCCGTTCACCTGCGAGCGGTGCAGCACCACGCGCCGGAAATCCGACATCAGATCGGGGTCCGGCGGGGTCGGCGCGGTCCAGAACGTGTTGATCCCGCCCTGATGGGTCAGGCCCGCCATGTTGTAGATCGCGCTGCCGGCCGCATAGGTCGGCCGACCGAGTTCGAGGGAGAGCATGCCGACGGTGCTGTTCACCAGCACGACGCCCCGGCTGCCGGCGATCAGCCGGGGCAGGTCGCCGCCGTCGATGATGTCGAGGCGGTCGTTGACGCCGTGGCGCTTGGCCGAGTGCCGAGCATAGCGGCGCCAGTTGATCAGGCCGCTGTCGAGGGGGTGCAGCTTGATGAGAAGCCGGGTCGGCGCCTCCGAATGGGCGGCGAAGGACGCGATGGTCCGGTCCATGAAGGCCTCGACCCCGAGGAAGGGGGAATGCACACGGATCTGGAAATCGCTGTCGAGCTGCAGCGGCAGGAGGAAATAATCCGCCGCGATGGCCTTGTAGGCCTCGTTGAGGTGCGCCGCGTCGCGCCGGGTCCGGGATCGGCGGGAGAACTTCCGGATCCAGCCCGCATACTCCACCGCGATGTGGTGCGGCCGGTGCGAGCGGAAATACGGGAAGAAGTACGGAAAGCCGAAATTCGCTATGTTGTAGGCCACGTCCCAGATGCTCCGGCGGGCCATGTCGCCGCTCGACGGCATGGCCCGGCCCGGCTGGGGCAGGCGGCGGGCGATGGATCGGATCTCGTCCGCGGTCTTCGGCAGCGGCGAGTGGCCGTTCACGCCCCCGAGTTCGCAGGTGATCCAGTTCGGCCGCAGGTAGCCCTCTTCGAAGACGTGCAGGCGGACGCCGTAGGGCTCGGCGGCGGCGGTGGCGGCCACGTGGTAGGGTCGGCAATCCCCGAACAGGATGATGTCGGTGATGCCGTGGCGGCGGATATAGGCCGCGACGTAGTCGCCCCAATCGGCGAAGGTGCCGCGATAATTGTCGGAGGGCAGGCGCCAGAACAGCCAGTCGCCGGTCGAGAAGTTGATGCGCCGGACGTTGTGTCCGCGAGCCTTCAGCGCGCTGCCGAGGTCCGCGAAGAACGGGGATGCGATCCCCTGAAGGAAGAGAAAGGTCGCCGGTCCATCGCGATGTGTCTCTGCGAAGGGCTGAAGCATTCCTGGGACGCCTGCTCCTGCGCCCACACAACATGCGGGCCGCCTGCCACGGGAAATTCCGTCGCACGGCATTCACATCCCAGCAATTGGGCAGAGATGGGGCTGCACAAGATTTCCCCGCCCCTGTGGTTTCGTTGCAACGATATCATCCACAGATACGTCGCCTGTTACTTCACCATGACCGCGACCGCCGAGCCGACAGAATGTTGGAGGCGGTCTCACCGCGTGTCGCGGGAAGGTGGTAAGGCAGCATCCAGCCAACGCCACGCCACGGGACCATGCCTTCGCACCTGCCGCCAAAGCTCACCGCCACCGGGCGGACCATCCGGACCCTGCGCGGGCAGATCGAGCGGGCGACCGGATCGTCCTTCGTCGCGCCCTGGCACCCCGGGTCGGTCCCCGTCACCTGGGGGCGGAACGGGTTGGTGCGGGCGGCGTCCCGGTTGGGCCGCCCGCCCCTGGAGGTCGAGCCGGGGCCGCTGCGGTCGCCCTACGACACGCCGCGCAGCGGTCTGGCGAGCCTGCGCTTGACCTGGCGTGACGCGCCATTCGGCGAGAGCGCCGTCGACCTCGCGGCGCTTCGCGCGCTCCGCGTCTTCGGGCGAAATCAATTCGGGCGCTTCGACGAGAAGGCGGTCGGCGATCTGCTTAGAGGCCTCGTCGCGCCCTCCCTGATTCTGATCGAGGGTGCGCTCGCGCGCTCTCCCGCCCGCCTCGGTGGATATCTCCAGTCCGTGGCGCGCCGTTTTCCGGACGATGATTTCGTGGTGGCCGGCAGCGAGGGATGTCCGGCCTTTCTCAAAGTGCCGTCGCCGCGCCTGCGCGTCGTCAGCCGTCCGGTCGATCCCTGGGCCCTGTTTCCGCGCGTGCGGCGCGTTCTCGTGTCGGACTGGGCCGATGCCTGCGAGGCCCGGCTCGCCGATGCGGAGGTCGTCTGCCTGGACCGCGCGGAGGCGGCGCCCACGACGGAGGACCTCGCACGGCGGCGCTACGGGGCCGGCCTGCATTACTTCGATCCCTGGACGCAGGCGCCGATCTCCTTCGTCGCGTGCCTCGAACGCGTGGCGTGGCTGCGCGACCGCTTCGCCGGGAACGACCGGCCCACGGTTCTCGTCGGCATCTCGCGCTGGAAGCGACCGGCCATCGATGTGTTCACGCGGGGGCCCTACGGCGACCCGGTGCACACCATGACGGCCGAGGATGCTGTCGCCGCCGCGCTTCTCCGGCAGGGCCGGATTCTTGCCTGGGCCACGCGGATGCCCGAGCGCCTCCCGACCCTCTGCGCCGAGGAAGGGATTCCCCTGGCGCGAATGGAGGACGGCTTCCTGCGCTCGGTGGGTCTCGGCGCGAGTCTGCAGCCGGGCGCGTCGATCGTGGTCGATGATCGCGGGATCTACTACGATCCGCGCACCGAGAGCCGCCTCGCCGTCATCTTGCGCAACGCCACCTTCACGTCGGAATTGGTGGCCCGGGCGCGGGCCCTGCGCGAGAGCGTGGTCGCGCGTCGCTTGAGCAAGTACAATGTCGGCCTCACCGGCGACGCCGAAACCTGGCCGACCGACCGGCGCATCGTGCTGGTGCCGGGACAGGTCGAGGACGATGCCTCGGTGATGCACGGCTCCCCGGTCGTGCGCTCGAACCGGGCCCTGCTGCGGGCGGCGCGAGCCCGCAACCCCGATGCGTTCCTCCTCTACAAGCCGCATCCCGACGTCGAGGCCGGGTTTCGTCCGGGGGCGATCCCGGAGGATGAGGCGCTCGGCCTCGCCGACCGGATCGTCGGCGGGCTCTCCATCGTCGATCTTCTCGACCGGGCCCACCACGTGGAGACGATGACGTCGCTCGCCGGGTTCGAGGCACTGATCCGTGGCCTGACCGTCGCGGTCCACGGGCGCCCGTTCTACGCGGGCTGGGGCCTCAGCGAGGATCTGGCGCCCGGCGCCGATCGCGGGCGTCGCCTCGCCCTCGACGAGCTGGTGGCCGGCGCCCTCCTACTCTACCCCCTCTACCTCGATCCGGTCGCGATGAAGCCGTGCTCGGCCGAGCAACTCCTCGACCGGCTCGCGGCGGCCCGCGACGCCGCCGGGCCGACGCGCCTCGCGCTCAGCGGGCCCGCGCACCTGATCATGCGCGCCCGCTACGCCGTCCTGAACCCGCTCGTCCGACGGCTCCGGCGCAAGCGCGGCGTTCCCCGGGCCGAGGAACCGAGGCGCTGAACCCGGCGATGATGCTGCTCACATCGCTCGGCCTCGCCCTGGCGCTCTCCCTCGTCATCGAGGCCGTCGAGGGCGGCTCGGTCCGCCCGGTCAGCCGGCGCCCGGTCGAGCTGGCCGTCCGCTTCCTCGGCTACGCCCTGGTGATGGCGTTCTGGTTTCAGTTTTCCTGGCGGCCCTGGCTGGCGGGCGCCTCCTGTGTGCTCACCGTCCTCATCCTCACCGTCGTCAGCCGCCTGAAACGCGCCATCATCGGCGAGCCCCTGGTGTTCAGCGATTTCGCCCTGCTGCGGCAGGTCCCGAGGCACCCGGAGCTCTACTACACCCGCCCCTTGACCGATCCGCGCATGGCCGGGCCGATCCTCGCCGCCCTCGTGCTGGTCGGCGCGTGGTACGCGATCGAACCGACGATCCTGCCGGTCGAGCCCAGCGTCGCCGTGCTGGCGTTGTTCGCCCTGCCGCTCGGCTTCCTGACCCTCGTGGAACTCTCCGCCGAGGGCCCGGTCGCCCGTGCCCTGGCGCGGCTGTTCCCGGCCCCGGACCTCGCCTCGGATGTCGCCCGCTTCGGCCTGCCCGCCACGATCATCGGATATGCCCTGCGCTGGCGGGCGCTGCGACGCGGAGAATCGCTCCCTGTCCCTCCTCGCGGCGCTCCCGGCCGAGATCGCGTGCTGGTCGTGGTGCAGCTCGAATCCTTCGTCGATCCGCGGCGCCTCGGCGGCCCGCCGCTGCCGCTGATGGACGTGATCCCGCGTCGCGCCGCCCAGTACGGGCGCCTGCGCGTCCCCGCCCACGGCGCCTACACCATGCGCACCGAGCACGCGATCCTGACCGGACGTGACGCCGGGGATCTCGGCTTCGGCCTGTTCGACCCCTACCTGACCCATGGCGGCCGCGAACCCGAGAGCCTGCCCGCCCGCGCCCGCCAGGCCGGGTTCGAGACCCTGTTCGTGCATCCCTTCCATCGCGCCTTCTTCAACCGGGCGGAGGTCGTGACGCGCCTCGGCTTCGATCGCCTGATCATGGAGGAGGCGTTCGGCGACGCGCCCCGGGTCGGGCCCTACGTGTCCGACCTCGCCCTGGCCGAGCGGGTGCTGGCGGAGGTGCGGGGGCGTTCGGCACCGCTCTTCCTGTTCTGCGTCACCATGGAAAACCACGGGCCCTGGAAGCCGGGCCGCCTTGCGGGGATCGACGATCCCCTGGCGCAGTACCTCACGCACGTGAAGAACACCGGCCTCGCGGTGGAACGTCTCGTCGACGGCCTCGAAGGACTCGACGCCGTCCTCTGCGTGTTCGGCGACCATGCGCCCGCGCTGCCGAACTGCCGTCCGGGCTTCGGCGACACGGCGACGGATTACGCGATCTTCCGGTTCGGGCCGGGGCAGGCCGCTGCGCCGCTGCGCCGCGACCTGAGCGCCGATGCCCTCGGGCGACAGCTTCGCGGATGCCTTGCTTCCGACACCGGCGCCTGAAGCGTGGCTTTGCCACCCTGGTGACGCAATGCTGCTTGAGAGGATCGGCAGGGTCCATCGGTCGGAGAGGCGACCTTGAACGTCTGGACGATCCGTTAAACCGATCGCAGCGTTTGCGCGCTATCAGGCAGGGCGGCGGCCCCTCGCGCGGTCGTCCGGCGGTCCCTCGACTGCTTCCCGGCGGCGCCCTCGCGGGCAGGCCGGCGCAATAGAAGTGATGCTGGCGCCGTCCGCGCGCCTCGAGCCATGCGGGCGTCGTCGCCGGGTCGTCGCGTCTCGCGGCTCCGGCTTGTGGGAGAGTGACAATGATTCGCAACGCGAGCCTCGCGGCCCTGGCAGCGTGCCTCGTCTCCGGTTGTTCGTCGATCCTGCCGGCGGCGGGTCCGACGACCAGCGCGATCGTGGAGGGGGCGGACGTCTCGACGAGCGAGGGCACGTTCGCCCGCTACGAGATCGTGGACCTGTCGGCGGCCACG
>NZ_JAIEOF010000165.1 GCF_019750675.1 Methylobacterium sp.
GTGGTTGAAGGCGCACGCCTGGAAAGTGTGTATACCGGAAACGGTATCGCGGGTTCGAATCCCGCTCCCTCCGCCAGATATCTCTTTAACACATTGTTTTGATTAAATTTTTGAGCCGGCGCCCTAGCGGGCCCTAGTATCGGCCCCGATTCGGCTCTGCGGCCGATCTGCCCTAGGCTCTGATCGAAATATCGAGATCAGAAGCGAGAGTGGGTGACGATGAGTGAAGCGAAGGTGCGAGGCTACCGTGTGGCCCTCAGCGAAGAGCGGGTACAGCTTGTCTTGAAGCTGTCCGATAGCGATGCACTCCCGACAGACACCGATCTTCGAAGGCTTGCCGACCTACAGTCGGCGCTCGATGCCTTCCAAGCGGTCCTAGACGGGGATGCACCTGGCGACGCCTACCAGCACAGAAATCTGAAATGACATTTGATTTGTCATTCCTAACCCAACCTGCTGCAACCCTTGTTGCAGGCCTCGTTGGTGTCGCAGCAATAGCATATCAAACAAAACGTGGGTTCGCCAACCTCATTAAGTCGCAAGAGCATAAAGGTGCGCTAGATCGCGATGCACGTTTGCACATTCATGAACTAAACAGGATTCAGAGATTAGAAGAAAATGCCTTTAAAGCAAAGAAAATATCTGCCGCCCTTATAGGAGAACTGGATGGCCTGTACCCTAGGCACTATAGCTTATCGCAGTCGCTTGAAGCGGATGCCAATAGAACTAAAAGAGACAAAGAATCAAAAATAGGTTTTCGCACCCAAACCTTGGAGATTGGAAAAACGGAGACGCCGATTTTTGACAGCGTCATCAATGACCTTGGATATCTTCATCCAAGCATCGTCCGAGACGTTTGTTTCATATACGCCAAAAATTCCTTCCCTTTTAGATTTGCAGAAATGCAAACTCACGAAATTCACATCGAGACATGCGAGAATATCTCTCGGTATTATAGAGATTTGGCCCTCGAAGCAGCCGCCCTGTCTGCAAGATTGTCTGCGGTGAGTGACGGGGATGACGACCCCGGTCCTGTCATGATAAAATACGACATTGATAGCTACTTTGGCTCGAAGGGCAGAAACGAAGAATAACGCTGGCTATCAATTTTCTTAAACCAATGATGATGCAGGACTCGCCGGTCGGCACCCATTTCTGACGGTCGGATGCCCCAATCGTCGGTGTCCGGCACCATAGTGAGCGAGACCGAGCCCACATCGCGCGCGTCGCCGTCAAGGGCCACGCGGTGGCGCACGTAGCCCAAGAGCGCCAGCGAGAGGTCCGCGCCTTTACCGGTGATCGGCAGGCCTATGCGGCTCATGTCTGCGATGATGGCCACGTGGATAGCCTGCTAGATCGTGCACGCGCGATCCCGCCCGCGGCCGATTGGCGGCACCTTCAGCGCACCGCGATGGATCCAGCGCCGGATCGTGGCCGCATCCACGCCGGAGATGCGCGCGATCTCGGACAGGCCGAGGCGATCCTTCGCGATCGGGTGATGCCAGCTCCAATCCATCAGATCACCCGCTGACGCTGACGCGGTAGCCCGTCACGCGCTGGAAGCTCTTGCCGTCCTCGGTGGCGCTCCCGAGGTCTTCGCCGTTCTGCAGGATCGTGACGCGGTGCTGCGCGACCTTCACGTGACGGACGTTCTTCAGGGCATCGCGCACCGTCTCGGCGAGGGAATCGGCCGCGGTGTAGTTCGCCGCCGCGCAGAGGACCGTCACGTGGGACAGTCCCGAGCGCCAGAGCGTAAATTTCCCGTCCCCTCGCCTGACGCACCACCACGCGTGGGAGGTCGGTGCTCGTGCACTTACTGCGACAACTGCGTGTCCGCCGAACTCGGGCCCACGCCGGTGGGTACCGGGATGTCGGTGCTGCCGTAGCGGGCGTTCAGCATCAGGTTGGGGCCGTCGTAGAGGTTGATCATCCGCGCGACGATCACCGTGTAGGCTGACAGGTCTGCGATCGGCTTCTTGCTGTCGATGATCAGGCGCCCGACCGGCAGGTAGATCGTCCCCAGCAATGTACGAGCATTGTCGCTGATGATCCGGTACTCGCGTGCCGCGATGAAGCCGCCCGGTGCAGGCTTGGCCTTACCCTTTCCGCTGGCGGGCAGAAGCGACACAGGTGCTGGGGGAGCAAGGCGGTCCTCGAAGAGCAGCAGCCCGGCCATGATGCCGTCCTTCGGTGCAGTGAGGCTGATGATGCTCTGCTGGTCGAACAGCAACCCGCCGCGCACGCCGGTAAAGTAGAAACCGACGTTGGTGCCCGTGAAGCTGGCATCCTTGTCCACGACCAGGGGCCCGTTCTGCATGATGTAGACGCCGGGCCTCAGGGTCACCCGTGCCCCCTTGGTGATGTGCAGACCGCCGCAGTAGGTGCCCGGGCCAATGGTCACGTTCCCGCTGACGACGTTCACGCCGTAGACCGGATCGTCGATGCCAAAGACGTACTTCAAGGGGTCGACGAAGAAGCCGAGGTCAACGCAGGAGCCGGGCGTCGGACCTTGCCGGTCGATCAACGGATCACGCAGTGGAGGACAGCTGGTGGCGGGCGGAGGCGTGAAGTTGGCACCGGAGCCGGAGTATCCGCCTGCCGAGCAGGTGGAGATCGCCGAGGCGACAGCCAAGTTCTCGCCCTGGATACCGGCCGCGTTCCTAGAGTTCGAGTAGAGCGAGCAGTCGGTCGCTGTGATCCGCGCGGCACTCTCCAGATGGAACGCACCCATCGCAAGCGGATCGAGGGCGAGGAGACAGAGGCGCGTGGTGCCCGAGAGCTTGGCTGTCGAGCTCACGGCGACTTCGACGCTGGGCATGTTGAGGAGCTTGCCGAAGGAGAGCGGCACTGTCTCGGCGACCGTTACCTGCACCCCAGAGTGGTTCCCGATCACGGACGCGCTCACGCGCGGTGTCCCTCCAGCGCCGCTGCGCGCCTGCGCCAACGCCATCGCCTGTGCTGTACGGACCGCTGCCGCATCGTCGGCATTGGCGAGCTTGAATTGGTTGACCCCGGCGATGCTCGCGCTGTCGGCCGCGCGCTGAAGCTCGGCGCGGCGCTTCACCAGGCCGGTGTATTCCAGGGCAGCGGCGCTCATCCCGATGAGGACGGGCATTGCCAGGGCAAAGAGCACGAGCACACCGCCGCTCTCAGTGCGATGAAAACGTTTGACGAACCTGAGTGCTCCGAAGGCGTCCATGATGATGGGCTAGCCGGCCAACGGTTCTCAGTTCCTAAACTCGATTACCGGAAGTTCGCTGATGCGAGAGAAGGGTTAGCGCAAAGCTCGATTGGTTGTGCACAAAGCTACTTGTCTCGATAGCGGGACCATAGCCAATGGATAGGCCATCGCATCGGCCCAACCGGTACTTTCCGGCGCACCGACGGCAGGCGCCCCGGTTCAACGACCGGAACTCCCCCCACTCTAGCGCCGAGGCTGGCCCGAGGGCGGAAGCAAGCTTTGGTATCCCCTTGAGAACGATGTGAAGGTAATCTTATGCGACTGTATCTGCTTTGTATTAGGACAGGTTGATGCGGCGCGGCAAAGGAACTTGCCACCTGCGTCGCGGTCTGAGGACTACCACCTCCTCATCCGGCCCCACGCCACCCACCGGGTCGCTTGGTCCAGGCGTCGCGTCGTCGCGTTAGTCCTCACCCACGGCTATAGATGGAGTTCTTTTCGCAGTCGTGGCCAGGTTAGTCTACCATAGCCGCTAACGTGCTGTTGTAGAAGGATAAACACCTGTCCGAACACGGCGGCTTGTCTGGGCCGCACAGGCGTCCCAACCCGGGGGCGCTGGCGGTCGCTCTAGCGGCAGCCTCATCGGGAAAGATGCCCACGACCTCGGTCCGGCGCTCGATCTCGCCGTTCCGGCGATCGAGGGGGTTCGTGCTGGGATGCTTGACCCGATGAGCGGTCGGCAAGCTCATGTACGCCAGGGATCCGCAACCCCACCGTACCGGTCCGCGTCTGCCAGTCCCGGTGGCGATACCCATTACGCTGGACTCGACGCTCGGCACTCTTCTCACCGCGGGCCGCCCCGGTCAGGCCGCCCACTTCCAATTCCGTCAAACGCTCAACCGCAAAGCCGATCCTCCCGAGCAGCAAATCCGCATCGGCGCTCTTCTCCACGAGACCGCGCAGGGTCGTCATCTCGTCGTTCACGGGGGATCTCTCGGGTGCGGGGTTGGTCCTCACAACCCGACCCTACCCGGCAATCGCCGATGAACACCCGTCAGCTACATCGCCGGATGGGACACGGCCTGCGCCGTGCACCTCTGGCCTCAGAACGCGTAGCGCACCGTGCAGTACGGCATGCGCTCCGCGAGCAGGGTCTTGAACCGGGCGAGCCATTTGCCCTTCCAGCCGGTGCGATAACGCAGGTTCGCGCCGCCGCCCTCGGAGACCTTGGCCTCCTGGATGTCCGGGCGCCAGAGCAAGTCTTCGGCCTTGGGGTGCCAGCCGAGATTGACCGCGTGCAGGTCGGCATTGTGGGTGAGGAGGATGATCTCCGCCTTCAACTGGGCGCGGGCCGCAGGGCCGATCGCGCCGTCGACGGCATCGAAGAGGGCGCACCAGTCCGCTTCCCAGCCGGGGTAGAGGATCACAGGCGAGAAGTTGAGGTGGACCTCGTAGCCGGCGGCCACGAAGTCGTCGATCGCGGCGATGCGCTCGGGGATCGGCGCGGTGCGCACGTCGACGATGCGGGCGATGCGCTCCGGCATCAGCGAGAAGCGGATGCGGGTCTTGCCCTGCGGGTCGTAGGCCAGGAGATCGCGATTCACCGCCTTGGTGGCGAAGGATGCCTTGGCGTTGGGGATGTCCCGGAACAGCGCCACGAGGTCCCGCACGGTGTCGCTCACCATCGCGTCCACCGAGAGGTCGCCGTTCTCGCCGAGGTCGTAGACCCAGAGGGCGGGATCGATGGTGTCCGGCGTGCCGAGGGGGCCTTGGCGGCTGGCGTGCCGAACGATCGCGGCGGCGATCGCCTCGACGTTCACGAAGACCGAGATCGGGTTGGCGAATCCCTTGCGGCGCGGCACGTAGCAGTAGGCACAGGCCATGGCGCAGCCGTTGGAGGTCGAGGGGGCGATGAAGTGGGCGCTGCGCCCGTTCGGCCGCATCGCCAGTCCCTTCTTCACGCCGAGGACCAGGGTGGAGCGCTTGATGCGCACCCAATCTTCCACCGAGCCGGCATTGCCGTGCAGGCTCGGGATGTTCCAGTGCGAGGGCACCACGATGCGCTCGGCCTCCGGGAACCGATCGAGGATCTCCCGCCCGCGCGAAAAATCCGGCACCGCCGGCTCGTGGTAGATGGTGGTGACGTCGAGGAGATCGCGGGGCCGGGCCATGGTCCCGCCTCAGATCGGGCGCCGGAGCCCCGGGACTAGAGGCGGGCCAGCAACTCGGCCTTCTTCGACGCGAATTCCGTCTGATCGAGGATGCCCCGGCGGTGCAGGTCGGCCAGGCGCTCGATCGTCCCCAGGATGTCGTCCGCCCGGCCGGCGGGGGCTGCCGGGGGCGCGTGAGCCCCGGACTCCGACGGCAGGGACCCGAGCGGCGAGGCACCGCTCGACGAAGACCCGACCGACGAGGACCCACCCCGTGAAGGCTTGAACGGCGGAGCCTCGGATGCCGCGTCCGATGTCCCCTCGGAGACGGCTCCGCCCCCGTCGACACGCTTCAAGCTGGCGAGGTCGACCGCACCGTCGCGTCCGGAGAAGCGCAGGCTCGACGTCCCGCCCTGCTGCTGGGCGACGCCGCTGATGTCGTGGCCTTCGGTGTCGTAGAGCGCGACCCGGCCCTCCGTCTCCACGGCGAGGCGATGCCGGGCCGGGAAATAGGCGTACCGCATCCCGTTCTGCGAACCCGACGTGGCGGGCGGTCCCCATTCGGCCGGCCAGTTCGCCGAAGCCGGCCGGGGCTCGGCCCAACCCGTTGCCGGGAGGGAGGAGGCGAGGTCGGCGCAGAGCGCACTCACGCGGGTCTTCAGCCCAGAATTGAACATATCGCCGATCATCGTCATACCGCCGCTGGTCCACTGCCCGAATCCGCCGAGATCGGGGTGGTCGAACTGCGCCATGCGTCCCTGGCCGGCCTCCAGGGACCGGACGAGGTGGCGGACTGCGTCGAGACTGAATCCGTGACGCTCCGCGATGCTCTGCAAGGCGTTGGGATGCTCGGTCATGCAGGGGCTCCTCGTGGGGTTCGCCGCAGTGTGGCGGCAAGCATCAGTCATGCCGCATGCGCGCGCGCCAGGAAAGCCGGGAGGTCGAGGGCAAGCACGTCTCGGCACCGGGTTGCGCAGCGCAAAAAGTTTCCGGCCCGGCGGACCTTCCGCCGAAGCGTGAGCGTTGCCGTCGTGATTTTCAGGGCCTGGGCATCGCCGATGCCCAGGCTCGCGTCGAGAACGCTTCCGGAGCGCAAATGGCCGACACGACTTCTCCCGCCGATCGCGCGAGCCCGCAGAGCCGCAGCGCCCGCTCGCGCATCAAGGAGGGGTCCCCCTATCCCCTCGGCGCGAACTGGGACGGCCTCGGCGTCAACTTCGCGCTCTTCTCCGCCCACGCCACCAAGGTCGAGCTCTGCCTGTTCGACGACGACGGCGTGAACGAGATCGAGCGCATCGAACTGCCCGAGTACACGGACGAGATCTGGCACGGTTACCTGCCCGACGCGCGCCCCGGCACGATCTACGGCTACCGCGTGCACGGCCCCTACGAGCCCAAGGCCGGCCACCGCTTCAACCCCAACAAGCTGCTCATCGACCCCTACGCCAAAGGCCTCGTCGGCTCCATCACCTGGAACCCGGCCCTGTTCGGCTACAAGATGGAGACGGGCGACGACCTGAGCTTCGACGACCGCGATTCCGCCCCCTACACCCGGCGCTCGCGCGTCATCGATTCGGCGTTCACCTGGGGCCGGGACCGCAAGCCCCACGTGCCGTGGGAGAAGACGATCTTCTACGAGACCCACGTGAAGGGCTTCACGAAGCTGCACCCGGCCGTGCCGGAGAAGCTGCGCGGTACCTATGCGGGGCTCGGCACGCCCGCGGTGCTTGATTACATCAAGAGCCTCGGCGTTACCTCGGTGGAGCTCCTGCCGGTCCACGCCTTCGTGCAGGACGACTACCTGCAGGAGAAGGGCCTGGTGAACTACTGGGGCTACAACACCATCTCGTTCTTCACCCCCGCCCGGCGCTACGCGGCGGTGCCGGACTTCGCCTTCTCCGAGTTCAAGGAGATGGTGGCCCGCATGCACGGCGCCGGCCTCGAGGTGATCCTCGACGTGGTCTACAACCACACCGCCGAGGGCAACGAGAAGGGGCCGACCTTGTCCTACAAGGGCGTCGACAACGCCTCCTACTACCGGCTGATGCCCAAGGAGCCGCGCTACTACATCAACGACACCGGCACCGGGAACACCTTCAACCTGTCCCACCCGCGCGTGCTGCAGCTCGTGACCGACTCGTTGCGCTACTGGGCCACCGAGATGCGGGTGGACGGCTTCCGCTTCGACCTCGCCACCATCCTGGGCCGCGAGCCGCACGGCTTCGACGAGGGCGGCGGCTTCCTCGACACCTGCCGGCAGGACCCGGTGCTGAACGCCGTCAAGCTCATCGCCGAGCCCTGGGATTGCGGCCCGGGCGGCTACCAGGTCGGCGGGTTCCCCCCGGGCTGGGCCGAGTGGAACGACCGTTTTCGCGACGATGTGCGCGGCTACTGGCGCGGCGACGAGGGCAAGCTGCCGGATCTCGCCGCCCGCCTCACCGGCTCGGCCGACAAGTTCAACAAGCGCGGGCGCAAGCCCTGGGCCTCGGTGAACTTCCTCACCGCCCATGACGGCTTCACGCTGAACGACACGGTGTCGTACAACGAGAAGCACAACCTGGCCAACGGCGAGGACAACCGCGACGGCCACTCGCACAACCTCTCGAACAATTACGGCGCCGAGGGACCGACGGACGATCCGGAGATCCGCGCCATCCGCCTGCGCCAGATGCGCAACATGCTGGCGACCCTCTTCCTGTCCCGCGGCACCCCGATGCTGCTGGCGGGCGACGAATTCGCCCGCACCCAGAACGGCAACAACAACGCCTATTGCCAGGACAACGAGATCTCCTGGCTCGACTGGGAGGCGATCGGCCCGGAGGAGCGGGATCTGGCCGAGTTCACGCAGCGCCTGACCCTGCTGCGCGAGGCCCTGCCGATCCTCACCCGCGGGCGCTTCCTCACGGGGGCCTACGACGAGGAGTTCGGCGTCAAGGACGTGACCTGGCTGCGGCCCGACGGCGCCGAGATGTCGCCGGAGAACTGGACGCAGGGCGATGCGCGGGCCCTGGCCGTGCTCCTCGATGGACGCGCCCAGGCCTCGGGCATCCACCAGCGCGGCGGCGACGCCACCCTATTGCTGCTCTACAACGCCTACCACGACCTCGTGTCGTTCACGCTCCCGGAATCCGTGGGCGGCGTGGGCTGGACCCGGCTGCTCGATACGAACCTGCCCGACAGCCAGGACGTGGTCAGCAAGCCCATCGGCGCGACCTACGAGGTCACCGGCCGCTCGATGCTGATGTTCGTCCTGAAGCCAGAGGAGGTGGACGGGGTCGAGGCCACCGACATGGAGCGTTCCTACCAGCACGTCATGCAGGCCTTCGAGCGGGCCAACGTGAACAGCGTTCGCTTCGAGATGAAGCAGCGCTGACGCGCTTCGCCGCGCGCCGGCTCCGGCGCGCGGCGGGTCACGCAGGGTTGCGCGCGGGCCGCCGCTTTCGCGGGAAACCCGGACGACGCCGGGCGTTTGAAGATCAGCAAGGCCTAGGGGCGCAAGCCCGGAGATGTGATTGCGCGACGATGAACGAGACGCCGAACCGCCCGCCGGCGAGTGACAGCCGCGCCAAGGGCGCCGGCCAAGACGGCAGCGCTCCGGCCGACCCGGCGACGGCCTTCTTCTTCGCCTCGGTCGCGGCCTCCCGCATGCCGATGGTTGTGAGCGATCCGCGCCGGCCCGACAACCCGATCATCTTCACCAACGATGCCTTCCTGGCGATGACGGGCTACGGACGAGACGAGGTCCTCGACCGCAACTGCCGCTTCCTCCAGGGACCGGAGACGGACCGCACCGTCGTGCGCGACCTCGCCCGCGCCATCGCGGCCCGCGAGAACGTCGCCACCGAGATCGTCAACTACCGCAAGGACGGCACGCCGTTCTGGAACGCCCTCTTCGTCTCGCCGGTCTACGACGCGGACGGCACGCTGGTGTACTTCTTCGCCTCGCAGCTCGACGTCTCCCGCCGACGCGACGCCGAGGAGGCCCTCGGCCAGGCCCAGAAGATGGAGGCGCTGGGCCAACTCACCGGCGGCATCGCCCACGACTTCAACAACCTGCTCCAGGTCATCGTCGGCTACGTCGACATCCTGGGCGCCGGGCTCGCCGATCCCGATGCCGACCGCAACCGCCTGCGGCGCGCCACCGACAACATCCGCACGGCCGCCGAGCGCGCCACCACCCTGACGCAGCAATTGCTGGCCTTTGCCCGCAAACAGCGCCTCGAGGGGCGCTCGGTGAACCTCAACGCCCTGGTCCAGGGCATGGGCGACATGGCGGCCCGGACGCTGGGCGAGGCCATCACGATCGAGCGTGACCTCGCCCCGGACCTCTGGAACTGCCGGGTCGACCCGAACCAGGCGGAGGTCGCCCTCCTCAACGTCTTCATCAACGCCCGCGACGCCATGCCGGACGGGGGCCGCCTTCGAATCACCACGAAGAACCAGGTGTTCGGCGCGGAAGCGGTCGCCGGCCTCGCGCCGGGCCGCTACGTCACGGTCAGCGTCGCCGATTCCGGCAGCGGCATCCCCGCCCATGTGTTGACCCGCGTGATGGACCCGTTCTTCACGACCAAGGAGGAGGGCAAGGGCACGGGCCTCGGCCTCTCGATGGTCTACGGCTTCGCCAAGCAGTCGGGCGGCCTCGCGCGCATCGAATCGACACTCGGGGCAGGCACCGTGGTGCGGCTCTCCTTCCCGGCCACCGAACAGGACGAGGCGGACACCAAGACCGAGGGGCCGGCGGTGGCGGACGGAAAGGGCACCGAGACGATCCTGATCGTGGACGATCGCGAGGACGTGGCCGAGCTCGCCCGAACCATCCTGCGCGACTTCGGCTATACCACGCTGATGGCGGGGCACGGGCGCGAGGCCCTCGACATTCTCGAAGGCGGCGGCACGGTGGATCTGCTGTTCACCGACCTGATCATGCCCGGCGGCATGAACGGGATCGCGCTGGCCCGGGAGGCGCAAGCGCGGCGCCCGGGTCTGCGCGTCCTGCTCACCACGGGCTACGCCGAGGCCAGCCTGGAGCGAACCGATGCGGGTGGCTCGGCGTTCGATCTTCTGAACAAGCCTTATCGCCGGACGGACCTGATCCGGCGCGTCCGGGCGGTCCTCGACGGACCGGCCGTGACGGGTTGAGCCGGCGGCGGGCTGAACATCGGAGGTCTGAGATGGCCCAGGGCGACAAATCGAAATACACCGACAAGCAGCGCCGCAAGGCGGAGCACATCGCCGAATCCTACGAAGCGCGCGGCGTGCCCGAGCCGGAGGCAGAGGCGCGGGCCTGGGCCACCGTCAACAAGGACGACGGTGGCGGCAAGAAGCCGGGCGGCTCGGGACGGGGCAAGGCCAGCGACCACCCGGCAGCGCATCGCGGCGGCGCGATCGGCGGCAAGGCATCGGCCGCGCGCACGCCGGAGGAACGCTCGGCCTCCGCGCGCAAGGCAGCGGCCACCCGCAAGCGGAATGCGGAGGCTGCACGGCACGCACCCTGAGTGAGGTGTGCGACCTGTTCGGATGGGGCACGCCCCAGCCCGTGTTACCGGAGACACGCTTTTCGATCGGTCTGATCGGTGTTCGCGACAGCGCCGTCATCCCGGGGGCTGCGAGGCAGAACCCGGGATTCGGAGCCGCCGACAGGGCTCCACCTTGCCACCGGGGTAGGTCTGGATTCCGGGTTCGCCGGCGGCGCCCCGGAATGACACAGGTGAACGCCAAGGCCGAGGGGCCTTCGCAGGCCCTTCGCAGATGCAAGGATACGA
>NZ_JAIEOF010000168.1 GCF_019750675.1 Methylobacterium sp.
CCGGTGGAAAGCTTCATGCAGCTCGGCGACCGATCCGTGCTCAGCTACCTCGTCAAACCCCTCTCCGATCAGATCGCAAAGGCGTGGCGGGAACGGTGAGGGGGCTGGCGGCGGCCCGGACCGCGGGCCGCCGCTACAGCGGGGTCGGCAGGCCTCGTCCATTCGCGATTCGATGATGATTTCGACGTTCGGCTGGTGCAGCCGTGCGAACGTGGATCATCGCTCCAGCGTTGTTCTCAGCGTCCGCTCTTCGGACTGACGTTCAACTTCCGGATCATGGATCGAATGTGAATTCGCAGGCTCAAGATACGCTCGGGGAGGGAATCCGATCCCGCAACGATTGGGTGTTCCTCGAACCCTACCATTAGTTAATCGCCTCCTCCAATCGCCTACGCTGCGCCGCAAAAAAGCAGCCAAGACTATCATGCGGAGTGAGTCAAGTCCGCATTGTAGACAATCCAGGATTTCCAGTAATCGGCCGAATCGTCCTTCCGATGGAGGCTCGGACACCATCCTATCCGAGGGGCGAATCTTTCCGCCGACTAAAACCTCTGGGACATCCTTCAGCGAGGTTTGACACGACCCTTGGCGTAGTTCGTTTGCCCGGCAACGCGTTGCACTCTGGGCGAATCGAGCTATTCACACGTGCCTGATTCTCGCGTGGTGCAGAGCATTTTCCTCATGCATTTTCATTTCGATCTCACCGACGGCCGCAACACGATGTCCGATGCGGAGGGCGTCGATGCCGCCGACCTTTCGGAAGCCATCGAGCAGGCCGGCATCGTGATCGAGGAATTGCGCAGTGGCGGGGAATTGATGGATGTGGACGGCGCGTGGGAACTCGTGATCAAGGATTCCGGCGGGAACGAGTTGCATCGCATTCCGATCCGATCGGGGGAATGACATCGACCGCCTGCGTCAGTCAGCGCATGGGCTTCGCTCCGGATTACGGCTCGGGTCCTTCGCGGGGCCTTGAGATTCCGCCGATCCGCCGTCATCCCCGGTCGGTAAGGCAAAGTCGATCTTCGTGACGCAGGACAGGGGACCGGATGACGATGGAGCCCGACGACGATCTCCTGCGGTTCCTCGATCGTGACGAGGCGGAGGCTGTGTTCCGGGAACGCCGCGCCCGGGCCGACGACGACCGGCCGGAGGCGCGCGCCGCGGCCGCCACGCGACCGTCCGCGATCGCACTGATGATCACGCAACGTCAGAGGGTTCGACTTCGCGGCCTGGGATTCTCGGAGGACGCGATCCGGTCGATGACCCCGGCCGAGGCGCATGAGCGCCTCCGGCTCGCCGGGCCCGAAGGCTGATCGCTTCGGCCACGGTCCGGCGGATGCCGTACGGGCGCGCGCTTCCGCCGCCCATCGCGGACCGAATCGATCCAGAGCTTCGAGCCCCCGGAGGCCGTGAGCATCAGAGCGGGCGTCGAGCGCGCCTTGCGAGGGCGAGGGCTCCCGTGGCCGCGAGGCCCGTGGCGATCGCCAGGGTCGTCAGTGGATGCAGCGTGGCGCGGGTGTAGGCGCTCGTGCGCATGACGTAGACGGGCGGGTCGCCGCGCTCGGTGCCGGCCTGCGCCGGGGCATGCAGGGCGCCGGTGGGATTGCGGGGCGGCTCGCCACGCTTCTGGAGGGCGATGATGGCCGGGGCCAGCTCGTCGTAGGCGCCGGGCACGAACGCCTTGCCCATCACGAACATCTTGCCGCCGCCACCCACGAAGATGTCCCGCTGCGGATGCACGGCGGCGTGCAGGATGGCGTTGGCGACCTCCGCCGGCGGGTAGATCGGCGGCGGCAGCGTCGGCTCGCGGTCCATGTAGTTGCGCGCCCGGTTCGGCAGCGGCGTGTCGACCGAGGCCGGCTTGACCAGGGTGACCGAGACCGGTGCGCCCTCCGCGATCAACTCCATGCGGAGGGTGTCGGTGAACCCCTTCACGGCGTGCTTCGAGGTGGCGTAGAGGCCCTGGAACGGGAAGGCGAGGTCGGAGGCGACGCTGCCGACGTTGATGAGCGCCCCGCCGTGCCGGCGCAGGTACCCGACCGCGATCAGCGATCCGTTGACCGTGCCCCAGAGGTTGGTCTGGATCAGGCGCTCGTGGTCGGCATACGCGATCTCGCGCAAGGGACCGTAGACGGTGAGGCCGGCGACGTTGACCCAGGTGTCGAAGCCGCCGAAGCGCGCCCGTGCCGCGTCGGCGATCGCCTGCACGTCCGCGCGCTGGCCGACATCCGCCGTCACCGCGAGGGCCTGGCCCCCCTCGGCCTCGATCTCGCCGACGATGCGGGCGAGCACATCGGTGCTGCGTGCGGCCAGCACCACCCGGGCGCCCCGCCGCGCGGCTATGCGCGCGGTCGTCAGCCCGATGCCGCTGGAGGCGCCGGTGATGACGATGACCTGATCCCGCAGGGGCTTGTGCTTCATGGGTCCGACTCCTCGGCGAACCGCGCATCGCCGGTCCGTGACGATGACCCGTTCGGGGCGTTCCGTGTTCTGGCCTGCGACGATGCGCGTCGCCAGGTCGGGTACCTTCCGCTCACGGGCGCGGAACGGCGAGCTTCAGGTCGAGCTGGGCGCTCTGCGTGTCGCGTCCCATGCGCCGGTCGAGGGCACGCAGGACCGGCGTGACCGTGACGCCGTGTCCGAGGATGGAGAGCAGTACGGTGAGGCCGGCCGTGGCCCAGATCAGGTCCGGGCGCTCGAAGGTGGCGTGCCCCATGGCGAAGGCGAGGTAGTAGACCGTGCCCAACCCGCGTATGCCGAAGACGCTGACGACGGCGCGATCCGCCAGCGAGCGGCCGCTGCCGAGAAGGCCGATCCAGCAACTTAAGGGACGCACCACCAGGAGGCCGATCAGCGCGAAGGCCACGGCCGGCCAGGTCAGGGCCTGCAGCAGGCCGCCACCCACGAGGACGGCCCCGAACCCCACGAGCAGCACCATCATCAGGAGGCGTTCGAGTTCCTCGGCGTAGTCGTGCATCTTGCGGTGATAGGCGTGGCCGCGGCTGGACGAGCGCAGCCCGATGGCCGCCGCGAAGACGCCGACGAAGCCGTAGGCGTCCACGGCCTGGACGCAGCCATAGGCGATGCAGGTGACCCCGAGGGCCACGAAGCCGTCGCCGGTGCGGGAAAGCTTCGAGACGTTGGGCAGATGGAAGGTCAGCCACCCGAGCGCCCGCCCGACCGCTGCGCCGAGAACGGCACCGACCGCCACCTTCCAGAGAACGTCGATCGAGAGCCAGTGCGACCAGGACAGCCCGGTCAGGCTGCCGGTTCCCGCCAGCGCGACGGCGAGGTTCACGAACGGGAAGGCGAGCCCGTCGTTGAGGCCG
The DNA here is from genome assembly GCF_019750675.1 of Methylobacterium sp. Lineage (GTDB taxonomy): Bacteria > Pseudomonadota > Alphaproteobacteria > Rhizobiales > Beijerinckiaceae > Methylobacterium. Next base: position 3,333 of record NZ_JAIEOF010000168.1, read on the forward strand.
GCCTCTGAGGTCAGGGCGAAGCGCGGCTCGTCCTCGTTTTCCTCGGCCGGATGCCCGACCTGAACGTCGGAGGCGAGCACCGGATCGGTCGGGGCCAGGGACGCAGCGAGCAGCAGGGCGGCCGCGAGCCCGAGGCCGAGCAAGGCAGAGCCGAGCGCGGTGAGGGCCAGGATGGTGAGCGGCATGCCGATGCCGAGGAGGCGCCAGGTCACCGACCAAGTCCTGAAGCCGATCAGGCGGTCGATCTTCAGGCCCGCGCCCATCAGGGAGATGACGACGACCGCCTCGGTCGCATGCTCGATGACGGCGAGGTGCGAACCCGGATGGGGCGTGAGGTCGGCGATCGCGGGGAACAGCGACAGGGCCGCGCCGATACCGACACAGCAGATGGGCAGGGACAGGGGCAGCGCCCGAAGCACCATCGGCAGCCATGCCGTCAGAAGCACCAGGACACCGAACCCGGCGACGACGAGGACATAGATTTCCATTGATGGGTCAACGATCCCGTGAACAGGCGTGTTCCGCGTGGCCGTGTCTCCGCGACACCGGCACCCGCAACGCTGCTCCGGTGCCGAGCGGCGTCGGCGCTCCCGCCGACCGTCCGGAAATCAGGAGAGAAGGCGCCCGGGATGCGTCTGGATCGCCGTCACCTCGTCGCCGTCCCAGAGGATGCCGTATCCGGCCTCGCAGGCGGCCTCCGAGGCGACGGCCTTCCAGTCGCTGAACGGCCGGTCGGCGGCGCGGGCGAAGGCAAGGTCGCAGATCCGGGTGACACTACCCACCGAGGTGCCGCCGCGCCGTGCCCAATGTCGATGCAGGGGGGCGAGGGCCGCGTCGTAGAGCCTCGCCTGCTCGTGGAAAGCGACGAGGTCCAGTCGCATGTCCTCGATTTCGGCCGGACCGATCATCGTCGTGGCACTCCTCGGGATGGGAAACGGGGCGTGGGGAATGTGGCCGGAGACGCGCCCCCGGCCCGGTCTGTCGGAACGACCTACGGCAGGGCGCCGATCATGCCCTTGGCTTCGCTCATCGTGTTCTCGCAGGCGCGCTGGTCGCCGCGCCGGTCCTCGTCGGACGCCCGGATAATGAGGGTCCGGGCCACGGCGACGTGGTCGGCTGTCGAGACCATGGCGAGATCGCTCGGTGCATCGGGGCGGGGAGCCTGGAGGCCGCGAAGCGAACCCGTGCGCAAGGTATGACCGTCCTTGAGACCGGCGACCTGAACGGCACCGGAACTGTCGAGGCGGCGCTCGATGGTGCCGATCTGCTCGGCGCAGGAGGAGGCCAGGGCGGGGAGCGGGAGGAGCGCGGCGGCGAGGCAGGCGAACAGGGGCATGGGGCGCATCGGGATGACTTCCGGTGAGACGGCAGCATCGCGGCTTCGCCCGGCGAGCGAATGAACCCGATGCCGTCCCTCACGCGTCGATGCGAAGGGTAGCGTGGGTACAACGGCCGGAGCATGGTTATGTTGCGGTGCAAAAACGCGGGTCCGCCCGGCGTTTTCGGGCGGGCCGGGGAGCGGTCCGGATCGGCTGGCGTGCCGAAGGTTCAGCGACCGAGGAGGGCCGGTATGACGGAGCGCAGGCGGGAATAACCCCGCGTGGATCGCGGCCATGCGGCCTCGTCCCAGGCCCGGCGCACGCGCCGGCATCCCTCCGGCAGGGCGACCGCCGAGGGGCCGACGGGTGCCCAGGCGGTCACGACCGGGCGATCGCCCGCCCAGCCGGCCTCGACCGCCCCGGCCGGACATCCGAAATGGGCACCGGCCCGGGCCAGGGCATCCGCCATCGCCTCCGCATCGGCGGACTTGACCCGATCGGACGCTCCTGCCGCGTGAGCGATCAGGCCGCCGATGCGCACGACCGTCACGGCGCCGAGCGGCAGGCTCTCCGGGTTCAGGTCGTCGAGGTGCAGGAGCAGCGCGACCTCGCCCGACGGCGGAGCATCGGCCGGCGGCAGCGGGACCTCGCGCGGCGGCATCGGCTCAGCGAGGGCATCCGGGTATTCGTCGAGCCCGGTAGGGTCGAAGCGCCCCTCGGTGTACCGGCGGATGTTCTCGGCCCGTGCGACGTAGTGCTTGCCGCGGGTATGGAGCCCCGCCACCCAGCGCCAGGACAGAGTGTTGCTCGCCGGATCGCCGTCGAGGAGGTGGCGCATGAAGAAGTCGGCCCCGAGCGCCCAGGGCAGCCGAAGGGTGAAGATCCAGATCGAGGCGAACCACATCCGGGCGTGGTTGTGGAGCCAACCCGTCTCCACGAGCTCTCGCGCCCAATCGTCGAAGCCGTCGATGCCCGACCGGCCCTGCACCGCCGCCTCGTAGGTCCGGCGCAAGCCGGGCTCGGTGAGCAGACGCGCGTGGTGCGCCTCGGCAGACGCGAGGGCGTCCGTCCAGGCGGCGGGGTGGGTCTCCAGATGGCCCTTGAAGTAGGTCCGCCAGAACACCTCCGACACGAACTTCTCCGCGCCTACGTCGCCGAACGCGTGCTCCGCGGCGGCCACCACCTCCGCTTCGGTGACGAGGCGGCGGCGCAGGTAGGGCGAGAGCGCTGAGGTCGTCGGCGCGTGCGCCGGTCCCCGGTCGGTGTTGCGGTCGGCGGCGTAGGCCGCGCCGGCATCGGCGAGAAACTCTGACAGGCGGTCGAGCCCTGCGGCACGGGTCATGGGGCGGGCCATGGGGCGGGTCGTGGGAAATCTGCGATCCATCGACCCGACCTAGGGTCGTGGGCGGGGATGAAAGATGCGACCCAATCGCATCCGGGCCGCGAAATCCCGGCGGGCCTCGGCGGGAACCTCGGTTTCGGGCCGGAATTCCGGTACGGCGCAGCCGGCGGACGCCCGGCGCGCACCTCCGCCGGCTCTAGGTGAACCGCATGTCCCGTCGCATCCTGATCACCGGCGCCAGCGTCGCGGGCAACGTTGCCGCCTGGTGGCTCGGCCGGCACGGCTTCGACGTCACCGTGGTCGAGCGTAACCCCGGTTTCCGGGACGGCGGGCAGAACGTCGATGTCCGCGGAGTCGGGCGCGAAGTGCTGCGGCGCATGGGCCTGGAGCGCGCCGCCCTCGACCACGGCACCGGCGAGGAGGGCACCGCCTGGGTCGACGCGGCGGGCCGGACGGTCGCCCGCTTCGCCGTGGACCCGAGCCTCGGCGACGGCCCCACGGCGGAGATGGAGATCCTGAGGGGCGACCTCGCGCGGCTTCTCTACGAGCCCGCCCGGGCGCGGGCGACCTTTCGCTTCGGCGACACGGTGACCGAAATCGCGGACGGGGCCGACGCGGCCCGGGTGACCTTCGCGGGCGGTGCGGTCGAGGCCTACGACGCCGTCATCATCGCGGAGGGAGTGGGTTCGCGGACGCGCAAGCGTGTCTTTCCGGGCGAGAACGACCCGCGCTGGATGGGATTGACCATCGCGTACTTCACCATCCCGCGGACCGCCGACGACGACCGGATGTGGCGCTGGTACAACGCGCCGGGCGGGCGCAGCATCTCCCTGCGGCCCGACAACCACGGCACCACCCGGGCAATGCTGGCCGTGCGTCAGCCTCAGGGGGCCGAGCAGGACTGGGACGCCGCCCGCCAGAAGGCGTTCCTGCGGGAGCGCTTCGCGGATGCCGGCTGGCAGGCCGCGCGGGTGCTCGCCGGGATGGAGCAGACGGAGGATTTCTACTTCGATGTCCTCCGGCAGGTGCGGCTGAAGCGCTGGGCCCGGGGGCGGGTGGCGCTCACCGGCGACGCGGCCTGGTGCGCGACGCCGCTCGCGGGCATCGGCACCACCCTGGCCGTCACCGGCGCCTACGTGCTGGCGAGCGAACTGGCGCGCGGCACCGACGTGCCGGCCGCCTTCGCCGCCTACGAGCGCGCGATGCGGCCGATGGTGGAGAGCGGACAGGGCGTGCCCGGGATCGCCCCCAAGATCATGAATCCCCGCAGTCGCCTCGGCATCCGTCTCCTGCACGGCGGGCTCCGGCTCGCGAGCCGTCCCGCCATCCGCCGGCTGGCCTCGAAACTCGGCAGTGGGCGCGCGCCGGAACCCGATCTCGCTCCCTACGCGGCGCTCCTTCGCGCCTGAAACCGGCGCGGGAATTCCCCCGGGTCAATCCGTTCGGGCGCCGCACGGCTTCGTGAGACCGACGGGCGCGCGCGAATAGTCTACAGACGACGGACGTCGCCTCCCCGACCGGCCCGTCGCCAGGTCGCCCGGGAGGGGCGGACCGCCACCGCACGGGCATTCCATGGTTCATACCGGCTACGACCCCGCTCTCGTCGCGCTCTCGATCGCCGTCGCGGTCTTCGCCTCCTACACGGCCCTCGACCTCGGCGCGCGCGTCCGCGGTGCGGCCGCCGGCCTGCGCTGGGTCTGGGTCGGCGCCGCGGCGATCGCGATGGGGGGCGGGATCTGGGCGATGCACTTCGTCGGCATGCTCGCCTTCGAGATGGGAGCACCGGCGGCCTACGATCTCGGCATCACGGCCCTGTCCCTCCTCGTCGCCGTCACCGCCACCGCGGCGGCCTTCGGCTGGGTGGCGATCCGAGGTGCCGCGCCCCGGTCGCTCCTTGTCGCCGGTCCGCTGATGGGCCTCGGCGTCGCGGCCATGCACTATGTCGGGATGGCGGCGATGCGGGTGCCGGGGAACCTCGCCTACGATCCGGCGATCGTCGCCGCTTCCGTCGCCATCGCGGTCCTGGCCGCCACCGCCGCCCTGTGGCTGGCCTTCCGCCGCAACCGGCTCTGGCAGAAGCTGGTCGCGGCCTGCACCATGGGGCTGGCGGTTGCCGGCATGCACTACACCGGCATGGCGGCGGCGAGCTTCACCCTCGCGGAGGAGGGCGCCCACGCGGCACACGGGATGGTCCCGGCGGCGGGTCCGCAGAACCTCGCCCTGGCGGTGGCGGGCGTGACCTTCGTCATCCTGTTTCTGGCGATGATGGTGGGCTCCCTCGACCAGGGGCGGGTGCAGCGGCGCCTGCACGTCAGCGAGGCGCGCTTCCGCTCAGCCGTCCGCGCGGTCGACGGCGTCATGTGGAACACCAACGCGGCGGGCGAACTCGTGGATGAGCAGCCCGGCTGGGAACAGATCACCGGCCAGACCTACGCGGAGTATCGCGGCGGCGGCTGGACCCGCGCCCTTCACCCCGACGACGCGGAGAACGCCCGCCTCGTCTGGGAATCGGCGGTCCGGACCGGCACGCCCTACGTCGTCGACCAGCGCGTGCGCCATCCGGACGGCAACTGGCGCCACTACGCGGTCCGCGCCGTGCCGGTGCACGATTCCGACGGGGCGATCCGCGAATGGGTCGGCGTGCATGTCGACGTCACCGGGCGTCACGCCTACGAGGCGGCCCTGCGGGAGGCCCGCGACGCCGCCGAGGAGGCGAGCCGGGCCAAGAGCCGCTTCCTCGCCAACATGAGCCACGAGCTGCGCACCCCGCTCTCGGCGGTCATCGGCTACGCCGAGATGCTGGAGGAGGAGGCGGAGGATCTCGGGCAGGACACGTTTCTCGCCGACCTCGGCAAGATCCGGGCGAACGCCCAGCACCTGCTCGGCCTGATCAACGATGTCCTCGACCTCTCGAAGGTCGAGGCCGAGAAGATGGACGTGTACGCCGAGGACTTCGCCGTCGACGGCTTCGCGCGCGACGCCGCCGCCACCGTCGAGGCCCTGGTCGCCAAGAAGGGCAACCGCCTCGTCCTCGACCTCGCGCCGGACCTCGGCGACGCGCGCACCGACGCGGTCAAGCTGCGCCAGTGCCTGTTCAACCTGCTCGGCAACGCCGCGAAGTTCACGGAGGGCGGGACGATTACCCTGCGGGTTCGGCGCCGCACCACCCCGAATGGCGACCGGCTGAGCTTCGCCGTCGCCGATACCGGCATCGGCATGTCGCCCGAGCAGGTGGCCGGACTGTTCCAGCGCTTCGCGCAAGCCGACGAGACGACGACGCGCAAGTACGGGGGTACCGGCCTCGGCCTCGCCCTGACCAGGGCCTTCGCCGGCCTGATGGGCGGGGAGATCGAGGTGGAGAGCCTGGCGGGCGGGGGCACGACCTTCACCCTGACCGTGCCGGCCGTCGTCCCCATCGTGGAGGCGCCGGCGGAGGCCGAGCCCGCCGAGCGGTCGGAGCACGAGGCCAGGGGCAGCCGCGGCCTCGTGCTCGTCGTCGACGACGAGGCGAGCCAGCGGGACCTCATGGCGCGCTTTCTCATCCGGCAGGGCTTCTCCGTGCGGACGGCGGGCGACGGACGGACCGGCCTCGACCTCGCCCGGACCCTGGCGCCCCGGGTGATCCTGCTCGACGTGATGATGCCGGAGGTCGACGGCTGGACGGTGCTGGCGACCCTCAAGGCCGATGCGGTGACCCGCGACATCCCGGTGGTGATGGTGAGCTTCGTGGCCGACGCGGCGCTGAGTGCGTCCCTCGGCGCGGCAGACGCCTTGCCGAAGCCGGTGGATTGGGGGCGGCTGAAGGCGGTGCTGACCCGCCTCGGACCCGAGGCCGGCGGCGTGCTGGTGGTGGACGACGACGCGGGCATGCGCGAGCGCCTGCGCCATGTCCTCGAGCGCGACGGCTGGGCGGTGCGCGAAGCCGGCGACGGCGCCGAGGCCCTGGCCCGGGTCCACGAGGCACGCCCGGCCGTCATCCTGCTCGACCTGACCATGCCGGTCATGGACGGCTTCTCGTTCCTGCTGCGGCTGCGCGCCCTGGCCGGCGGCAGTGACATCCCGGTGGTGGTCCTCAGTGCCCGGGACATCTCGCCCGCCGAGCGGAGCGAACTCGCCGGCGTCGACCGGGTCGTGCGCAAGGGCGATGCCAGCCTGCAGGAACTGGCGGCCGAGGTCGCCCGGCTCGGGCAGGCTCCCGAGGCGGCTACCGATCCGGTGAAGCTTCCCTGAGCGGACGCCTCCTCAGCACCGGGTGCTGGCACGCGTCACGAGGCGGGGTCTTACCAGCACCTCGGACGGCCCTGCCTCCTCCGCCTCCATCAGCGCGAAGGCCCGCGTGGCGATCCGGTCGAGGCCGACATCGACCGTGGTCAGGCGATAGGGCGGCCAGGCCGAGGCGGCGACGTTGTCGTAGCCGGCCACCAGCACGTCCTCCGGACAGCGCAGGCCGAATTCTTCCCGGAGGGCGTCGATGGCGCCCATCGCCGTGAGATCGTTGAGGCAGAACAGGCCGTCCGGCCCGGTGCCGGACGCATAGAGCGCCCGCACCGCCACGGTACCGCCGCCGTGGTGATGATCGCCCTGCGCCCGCGCACACTCCGCGATCCCGAGTTCCGCCAGACCCTGCCGGAAGCCGGCTTCGCGACGTTCCTGGGCGAGCGTGCCCGACCGGCCCGCGATGTAGCCGAACCGGCGGGCGCCCTGCGCGTGCAGGTGCTTGGCGATCGCGATGCCGGCCCCGTGGTCGTCGGCCGCCACCGTCCGGACCCAGCGGTTGGTCACCGCGGAGTTCATCGTCACGATGGGCACCGCAAAGCGCGCCAGGGCTTCGGCCACGTCCGACGCGTTCACCGGGAGCGAGGTCAGGACCGCGTCGACCTGATAGCCCGAGAGGAGTTCCACGGCCGAGCCGAGCGCCCACTCGTCCGCAACGACCACCAGCATCACCTGCCGTCCCGTCCGCTGAAGCCCCGCCGCGAAGCTCTCCAGGGCCATGGCGTGGAAGGGGTTGGCGAGGCCGCCGACCGCCACGGCGACGATGCCCGAGCGCCCGGTCGTCAGCGAGCGCGACAGGAGGTTCGGCCGATAGCCCAGCGCCTCGGCGGCCGCCAGGACCTTGGCGCGGGTGGCCGGCG
>NZ_JAIEOF010000290.1 GCF_019750675.1 Methylobacterium sp.
AAGGACGGCCCGGTCGAGGAACCGGCCACCACCGGCAGCATCGACCGCAAGCCCCTGGGCTTCGGCGCGGACCTCGGGGCGGAGGACTGGCGGCGCGCCAGCGCGGCGCTGGCCGTCGCCCTCGACCCGCAGGGCAACGGACGCCCGGTGAAGTGGGACAACCCGGAGACGACCCTGCGCGGCTCGGTGAACCCGACCGGCCTGCCCTACGTCGCCAACGAGCTCGTCTGCCGCGACTTCCTGGCCTCCGTGATCTCTCCGGCGGGCAGCCGCTTCGTGCGCGGCACCGGCTGCAAGCCCTCCGGCGGCGAGTGGGGCCTGACGCGCATCCGGGCCGCGAAATCCTCGACCTGACCGCGGTCGCCGGCCCGACTTTTTTAGGATCACAGTTCGGGTCTGCCCGTTGACGGCGTGCCAATCGCAGCGAATTCTCGCGCGAGACCGTTGCAGAGAAGCAACAGGCCGTCCACATGACAGACGAATCCGAAGGAGCCGGGCAGGCGCCCGGCCCCAGGCGGCACCGAGAATCCTGAAGACCGATGCGAAATCCCTACGATGTGCTGGGCGTCTCCAAGGGCGCCTCCGAGGCCGACATCAAGAAGGCCTATCGCAAGCTCGCCAAGGCCTATCATCCCGATCGCAACCAGGACGACGCCAAGGCCAAGGACCGCTTCGCGGAGGCCAACAGCGCGTACGAGATCCTGGGCGACGGGGCTAAGCGCGCGCAGTTCGACCGCGGCGAGATCGACGCGGACGGCAAGCCGCGCGCGACCGGCTTCGAGGGCTTCGGCGGGTTCGGCGGCGGCCGGGGCGGTGGCGGCGGCTTCGATTTCGAGAGCGCGGCGCGCGGACGCGGCCCCACCGGGGGCGGCGGGATCGGCGAGGACATCTTCTCCCACCTGTTCGGCGACGCGTTCCGGGCGGCCGGAGCCGGCCCCGGCGCGCAGCGCGGCCCCCAGAAGGGCGAGGACGTGGCGGCCGAACTCAGCGTGACCCTGGAACAGGTGGGCGCCGAGGAGAAGCTGCGCCTGTCCCTGCCGGGCGGGCGCGACGTGGACGTGGTGGTGCCCAAGGGCGTGGTCGACGGCCAGACCATCCGCCTGCGGGGGCTCGGCCAGTCCGCCGGCCCGCGCGGCACGCCCGGCGACGCCCTGCTCACCATCCGCATCCTGCCCCATTCCCGCTTCACCGTGGACGGGGCGGACCTGCGCGCCTCGGTGGAGGTGGCCCTGGAGGACGCGATCCTCGGCGGACCGATCCGGGTGCCGACCCTGACGGGCGCCGTGGAGATGAAGATCCCGGCCATGACCGGGTCGGGACGCACGTTCCGGCTCAAGGGCAAGGGCCTGCCGAAGAAGGACGGGACGCGAGGCGACCTCTTCGCCACCACCGCGGTAACGCTACCGGCGACCGAGGACCCGGCCCTGACCGAGTTCGCCAAGGCGCGGCGCGCGGCCAAGGCGGGCTGACAGGCGCGTGCATCGGCCGTGACAGGGCGGACATTGCGAAAGATCCCGCACTTCCGTCCCCGGCGCGCCTCCGCTAAGGATGCCCGGCGCGGGAGCGCCCGCCCGTCACGCGATGGGCAGGCGCATCCGCGCCACGGCTCTCGCTCAGGTGACACATGGCGGACACGCACCCGGTTCACGATCACGTCGGCGGTCTGCTGGCCGGCAAGCGCGGCCTGGTGCTCGGTGTCGCCAACAACCGCTCGATCGCCTGGGGCATCGCGAAGTCGGCGGCCGCCCACGGCGCCAAGCTCGCCTTCACCTACCAGGGCGACGCCCTGAAGAAGCGCGTCGAGCCCCTGGCGCGGGAACTCGACGCCCACGTGGTCGGGCATTGCGACGTCACGGACCCGGCCTCGATCGACGCGGTCTTCGCCGCCGCCGCAGAGGTGTTCCCCGAGGGCATCGACTTCGTCGTGCACTGCATCGCCTTCTCGGACAAGGACGAGCTGACCGGCCGCTACGTCGAGACCTCGGAGGCGAACTTCACCAAGTCGCTCCTCATCTCCTGCTACTCGTTCACGGCGGTGGCCCAGCGGGCCGAGAAGCTGATGCCCAACGGCGGCTCGCTCCTGACGCTGACCTATTACGGCGCCGAGAAGTGGATGCCGCACTACAACGTCATGGGCGTCGCCAAGGCGGCCCTCGAGGCCTCCGTGCGCTACCTCGCCGCCGACCTCGGCCCCTCGAAGATCCGCGTCAACGCGATCTCGGCCGGCCCGATCAAGACGTTGGCCGCCTCCGGCATCGGCGATTTCCGCTACATCCTGAAGTGGAACGAATACAACGCCCCCTTGCGCCGCACCGTGACCATCGACGAGGTCGGCGAGACCGCCACCTACCTCGTCTCGGACATGAGCAAGGGCATGACCGGCGAGATCCTGCACGTGGATGCCGGCTACCACGTCGTCGGCATGAAGAACCCGGAAGCCCCGGACCTCAGCCTCGACAAGGATTAGGCCCGTCGGCCGCCCGGCGCCTCGGCGGTCATCAGCCCAGCGTCAGTCCTCGTCCTCGAACGCGCCGAAGAGCTTGAGGCCGTCGATCCACGTCGCGCCATCGCGCTTCACCACCCGGTGACATCGCGAGTGGTGCTCGCGGCCGAGGGCGTCGGCCAGACGCTCGGAATGCGTCACGAGCCAGACCTGCGTGCGTTCGGACGCCTTGGCGATCATGCGGGCCAGGGGCTCGATCAGGTCGGGGTGAAGGCTCGTCTCGGGTTCGTTGAGCGCGATAAAGGGCGGCAGCCGATAGGCCAGCAGCGCGCCGGCCAGCGCGAGATAGCGAAGCGTTCCGTCCGAGAGTTCCGCCGCCTCGAAAACGCGCTTGGGATAGTCGGGAAAGATGATCCCGAACCGCGCGAAGCGATCGGGTTCCGGAATCACGAGGCGTGCGCCGGGAAAAGCGTCGGCGACGGCGTCCTCGAGATCCGCGGTGTCCTGGCGGATATGAGCGAGGGTGGCGAACACCGCCGCGAGATCCCCGGCATCGGAGGACAGCGTCGGCGTCGTCACGGCCAGGCAAGGGCGCCTCAGAGCGGAGTCTTTGTCCGTCCGGAAATCGTGGTGGAAGCGCCAGTCCAGGAGCGTTCGGCGGACGAGATCGAGTTCGGGGAACGCCGCGGCGTCCTTCAGGGCCGAGAGAGCGGTTTCCGTCGCGAGCAACCCGGCCGCGAGTTCCTGCTTGCGCCCGTCGAGGCCACGCGCGAATCCCTTGGGCCCCACCCTGTCGAGCAAGGTCACGGGCCGCCGACCCGTGCTTTGCAGGAGCGCTTCACGCTTGATCTGAGCTTCCTGCACGAAGGCGGCGCCCATCGCTACGCGTTGGCCCTGATCCGTGGCGTATTGCTGGACGAGGCCGATCTCGACCTCATAGGTGAGCGGGACTGATCCGCCCTCCGGATCGAACAGTTCCGCCGACAAGGTGATGCACGCCTTGTCACCGACCTTCCGCTTGCCGGCCCAGAGGGCGGAATCCATTCCGCCCTCCATCGCGAGGTCCCGTGTCAATGTTCCGGCCGCCGCCGATTGAAGCAGTTCGAGCGCGCGGTAGAGGTTCGTCTTCCCGACGCCGTTCGCGCCGATGAACACCGACAGGACATCGACCGGAAAGCGGATCGACCTCAGCGACCGGTACCCCGAAGCCGACACCCCTCGAACCGTCAGCATCGATCCTCCCATACGCCGCTCCGCATCGCGCGCGCGGATGCGCCCAACGGAAGCTCAGGCGCGGAACATGACGAAGCAGCGCTCAGTCCGGCACGGTCAGCCCCGCGATGTCCGCCTTGGCTTCCGGAAAGCGCGGATCCATCGCCTCCAGGGTGTCGGCGATGGTGCGGGCGATGAGCAGGTTGCGGTACCACTTCCGGTTGGCCGGCACCACGTGCCAGGGCGCTTGGCCGGTCGAGCATTCGCTGAGCGCGTCGGCGAAGGCCGCCTGGTAGGCGTCCCAGGAGCGGCGCTCCACGAGGTCGGCCGGATCGAACTTCCAGTGCTTCTCCGGGTTCGCGATGCGCGCCTCCAGGCGCTCCCGCTGCTCGTCCTTGGAGATGTGCAGGAAGAACTTCAGCACGGTGGTGCCGGCGGCGGAGAGCATCCGTTCGAAGTCGTTGATCTGGCCGTAGCGCTCGCGCCAGACCGGCTCGGGCACGAGGTCCTTCACCCGCACCACGAGGACGTCCTCGTAATGGCTGCGGTTGAACACGTTGATCATGCCGCGCGCGGGCGCTTTCGCGTGGTAGCGCCACAGGAAATCGTGGTCGCTCTCTTCCGCGCTCGGCACCTTGAACGACCACACCCGGCAGCCTTGCGGATTCACGCCCTCGAACACCGCCCGGATGGTGCCGTCCTTGCCCCCCGTATCGATGGCCTGGAACACGACGAGCAGGCTGCGCGCGTGCTCGGCGTAGAGCCGCTCCTGCAGGGCGGCGATGCGGGCGCGCTCGCTGGCTAGCGCCGCCTTGGCCGCGTCCTTGTCGAGGCCGCCATCGGCATCCGCATCGATCAGCCCGAGGTCGCAGCGGGTTCCGGGCCGCACGGTGACGATGCCGGTAGCGGCGGGCGCGAGGCGGGGATCGACGCTGACGTGGGCCATGCCGCCTCGGCTCTCGGCCTCGCGGGCCCAGTGCGCGGAGGAGGGCGGACGGTGCCCGGCCCGGCGCGCCTCGCCCTTCTTGCCCTTCAGCCCCGATTTTCGATGCGCCGCGTCCTTGCGGTGCGAAACGTCACGCTGCGACGCCGAAGCTTCGGTTTCCCCGAGGGTCTGGTCCCGGCGATGCTTGCCGTGATGCTTCGACATGATGAGACTCGGCTCTCGGTGGGGGGCGGACCGGGGCGGCCGCCAAGATGCAGGGTCAGGACGTGCGTGCGAGAACGATAGTCCGGCCCGACCGTTCCGGCGAGCGGCGGGCGTGAGGCCCGTGAACCCGATCTACTTCGTCCGCCATGGCCAGACCGACTGGAACGCCGAGGGTCGGCTCCAGGGGCAGCGGGACATCGACCTGAACGCCGAGGGCCTGCGCCAGGCCGAGGCCGTCGCAGGGCGCCTCGCGCGGGTCAGCGGCCTGTCCGGCGCGGATCTCGCCGGCCTGGACTTCGCCGCCAGCCCGCTGATCCGGACCCGGCGCACCATGGAGACCCTGCGCGCGGCCCTGAACCTCGACCCGGCGGATTATCGCCTCGATCCGCGCTTCAAGGAGATCAGCTTCGGCGCCTGGGAGGGCTCGACCTGGGCCGAGATCCGGCGCTGGGACCCCGCCGGCGCCCTGGCCCGCGACCGCGACCGCTGGGGCTACCGCCCGCCCGGCGGGACGGGCGAGAGCTACGCCATGCTGGTGGAGCGGGTGGAACCGGCCATCGCCGCATTGACGCGGCCCACCGTGATCGTCGCCCATGGCGGCGTCGCCCGGGCGATCCTGGTGATCCGCGGCCATCTCGGCCTTCGTGACGCCCCCCGCATCGGTATCCGCCAGGGCAGCGTCCTCGTGTCAGACCAGGCCGGATGGCGCTGGGCCTGAGCAATCCGCGCGTTCAAGCCCGGTTCAAGCCTACCGCCCAAACGTGTTAGACGCGCCGTGAATTCGGCGCGATCCGGGCGCCTACCCGGCCAGGAGGACGGTTCCCGATCGATCGGGCGCCGGCAGCGGAGCAACGGATGACCAGTCTCGCCGAGACGACCCGGCCCCGGGCGGCAACGCGCGGGCCGCAGGAGACGAGTGCTTCGAGGGAGGCGGCCGGCCCGCGTGCGGTCCTGCGCGGCGAAAGCCGCCCGGACCTCGTACGCGACGAGACCTTGAGCGAGATCTTTCGCGCGAGCGCCCGAGCGCGCGGCGATCACCCGGCCCTCGTCGACGGCGCCCGGACCGGCCCCGACGGCACCCACCCGGCCCTGACCTACGCGGAGGTTGAGGCGCAGGCCTCCGAGATCGCCCGCGGACTCAGTCATCACGGCATCGGGCCCGGCGACGTGGTCGGCCTCTGGATGGCGCGGGGCCCGGACCTGCTGGTCGCCCAGATCGGCATCGCCCTGTCGGGGGCGGCCTGGCTGCCCTTCGACGCCGAGGCGCCGGCCGACCGCGTTGCGGTCTGCCTGGACGACGCGAACGCCAAGGCGCTCCTCATCTCACCCGCCCTGGAAGCGCAGGCACCCGCCGGCACGCCGGGCCTGACGGTGGCCGCACTCGCGGCCGCGACGCCGGCGGAGGCCGCGCTGCCCGACCTGCGCGCGGCGGGCCTGACACCGGAGCACCCGGCCTACCTCATCTACACCTCGGGCTCGACCGGCGTGCCGAAGGGCATCGTCATCAGCCACGCCAACATCTGCCACTTCCTGCGCTCGGGGAACGCCCTCTACGGCATGCGCGCCGACGACGTGGTGTTCCAGGGCGCCTCCGTCGCCTTCGATCTCTCGATGGAGGAGATCTGGGTACCCTACCTCGTGGGCGCGACGCTGTTCGTGGCCTCCCCGGCCATGATGGGCGACGTCGAGAGCCTGCCGGACATCATCGCCCGCGCCGGCGTCACCGTCCTCGACACCGTGCCGACCCTGCTGGCGATGATCTCGCGGGACCTGCCGAGCGTGCGCTTGGTGCTGCTCGGCGGCGAGGCGCTGCCCGAGCCGCTGGTCGTCCGCTGGGCGACGGCCTCGCGAAAACTCTTCAACACCTACGGTCCGACCGAGGCCACGGTGGTGGCCACCGCCGCCGAGATGCGGCCGGGCGTGCCCGTCACCATCGGCGGCCCGATCCCGAACTATTCGGTCTACGTCGCGGGCGAGAGCCTCGAACTCCTGGCGCCGGGGCAACAGGGCGAACTCCTCATCGGCGGTCCGGGCGTCGCCAAGGGCTACCTCAAGCGGCCCGAGCTGACGGCCGAGAAGTTCATCGCCAACCCCTACGCCTCGGACGGGACCGACCCGGTCCTGTACCGCTCGGGCGACGCGGTCTCGCTGGATGCCGCCGGCAACATCCTGTTCCACGGCCGCATCGACGACCAGGTCAAGATCCGCGGCTTCCGGGTAGAACTCGGCGAGATCGAATCGCGCATCCAGGTCCTGCCGGGAATCAACCAGGCGGCCGTGGTGCTGCGCCAGGACGACGGGGTCGACCGCCTCGTCGCCTTCCTCGTCCCCGAGCGCGGCACCGAGATCGACAAGGCCGCCCTGCGGCACACGCTGGCCGAACAGATGCCGCCCTACATGGTGCCGGGGCATTTCGAGGCGGTCGAGGTGCTTCCGCGCCTGACCTCCGGAAAGGTCGACCGCAAGGCCCTGCGCGTTGCCACCCTCACGGTGGCCGACACCTCCGGCGAGCAGGAGCCGCCGCGCAACGAGACCGAGGCCGCTATGCTGGCCGCCGCCAACCGCGTCTTCGGCAACCAGGCGATTCCCCTCGAGGGCGACTTCTTCGCCGATCTCGGGGGCCACTCGCTGCTGGCCGCGCGCTTCGTCGGGGCCGTACGCGAGGTGCCGGCGCTGGCCGCCATCACCCTGCAGGACGTCTACGGCCAGCGCACCCTGCGGGCCATGGCCGACACGCTCATCGCCCGCACGGGCGGCGTCGGGACCGAGATGGCGATCCGCGACCTCGCCTTCCCGGCGCCCTCCCTGAAACGGCGCTTCCTCTGCGGCCTCGCCCAGGCCGCGGCCCTGCCCTTCGTCATCGCGCTCGCCACCTCGCAGTGGCTGGGCATCTTCGTGACCTACCTGCTGCTCACCGGCGGCGGGCTCGGATTCTTCGGCGAACTCGCCGTGCTGCTGCTGGTCTATATCGGCATCAACGCCGTGACGGCCTCGGTGGCGGTGGCGGCCAAGTGGCTGATCCTCGGGCGCACGAAGCCCGGGCGCTACCCGCTCTGGGGGGTGTACTATTACCGCTGGTGGCTGACGCAGCGCCTGACGCCGCTGGTCCACATCAAGTGGCTCCAGGGCTCGCCGGCGATCGTGTTCTACCTGCGGCTGCTCGGCGCCGACATCGGCAAGGACGCGCTGATCTCGGATGCCGAGATCGGCGCGCCGGACCTCATCAGCGTGGGCCCCGGCGCCTCGCTCGGCGGCCGCCTCGTCATCGCCAACGCGGAGGTCGTCGGCGACACGCTGATCATCGGCCGCGTCCACATCGGCGCGGATGTGGCCATCGGTGCCTCCTGCGTGATCGGGCCCGACACGGTCATCGGCGACCACGCCGAGATCGCGGACCTCACCACCATCCCCACCGGCACGCGGGTGAACGCCGCCGAGGTCTGGGACGGCTCGCCCGGCCGCAAGGTCGGCGACGCCGATCCGGATTCGCTGCCCGAACCCGCCACCGCCTCGCCCCGGCGGCGCCTCGCCTTCGCGGCGCTCTACACCTTCCTGCTGGCGGCGATCCCCGCCATCGGCCTGCTGCCGATCTTCCCGGCCTTCTACATCTTCGACCAGCTCAGCGATTCCCTCGGCGACATCACCGACATCGACTACCACTGGTACCTGCCGCTGCTGACCTGGCCCACCGCCATGCTGATGACGGCGGGCACGGTGCTGCTGATCGCCGGCATCCGCTGGCTGGTGCTGCCCCGCGTCTCTTCGGGCACCCACTCGATCTACAGCGGCTTCTACATGCGCAAGTGGGCGGTGGCGCTCGCCGCCGAGGTGACCCTGGAGACCCTCTCCTCCCTGTTCGCCACCGTCTACATGCGGGCTTGGTACCGCCTGATGGGCGCCCGGATGGGGCAGGGGGCCGAGATCTCCACCAACCTCGCGGGGCGCTACGACCTGGCCGATATCGGCGCGCGCAACTTCGTGGCCGACGAGGTGGTCTTCGGCGAGGAGGAGATCCGGCGCGGCTGGATGACGATGCACGAGGTCCATACCGGCCCGCGCGTCTTCGTGGGCAACGACGCCGTGGTCCCGCCCGGCGCCGTGATCCCGGAGGACGTGCTCATCGGCATCAAGTCGAAGCCGCCGGCCAACGCGTTGATGAATCCGGGCGACACCTGGTTCGGCTCGCCGCCGATCAAGCTGCCCTCGCGCCAGCGGGTCGATCTCGGCTCCAACACCCAGACCTACGAGCCCGGCATCGGCCCCAAGCTCCGGCGCGGCATCTTCGAGGCGTTCTCGACCTCGTTCTCGCCGATGCTGTTCATCACGCTGGCGATCTCGGCGATCGATTTCTACTTCTACCCGGCGATCCTGGCGCAGGACTGGACCGGCCTGGCGATCAGCTTCGTCGCCGTCTCCGTCGCCATCGCCTTCATCCAGTCCTTCACGGTGATCGCGGTCAAATGGCTGCTGATGGGCGTCTACAAGCCCGGCATGCAGCCGATGTGGTCCTGGTGGGCCATGCGAACCGAGGCCGTCGCGGTGCTCTACTGGGGGTTGGCCGGCAAGGTGCTGCTGGAGCACCTCGTCGGCACCCCCTTCCTGCCCTGGATGCTGCGGCTCCTCGGCGTGAAGGTCGGGCAGGGCGTGTGCATGCTTACCACCGACATCACCGAGTTCGACTGCGTCACCATCGGCGACTACGCCACCATCAACCGTACCTCCGCGTTGCAGACCCACCTCTACGAGGACCGAATCATGAAGGTCGGCCGGGTCGAGGTCGGCCGCGGCGTCTCGGTCGGCGCCTTCTCCACGGTGCTGTATGACACCAAGGTCGGCGACTACGCTCGCCTGCGCCCCCTCACCATCGTTATGAAGGGCGAGTCGATTCCGGCCCATTCGGAGTGGGAGGGTGCGCCGGCGGTGCCAGTGGTGCACGCCAAGGCGTGAACGCGAAGGGTTGACGAAAACGGCGGCGTTCCAACCGTGGAACGCCGCCGCCTGTCAACTTGACCGATGATCAATCTTGCTTTTCGGCGCTTCCGCTAAGGCCATTTCTTGCCGAGGCATTGGGCGACATTCGCCGTTCCGTTCCCGACGCGACGGACACATTCGCGGAGCTGGGCTTCCGTGACATTGAACCGTTTCGTCCAGTACCGAACCTCCCAAGCTTCGGTCAGACTGATCTTGCTGGGATCTTCCGGACCGGGCCGTTCCAAATCGTCATTCATGACGCCTCCTCAGGTTGCGCCATGTGAAATAATCAGCTCGAAGGCAACTTCAAGTAGCGATCGGTCAAGAAGCCTCGGGCTTCGGGCCGAGGCGCTTGTCGAGGTAGGTGTCCACGGTCTGGGTCAGCTCGTCGACCTTGCCGTCAAAGAAGTGGTTGGCGCCTTCGACCATCTGGTGCTCGATGATGACACCCTTCTGGGTCTTCACCTTCTCGATCACCGGCATGACCTCGCGGGCGGGAGCCACGCGGTCCTCGGAGCCATGCACGAACAGGCCGGAGGAGGGGCAGGGCGCCAGGAAGGTGAAGTCGTAGCGGTTGGCCATCGCGGCGATCGAGATGAAGCCCTCGATCTCCGGGCGGCGCATCAGGAGCTGCATGCCGATCCACGAACCGAACGAGACGCCGGCGATCCAGCAGGCGCGGGCCTCGGGGTTCACCGACTGCACCCAGTCGAGGGCGGAGGCCGCGTCGGAGAGCTCCCCGGTGCCGTGGTCGAACGCGCCCTGGCTGCGGCCGACGCCGCGGAAATTGAAGCGCAGGGCGGCGAAGCCGCGATTGGCGAACGTGTAGAAAAGATTGTACACGATTTGATTGTTCATCGTGCCCCCGAACTGGGGGTGCGGATGCAGCACGATCGCGATCGGCGCGCCCTTCTTCTTGGGCGCCTGGTAGCGCCCCTCGAGACGGCCGGCCGGACCGGTGAAGATGACTTCGGGCATGAAACCTAAACTCCTGGGCGACGAAGGCCGCCGGGCCCCGTCACGGTGGATCGCCGCTTCGCCGGCAAGGCGCGCGTCCGAGGCCCGGGCAAAGCCGCAAGGCGTGCCTTGACTCGCCGGGCCACGAACTTAAAAGCGCTCTTAGAATAATTCTAGCGAACTAGAATCGTTCTAAACAACGCCGGTCGGACCCGTTTCGGATCGGCGCGTTCCCTGCACGACGGGCAACCGGAACACGTATCGTGACGGCGCCTTAGCATGATCGTGGGGGGCAAAAGCAAGGATTTGTCGCTCTAGCCCTTGACGCCGCCAGTGGTTTTTCCCGGATGACTTCGCCCCGCGCCTACCTCGACCACAACGCGACCTCACCGGTTCGGCCGGAGGTGGCGGCTGCCGTGGCGCGGGCGCTCACCCTG
>NZ_JAIEOF010000122.1 GCF_019750675.1 Methylobacterium sp.
CGCGGTCTGGGGCGGCAGGCCGCCGCAGGGCGGGTTGTAGGGCGAGGCGGTCATCCGAGGGCTCCGTGTCGGGCAGGCGTCGTGGTTCCGCCGTCAGGCCGAATGCGGTTCGACGCT
The DNA here is from genome assembly GCF_019750675.1 of Methylobacterium sp. GTDB lineage: Bacteria > Pseudomonadota > Alphaproteobacteria > Rhizobiales > Beijerinckiaceae > Methylobacterium. Next base: position 118 of record NZ_JAIEOF010000122.1, read on the forward strand.
CGGCGCGTCGAGGATCGCGGCGGTATCGGTCGTGCCGTGGCCGTCGAGGACGCGATGGGCCTGCGCCCGGTCGATGTCGCCCTCCCAGGCGGCGATCACCACCGTGGCCACGCAATTGCCGATCAGGTTGCCCAGCGCCCGGGCGATTCCGACGAACCAGTCGATCGACAGCACGAGCACCAGTCCGATGACGGGGATCTCGGGGACCGCCGACAGGGTCGCGGCCAGCACCACGATCGCCGAGCCGGGGACGCCGTGGGCGCCTTTCGAGGTGAGGAGCGCGATGCCGAGGATCAGCATCAGGTGGCCGAAGGAGAGGTCCGTGTTGGTGGCCTGCGCGATGAAGACCGTGGCGAGGGTGAGGTAGAGCGAGAAGGCATCGAGGTTGAACGAGTACCCGGTCGGAATCACCAGGCCGACGGTCGAGTCCTTGATGCCGAGCCGCTCCAGCTTGCGCATGACCTGCGGCAGCACGCAGTCCGAGGAGGCGGTGCCGGCCACGACCGTCAGTTCCTCGCGCAGGTAGGCGAGCAGCTTCAGGATGCTGAAGCCCGCCAGTCGCAGGATGGTGCCGAGCACCACGAAGACGAAGAACGCGACGCCCGCGTAGAACAGCACCACCAGCATGCCGAGCTGCTTGAGCGAGCCGATGCCGTACTTGCCGACCGTGAAGGCGACGGCACCGAGCACGCCGAGCGGCGCGAGCCGGACGATGAAGCCGATGATCTTGAACAGGACCTCGGTGATGCGCTCCAGGCTCTTGGCCAGGGGCTTGCCCTGTTCACCCAGGAGCGAGAGGCCGGCGCCGAACAGGATCGCGAGGATCAGGACCTGGAGGATGTCGCCCTTGGCGAAGGCGTCGACGAAGGTGGTCGGGATGATCTTCATCAGGAAGTCGACCGTTCCGGTGACCTGCCCGACGCGCTCGGTGTAACCGGCGATCGACTTCGCATCCAGGCTCGCCACGTCGACGTTCATCCCGTGCCCCGGTGCGAAGGCGTAGGCCAGGACGAGGCCGAGGATGAGGGCGAGGGTCGTCACCGCCTCGAAGTAGATCAGCGACTTGAGGCCGACGCGGCCGACCTTTCTCAGGTCGCCGGCCCCGACGATCCCGTGCACGACGACGCCGAACACGAGGGGCGCGATCGCCATCTTGATCAGCTTGATGAAGCCGTCGCCGAGCGGTTTCAGGGTGACGGCGAAGTTCGGCCAGACCATCCCGAGGACGATGCCGAGGACGAGGGCCGCCACGACCTGCCCGAACAACGACGCGAAGAACCGCTTCATCACACCCTCCGTACGTCGTCGTGCCGTCTCAGGCTCAGGCCGGGTGATCGGCCACGGCATATCGCGCCCCGCCTGTTGCCGGAGCTATCCTGCATGCGGTCGGCATCCGATCGGTCTCGCCGGCACCATGTTGCCCGCCTATCGAGACGTCAAATATTTCATTTATCTGAATTGATATTTTTATCGTATGGATCCGCGGATGGAACTTCGTCATCTGCGCTACTTCGTTGCCGTCGCGCGGCACCTCAGCTTCACGGCAGCCGCCGAGAGCCTCGGCGTCGCGCAGCCGCCATTAAGTCAGCAGATCCGGGATCTCGAGGCGGAAATCGGCACGGCACTGTTCGAGCGGACGACCCGTCGCGTCGCGCTCACCCGGGCGGGTATCGACTTCCTAGCGCAGGCGCTGGCCATCCTGGAGAAATCCGGCGAGGCGATGGCGCGGGCGCGGGCCATCGGCGCCGGCGCGGCCGGCATCGTCAATGTCGGATTGACCGGGTCGATGCTCGCCGGTCCCCTCGGTCGCGCCATCCGCGACTTCGCCGTCGCCTACCCGGACGTCGATCTGCGCATCCACGAGATGTCGCCGGATCGGCAGATCGCGATGCTGAAGGCCGGACAGACCGACATCAGTTTCCTGCGCAGCCCACCCCCGGATGCCGACCTCGTCAGCGTGCGCGCCTGGCGCGAGACGGTCACCCTCGTCCTGCCCAAAAGCCATCGCCTGGCGCCAACGGCCGTCATCGAACTCGCGGACTTGAGCCAGGAGCGGTTCGTGTTCCTGCGCCTCTCGGACTCGTTGTTCGCGAAACATCTCTGGGCGTGCTGCGTCGAGGCCGGGTTCGTTCCGGACATCACGCACGAGGTCGTCGAAGCCGCCTCGTTGACCAGCCTCGTCGCGGCGGGCCTGGGGATCGCCATCATCCCGGAATTCGTCGCCCGGCTGGCGCATGCGGACGTGGTCTACCGACCTGTCGCCGGCAAAACCATCAGCGCCGACGTGCATGCGCTCTGGGTGGGAGAGAGGGCCGGGCCCCTGATCGGCAACTTCCTGGCGCTGGTCCGCTCCGAGGCCTGAGGTCGTACCGCTAGACCGAGATCGAGGCACCGCGGCGCAGGTGCTCGTCCAGGCGCGGCATGATCTCGACGAAGTTGCAGGGGCGGTGGCGATAGTCGAGCTGCGCGGCGAGGATGCCGTCCCAGGCGTCGCGGCAGGCGCCGGGCGAGCCCGGCAGCACGAAGATGTAGGTGGCGTTGGCGACCCCGGCGGTGGCGCGCGACTGCAGGGTCGAGGTGCCGATCTTGTCGTAGGAGATCCGGTGGAACACCGCCGAGAAGCCGTCCATGCGCTTCTCGAACAGGGGCTCGATCGCCTCCGGCGTCACGTCGCGGCCGGTGAAACCGGTCCCGCCGGTGGTGATGACCACGTCCACCGCCGGGTCCCGGCTCCAGGCCTCGACCTGCCCGCGGATCGCCGCGACCTCGTCGGGCACGATGGCGCGGGCGGCGAGCGCGTGGCCCGCGTCCTGGAGGCGCGTCACCAGCGTGTCGCCGGAGCGGTCGTCCTCCGCGCTGCGGGTGTCCGAGACCGTGAGTACCGCGATGGCGAGGGGGATGAACGCGCGGGTCTTGTCGGATGCGACCATGGGGGCGTGCCTTCAGCCGGGGGCCGGCGGGTGCGGCCGATGCCGGTGCATCGGCGGCACCCCGCCAGGGGGAGGCGCGTCGTCAGTTGCGCGCCGCGCGGAACGTATCGCAGGACTTCGTCTGACCGCTGCGGTAGCCGGTCATGAACCAGCGCATGCGCTGCTCGGACGAGCCGTGGGTGAAGGAATCCGGCACCGCATAGCCCTGCGACTGCTTCTGGAGCTTGTCGTCGCCGATGGCGCTCGCCGCCTGCATGGCCTCCTCGATGTCGCCGGGCTCCAGGGCGTTGTACTTGTCGTTGGAGTTCTTGGCCCAGACGCCCGCGAGGCAATCTGCCATCAGCTCGACGCGCACGGAGAGCTGGTTCGACTCGGTCTTGTTGGACGCGGCCTGCTGCCGGCCCTGGACCTTGCCGAGGATGCCGAGCTCGTCCTGCACGTGATGGCCGACCTCGTGAGCGATGACGTAGGCGTAGGCGAAGTCGCCCTTCACGCCGAACTTCTGTTCCATCTCCTTGAAGAAGGACGTGTCGAGGTAGACCTTCTTGTCGAGGGGGCAGTAGAACGGCCCCATCGCCGCCTGGGCCGAGCCGCAGCCGCTGCGCGTGCCGCCCTGGTAGAGCACCATGGTGGTCGGCCGGTACTGGCGCCCGGTCTGGTTCGGCAGGACCTCCTTCCAGACGTCCTCGGTATTTCCGAGGATCGCGGCGGCAAAGCGCCCGCTCTCGTCGGTGGGCTTGGTCTTGCGCTGGCTCTGCGTCTGCGGATCGACCTGCTCCTGGCGCTGGCGCCCGCCTCCGGTCATCTGCTCGGCCCCGCCGATCAGGATCGCGGGGTTGATGCCCGTCACCCAGCCGATGATGCACAGGATGACGATGGCTCCGATGCCGAGGCCCCCGGCGCCGCCGCCCGGGAAACCACCGCCACCGCCGCCCTCGCCGCGCCGGTCCTCGACATTGTCCGAAGAGCGGAAATCTTCCCAGCGCATGATCTCGATACACCCTGTTCGGACGCGCGCCGCTCCACACGGGCGCGTGAAGTAAGTCGCAGGCGCGGGATACGGTTCCGCTTGGGCTCGCTCTCAAGCCGCGTCGGACGTGGCCCTAACCGGCTCAGGCCTTCCCGTCGAGGGCCGCGCGCAGGGTGCGGAAGTCCCGCCAGGCGAGGCGCTTCTGCAGGGGCTGGCGCAGGAGGTAGGCCGGATGCAGGGTCGCGAGCGCCCGGATCTCGCGGTCTCCCACCCGGTAGGGGAAGAACCGCCCGCGCGCCTTGAGGATGCCGTCCTTCGTACCGGTGATGGCCTGGGTCGCCGGACTTCCGAGGCAGACGATGAGATCCGGGTCGGCGAGTTCGATCTGCCGCTCGATGAACGGCTTGCAGATCGCGACCTCCTGGGGCGTCGGGTTGCGATTGCCCGGGGGGCGCCAGGGCACGATGTTGGTGACGTAGGCGTTCGCGCGGTCGAGGCCGACCGCCGCCATCATCCGGTCGAGGAGCTTGCCCGACCGGCCCATGAAGGGCTTGCCGACGCGGTCCTCGTCTGCGCCGGGCGCCTCGCCGATGAACATCAGCTTGGCCGCCGGATTTCCGTCCGCGAAGACGAGGTTCTTGGCGGTGAATTTCAGGGGGCAGCCGTCGAATCCGGCGAGCAGCGCCTCGAGCTCCTCCAAGGACTGCACGTCCTTGGCCCGGGCCCGCGCGTCGCCCGCCGCCTCGCCGGGCTTGGACGAAGCCGACTCACCGAAGGTTCGCGCCGCGGCCGGGGCGGGCGCCGGGGGGGCGCCGCGCTGGGGCACCTCCGTCCGGAAGGATTCGTCGCGGACGGCCGGTGTCGTACGCTCGCGGGGCGGCGCGGCCGGCCGGACCGGCTCGGGCACATCGGCTTCGGCGAAGCGGTCGTGCGGTGCCTCGTCGAGGAACAGGTCGAAGCCGGCCTCGACGTGAAAGTCGAGGTTCGCGATGAGATCCCGCTGCTGGTCGTCGCCCTGGCCCATGATGGAGATGTGGCGCGTCGCGCGCCTGTGGACAACAGGGCCTGCGGCACCACGCACCACCTTTTGCCCCGCGCGATAGCGTCACCCTCGGGCGGCACGGGCGGTGTGTCGCTTGCCTTCCCAGGTTGGAATGGGTTGAGAGTGAACGCCAGACATGTGATCGCACGACGAAACAACCCGCGCGCAAGCGCGGACGCGACAGGAGGATGACGGATGGCGCTGCCCGAACGTGAGGCGATGGAATTCGACGTGGTGATCGTGGGCGCCGGTCCGGCCGGGCTCGCGACCGCCATCCGCCTCAAGCAGCTGGCGCCGGAGGTCAGCATCGTGGTGGTCGAGAAGGGCTCCGAGGTCGGCGCCCACATTCTCTCCGGCGCGGTCATCGATCCGTCGGGCCTCGACGGCCTGCTGCCGGGCTGGCGCGAGGATGCGAGCCGCCCGCTCAAGACCGCGGTCGAGCGCGACGAGTTCATGTTCCTGACCAAGAACAGCGGCGTGACCATGCCGAACCTGTTCTTTCCCAAGTTGATGTCGAACCACGGCAATTTCGTCGGCTCGCTCTCGAACGTGACGAAGTACCTCGGCGCCAAGGCCGAGGAGCTCGGCGTCGAGATCTATCCGGGCTTCCCGGCCTCAGAAGTGCTATACGACGAGGCCGGCGCCGTGGTCGGCGTCGCGACCGGCGATCTCGGCATCGGCAAGTCCGGTGAGCCGCGCGACGACTACACACGCGGCATGGAGCTGCGCGCCAAGTACACGGTCTTCGGCGAGGGCGCGCGGGGATCGCTGACCAAGACGCTGATCGACCGGTTCAAGCTCAACGCCCACAGCGACCACCAGAAGTACGGCCTCGGCGTCAAGGAGCTTTGGCAATTGGCGCCCGACCGGTTCCAGGCCGGCCTCGTTCAGCACACCATGGGCTGGCCCCTGCCGAACAAGGCCGGCGGCGGCTCCTGGCTCTACCATTTCGACGACGGCCTGCTCTCGGTCGGTTTCGTCACGCACCTGAACTACGAGAACCCGACTCTGTCGCCGTTCGAGGAGTTCCAGCGCTTCAAGACCCACCCGATGATCCGCGAGACCTTCGAGGGGGCCAAGCGCATCGGCTACGGGGCACGGGCCATCATGGAGGGCGGCTGGCAATCGGTGCCGAAGCTCGTCTTCCCGGGCGGCTGCCTCGTCGGCGATTCCGCCGGCTTCGTGAACGTGCCGCGCATCAAGGGCTCGCACAACGCGGTGCTCTCCGGCATGCAGGCGGCCCAGGCCCTCGCGCAGGCCCTCGAATCGGGGCGCCAGGGCGACGAACTGACCGTTTACGAGAACGGCTGGCGCGACAGCGCCATCGGCCAGGACCTCAAGCGGGTCCGCAACGTCAAGCCGCTCTGGTCGCGCTACGGCACCCTGATCGGCGTCGGGCTGGGCGGCCTCGACATGTGGTCGAACACGATCCTCGACGCCTCGCCCTTCGGCACGCTCAAGCACGGCAAGCCCGATCACGCGACGCTCAAGCCCCTCGCGGAGGTGAAGCCGATCGTCTACCCGAAGCCCGACGGCAAGCTGACCTTCGACCGGCTTTCCTCGGTCTACCTCTCGAACACCAACCACGAGGAGGACCAGCCGGCCCACCTCAAGGTGAAGAACCTCGACCTGCAGAAGGCGTCCGAGCACGACGTCTTCGGCGGGCCCTCGGCCCGGTACTGCCCGGCCGGCGTCTACGAGTGGGTGGCGGATACGGGCGCCAGCGACGGCGTGCGCTACCAGATCAACGCCCAGAACTGCGTCCACTGCAAGACGTGCGACATCAAGGACCCCAACCAGAACATCAATTGGGAGACCCCTGAGGGACCGGGCGGACCGAACTACCCCAACATGTGAGCGCGACTTTCACGGTCCTGGATGGCGGGCGCGACCCGCCAGCCTTATGCCTTGCGGGGATGGCGGTAAGAGTCCAGTGTCCCGCCCCAATCGAGCCTGGCCCCCGTGGGGGCGGCGCGCAGGAGCCGTGATCGGTGCCCATGAACGGAAACGCCAAGACCTCCGAGACTTCCAAGACCTCCGAGACTTCGAAGACTCCCAGGACTTCTCGGGTCGGACGTCGGGCCTTCCCGGCCTTCGCCCTCCTTCTCGCCGCGGCCCTGCCCGTGCAGGCGGCGCCGAGCCGGGAATCGGCGCCGGTCAACGAGTACGAGCCGGCGGAATCCCTGGAGGGCAACTTCCTGGCCGCTTACATCGCCGGTGCCTCCAAGGACACGGCGGCGGCGGCGAGCTTCTACCGCGAGGCCGTGAAGGCCGACCCGCGCAACGCCGAACTGCTGGAGCGCGCCTTCGTGTCGCTGCTCGCGGACGGCTCCCTGCCGGACGCCTTCCGGGCCGCCGAGCGTCTGACGAGCCGCGACGGCTCGAACGGTCTCGCCCAACTCGCCCTCGGCGTGCGCCAGATCAAGGCCGGGCAATTCGCCCAGGCCCGCCAGAACTTCGCCCGTAGCGGCCGGGGGGCGGCCGCCGACCTCACCGGGACGCTCCTGACCGCCTGGGCCTTCGCCGGCGCCAATGACGGCAAGCGCGCCCTCGACACGGTCAACAAGCTCAAGGGCGAGCGCTACTACAACACCTTCCGGGACTTCCACGCCGGGTTGATCGCAAGCCTCGTCGGCGACCAGGCCGAGGCCGAGCGTCGCCTCAAGGCGGCCTACGACGCCGACCGCAACACCCTGCGCATCGTCGACGCCTACGCGCGTTTCGAGGCCCAGGCCGGGCGCACCGACCTCGCGATCCAGGCCTATACCGAGTTCGACAAGCTGCTGCCGCGCCACCCCATCGTGCGCGACGCCCTGACCAAACTGAAGGAGGGCAAGCCCCTCGCGCGCCTCGTCAACTCCGCCCAGGAGGGAGCCGGCGAGGTGCTGTACGGCCTCGGCGCTGCCGGCTCGACGCAGGGGGACGAACTACCGGCCATCGTCTACCTGCGTCTGGCTCTCTACCTCGCCCCCGAGCACGCGCTGGCCCGCCTGACGCTCGCCGACATCCTGGACCGGATGAAGCAGACGGACCGGGCCAACGAGGCTTACGCGCAGATCCCGACCGCTTCGCCGTTACGCCTCAACGCCGACGTCCAGATCGGCCTGAACCTGGAGCAGATGGGCAAGGGCGACGAGGCCATCGCGCATCTCGACGCGGCCATGAAGGCGCATCCGGACGACATCGACATCATCTCGGCGCTCGGCAACGTGCAGCGCTCGCGCAAGAAGTACGAGGAGGCGGCGGAGACCTATAGCCGCGCCATCGCGCTGATCGGTGACCGCCCGGCCTCGAACTACTGGACCACGTTCTACTTCCGCGGCACCGCCTACGAACGGGCCAAGCAGTGGCCCAAGGCCGAGGCCGATCTGAAAAAAGCCCTCGAGCTCGTGCCCGCGAGCCAGCCCGGCGCCCGGGCCCAGGTGCTGAACTACCTGGCCTATTCCTGGGTCGACCAGAACATGAACATCGACGAGGCCTTCACCATGCTGAAGCAGGCCGTCGATGCGGCCCCGCGCGACGGCATGATCATCGACAGCTTGGGCTGGGCCTATTTCCGCCTCGGGCGCTGGGACGACGCCGTGCGCGAGCTGGAGAAGGCGATCGAGCTGAAGCCCGGCGATCCGACCATCAACGACCACCTCGGCGACGCCTACTGGCGGGCCGGGCGGCGCCTGGAGGGCAAGTTCCAGTGGCAGCACGCCAAGGACCTGAACCCCGAGCCCGAGGATCTCGAGAAGATCAACGCCAAGCTGAAGGACGGCCTGCCGGAACTCGACAAGCCGGCGGCCACCGCCGAGAACCCGCCCGAGGGCAAGGCCAACCCGGAACTGCCGAAGGGCGCGCCCGCTCCGAACGAGCCTCCGGGCGCCGCCGACAAGAAGAGCGGCGGCTGAGGACTGCCCGGAGCTTTGCCGATCGCGTTCGAGGCTTGACGCGGCGCGCGATACGGGGCCAGACCGGCCCCGCATTCCGCCCGTCGAGCCCCGAGAATCCGTGTCCCTCCTCGTCACCCGCGCACCGGCCAAGATCAACCTGACCCTCCACGTGCTCGGGCGACGGGCGGGCGACGGCTACCACGAGCTGGAGAGCCTCGTGGTCTTCACCGGCGCGGGGGACACCCTGAGCCTGGTGCCCGGGTCCGACCTGACCCTCACGGTCTCAGGCCCCACCGCCGGCCCGGCCGGCCCCCTCGACGACAACCTCGTGATCCGCGCCGCGCGCCATCTCGCCCGGGTGCGTCCCGGCCTCGCGCACGGGGCCTTCCACCTCGTCAAGCGCCTGCCGGTCGCGGCCGGCATCGGTGGGGGTTCGTCGGATGCCGCCGCCGCCCTGCGGCTTCTCGCCCACCTCAACGGCATCGCCCCGGACGATCCGGACCTCCTGGCTGCCGCCCGCGCCACCGGCGCCGACGTTCCGGTCTGCCTCGATCCCCGGGCCCGCATGATGCTCGGCGCCGGCGAGAGCATCGGTCCGGCCCTCGCGCTGGCGCCGCTCCCGGCGGTTCTCATCAATCCCGGGGTGCCGGTCGAGACGGCGCCGGTCTTCCGCGCCCTGGGCCTCTTCGTCGGCGCGCGCCATCCCGGTGCCGCCCACCCGGAAATCGCGGCCGGAACGGATGCGGTGACGCTGGTTCGCACCCTGCTGCCCACCCGCAACGATCTCGAGGCGCCGGCCCTCACCGTCGCTCCCGTGATCGCCGATGCCCTCGAGGCGTTGCGCGGCCGACCCGGCTGTCGCCTGGCTCGCATGTCGGGGTCGGGCGCCACGGTGTTCGGGCTGTTCGCAAGCCGCTCGGACGCGGCACGCGCCGCCAGAGGCCTCCGGGCCGCGTACCCGGGCTGGTGGGTCGCCTCGGCGATGCTGCGCTGATCCCGCACCCAGGCGGAAGCTGGTGAAGCCGCCCCGCGCGAGCGGAGCGGCGACGCCGGTTCAGTACGCCCGGGCGATACAGAAATCCACGACCTGAAGCAGGGCCTGCTTCATCGGGCTCGCGGGGAATGGCGCGAGGGCCGCGCGGGCCCGGTCGCCGTAGTGGCGGGCACGTGCCATCGTCTCGTCGAGGGCACCGTGCCTGCGCAGGATCGCGCGGGCGGTGTCGAGGTCCTCGGGGTTGACCTGCCCGGCTTCCAAGGTGCGCTTCCAGAAGCCGCGCTCGGTCTCGCTGGCGCGCCGAACCGCGAGCACGATCGGCAGCGTGATCTTGCCCTCGCGGAAATCGTCGCCGACGTTCTTGCCGAGGCTGTCGCTGGTGCCGCCGTAATCGAGCACGTCGTCGATCAGCTGGAAGGCGATGCCGAGATTCATGCCGTAGGCGCGGCAGGCGGCCTGCTCGGCCTCGCCGCGGGCCGCGAGAACCGGCCCGACCTCGCAGGCGGCGGCGAAGAGTTCCGCCGTCTTGGCGCTGATCACCGCGAGGTACTCGTCCTCGCTGGTTTCGGTGTTCTTCGCCGCGGTGAGCTGCATCACTTCGCCTTCGGCGATGATGGTTGCGGCGGCGGAGAGGATATCGAGGGCCTTCAGGGACCCGACCTCGACCATCATCCGGAAGGCCTGGCCCAGGAGGAAGTCGCCGACCAGTACGCTGGCCTCGTTGCCCCACTTGATGCGGGCCGCGACCTTGCCGCGGCGCATGTCGCTCTCGTCCACGACGTCGTCGTGCAGGAGCGTGGCGGTGTGCATGAACTCGACGCTCGCGGCGAGCTTGACGGCCCCGTCGCCCGCATAATCGCAGAGGTCGGCGGTGGCGAGCGTCAGGATCGGGCGCAGGCGCTTGCCGCCGGAGGAGATGAGATGGTTGGCCACCTCGGGGATCATCTGGACGTCGGAGCCGGTCCGGGACAGGATCGTCGCGTTGACCCGCTCCATGCCGCCGGCCACCAGCGCGACGAGGTCGGCCAGGCTCGCCTCCGGGTCGGGGCTGCTCTCATCGATCGGAACTACGACGCCCAAAACCGCGCGGCCTCCACATCCACGGCGCCTCCTGGCGCCTCACGACCCGACAAACTCTGCGGCACCCCATCGCATGCGCCCGGGGGCGCTGCAACACGCACCATGCCGCAAGGTATACGCAAAGCCCCCGCTTCGTCGCGGCCGGGACCGGCGAGGGTGCCGGAGGACGAGGATTCATGACCGAACTGATCCGCAGCAACGACCTCGTCCTGATCGGCTTCGCGCAGTCGCTCCTGGAGGGGGCC
>NZ_JAIEOF010000283.1 GCF_019750675.1 Methylobacterium sp.
GGTGGTTTGGCGACTGTCGACGTCCGGGCAGGGAAGGGCGGAAGCGGACGACGTGTCCGGTGCCTTTGCGCCGGTCTCTCAGGGGCCGATCTCGAGGACGATCCGATCGAGGCGCATCCGCGTGATCGCCGCGATCTCGGCGAGCGTCGCGTCCGCCTCGGTCGTCGCATCGCGGCCCAGTCGCTGCTCGAACAGCGCCAGGATCTCGTCCCGGCCGCGGCCCCGCACCGCGACGATGAACGGGAACCCGAACGTCGTCCGGTAGGCGGCGTTCAGCCGGTCGAACCGATCAAGATCGGCCGCGCTCAGCCGGTCGAGCCCGGCGCTGCCCTGCTCGCTCACCGAATCCGCCGTCATGCTGCGCGCCCGCGCTTCGGGGCCCGCGAGTTCGGGGTGTCCGTTGAGGAAGGCCAGCCGCTCCGCTTGCGACGCATCCCGCACGACGCGCATCATCGCCGCGTGCAGGTCGGCCACATCCGTGAACGGGCCGGCGCCGAAAGCACGCTCCGCCACCCAGGGTGCGTGCTCGAAGGTTTGCCCGAGGAGGGCGACGAAGCCGTCGCGATCGAGGGCATTGACGGCGGTGATGTCCGGCATCGGCGTCCTCTTCAACTGCCGCGATAGGTCGTGCAGCTGCCGGGCGTGCACAGCAGGGGCACATGGTAGTGCTGCTTCACGTCGAAGATCGAGAAGCGGACGACGGCGTTGTCCACGAACGGCTCCTCCCCGCCGGCATCCGGCAGCCCCTTGAAGTAGGCGTCGGTGTGAAACTCCAACTGGTACTCGCCGACCCGCGCGTCCGCGGCGGCGACGACAGGCCCGTCGGTGCGGCCGTCGGCGTTGGTCGTCATCGTTTTCACCATGCGCCAGGTGTCGCCCTCCCTGACCGAGAGTTCGATCTTCACGCCCGCCGCGGGCCTTCCCCGATCCGTGTCGAGGACGTGGGTGCTGATCCCGGCCATCTTCGGCCTCCTTGTTGCGATGATCGGTCTGACGAGAGCCGTGCGGCCGGGGTGCTAGCTGCCGCGATAGTAGGAATAGCCCCAGGGGGAGAACAGGATCGGCAGGTGATGCCGCTGGCCGACGTCGCGGATGACGAAGCGCACCGGCACGAGACCGAGGAAGTTCGGGGTCGGCAGCTTGACGTCGAGCGCGCGAAAATAGGCCTCGAAATGCATCAGCAACTCGTAGCGGCCGGCCTTGAAGGCGTCGTCGACCAGCAGCGGTTCCGCGGTCCGGCCGGTCGGCGCGGTCGTCACCGTCTTGATCAGCCGATAGGTGTCGCCCTCCCGGATCGAGAGATCGCAGGCCATGCCGGCGCCGGGCGTGCCGTGGAAGTTGTCGATGGCATGCATCGTCAGGCGTGGAGACAGGCCCATCTGCGAGGACGGCGCCGTGGTGAGCGTCCCGGGCTTGGGCGGGGCACCGGGTGCCGGGCTCGTCTGCGCGAGGGCACCCGGCGCCGTGCCGGCCATCACGGCGCCGCCGAGGCCGGCGCCGACGAGGCTGCGGCGTGTCAAGGCATGTCGATCCAAAGCGAACTCCTGCAACGTTCCGGGGTCTTGGCTCGGTGTCGTGTCCCGGTGTCTTGTCCGATAGGGTCTCGCGCGTGGTCCGCCTCAGGCCTGTTCGTGGGCCGCGCGCGCCTCGGCCCGGTGCTTCAGCGCCGGCGTGGCTGGGGGAATGAAGCGCAGGATCAGCAGAAGCGTGGCCGCCTCGAAGACCGCCACCAGGTAGAGGCCGGTGGAGGCCGAACCGGTGTGCTCGCGCAGGTAGCCCATCGCGGCCGGTGCTCCGAAGCCCGCGAGGTTGGCGACCGAGTTGATCAGCGCGATGCCGGCCGCTGCCGCCGAGCCGGCGAGGAAGCGGCCCGGAATCTGCCAGAACACCGGGATCGCGCTCATCGTGCCGACGATCGCCACGGTGAGGGCCAGCATGGCCAGGACCGGATTCGACGGGATCAGGACGCCGACGGCCGCGATGGCCAGCGCGCCAATCGAGGCCGGGATGCCGCAATGCAGCCGTGCCTCCCCGGTGCGGTCCGAATGACGGCCGTTGAGGATCATGCCCGCGCCGCCGCAGAGATAGGCCGCCGACATGATCCACCCGACCGTGAGCGGATCGGTGTAGCCGGCCTCCCGCACCACGCTCGGCCCGAAGAAGGTGAGCGCCGAATTGGCGGTGATGATGCAGAAGAAGATGGCGATGCACTGCCAGACGCGCGCGTCCTTCAGGGACGCCAGGATCCCGTGCTCGCGGGGGCCCAGGGCCGCCGCGTCGCGGGCGAGATCCGCCTCGACCAGGGCCTTCTCCGCGGGCGTGAGCCAGTTGGCCTTGGCTGGGCGATCGGTCAGGTAGAACAACGTGACGACGCCCGCGAGGATCGACGGGATGCCCTCCAGCAGGAAGACCCACTGCCAGCCGGCCCAGCCGTTGACGCCGTTCATGCCGTTGAGGATGGCGCCCGCCAGCGGGCCGCCGATGACGCCCGCCAAAGCGGACGCCGACATGAACAGGCCGAATACCTTGGCGCGCCGTTCGGTGGGGTACCAGTAGGTGAGGTACAGGATCACGCCGGGATAGAACCCGGCCTCGAAGACCCCGAGAAAGAACCGCAGCACGTAGAAGAACGCGGGCGTGGTGACGAACATCATCGCCACGCAGCAGATCCCCCACAGGAAGGTGATCCGCGCGATGGTCTTGCGGGCGCCGATGTATTCGAGCAGCAGGTTGCTCGGAACTTCGCAAATGAAGTAGCCGAGAAAGAAAATCCCCGCGCCGATGCCGTAGACGGTCTCGCTGAACTTGAGGTCGCTCAGCATCTGCAGTTTGGCGAAGCCGATATTGACGCGGTCGATCCATGACAGGATCCACAGGACCATCAGGAACGGCAGAAGCCGCAGGGTGATGCGGCGATACGCGCGATCGAGGGTTGCCGGTGGCCCGAAGGTATCCTCGATGGGGGCCGCCTGCGCTTGGATCGTCATTGCTCACTTTGTCGACAGGTCAGAACGATCGAGACGCTGTTCGAGGACGTCCGGTGTCGAATTCCTGCAAAAATCAGACCAGCACAGGAAACGCGTCGCTCACCCCCGCACGGATGAATTCTGCATCGAGCACGGCCGTCGGTCTACTGGTTCTCCCCGTGGTTCGGTGGGCCGGCGCATCGCTCGGGCAAGCCGTCATCCGTGCTGGAGGATGTACAGACGCAGGGCGCCGGCGGCGTTCAGCATGTGGGCCCGCATGCGCCCGGCGGCGGCGTCCCCGTCGCCTTCGGCGATCGCCGCGAGGATCTCGCCGTGCTCGTCGTGCGAGCGGTGGATGCGCGCCTCGTGGCGCAGCTGGGTGCGTCGGAAGGCGGAGAGCCGCGTGCGGATCGCCAGCGCCTGCTCGGCGAGGAAGCCGTTCAGCGTGCTCCGGTAGAGGGTCTCGTGGAAGGCCCGGTTGAGCCCGTCATAGGCGTCGTAGTCACCGTCCCGGGCCGCCGGGGCCGCGCGCCGGTGCAGGTCCATCAGGGCGCTGAGTTCGAGCGGCCGGATGCGGTGGGTCGCCATGCGCACGCACAGGGCCTCGATCTCCGCCGTCGCCTCGAACATCTCCATGATCCGCTCAGGCGTCACCGGCGTCACGACGACGCCGCGGCGCGGGCGAACCTCCACGAGTCCGTTCAGGGCGAGCTGCCGGAGCGCCTCGCGCACGGGCGTCCGCGAGGCGCCGAACCGCTCGGCGATCTGCTGCTCGTCGATCGTCACGCCGGCGGCGAGCGCACCGGACGCGATCGCGTCCGTCAGCACGTTGCGGATGCGGTCTGAGAGGAGTTCGCGCCCCTCGACGTGGCTGGTCATGCGGCGCTCGGGTGTCCGGCTTCGACTGGCTGCGTGCATGAACGATCCTGCATCGCCACGCCACTCTCCAGGGTCCGCCCCCGCCCGGCGGACTCTTTCCGCAGCTACTGCCGTTCCGGCTGTACGATGGGCTTTGCATGCCGATAAGCGGATTTATTCCATGTGCGCATGCGCATGAGCCGCTGAAAGAGTCCTATTTATACGCAGGTGAGGATTTTCGGTGACATCGGAATCATTGCGCGGGACGTAGCATCATACTGCATAAGCGCGGGGAGGCTGCGATGAGTGTGTTCGGCAAGGTGCTCGTACCGGCGGGGGTGGCGTGCGCCCTCGCGACTCCGCTCCACGCGCAGGTGCTCGGGTTGAACCCGACGCCCGACGTGGCCGTGTCCTACGGTTACCCGGATGCGATCCCGAACGGCGGGCGGGCGCGTCCTGAGATCGCCGCCGTCACCGGCTTCGGCCGGGTCTTCGGCTACGGTTCGAGTTCCACCAACACCCGCAACGCGCCCCTGCAGCGGGATCCCGGCTCACCCACCGGCATCGCGGGCAACACGCCCTACCAGTACATCGAGCTGCTCTCGCCGCAGATCGGCGGCAGCTTCCGGCGCGGCAACACCTTCCCGCCCGGAACCGATTTCGCCGATGGCGGCGCGACCACGCAGACCGGCCTGCTCGGCAGCCCCGTCGGCTGCACGCTCAAGGTGAACTGCACGTTCCAGCCGCAGATCGAGCAGTTCAAGCAGACCTACGGCGGTTACGCGCCCAACGATCTCGTGGTGCACTGGCTCGGCGTGAACGACTTCAACAACGTCACGAGCCGGGCGATCCTGGACGCCCGCGTGCGGGACTACGGGTTCTACAACAACGAGATGATCCGCCAGGACCTGCAGCTCGGCGCCCGGAACATCATGTTCCTCGGCATGTCGGATTTCGGGAAGCTCGCCAACTATACGCGAACCGGCGACCCGGCCCTGCTGACGGAGGCCACGCAGCGGGTGAACGCGGACTCGATCGCCAGCCTGACGGCGCTGCACAACCAGTACGGCGCCAACATCCACTACTTCGACTTCGACATGCTGGTGAACCAGATCCGCGCCAACCCAACCGCCTACGGCTTCTCGCCCCAGGGCGTCGGCGCCAACGTCTCCTGCCTGGGGAACGCGCAGGCGAACTTCGGCAAGGCCTGCACCAGCCTGACCTTCGCGCAGCAGAATTCGTTCCTGAGCTACGACGGCCTGCACTGGACCTACCGCTACCACGACATCATGTCCCTCGCGATCGCCAACCAGCTGATCGCGCCGTACACGATCGCGCCGCAGGGGGAGATCGCGGACGTGAGCGCGCGGGCCTTCGGCAACAGCCTGCTGCTGCGCCTCGACGCCTACCGGGCGCAGAACACTCCTGCCCTGGTGCCGGCCGCCTACACGGCCGACCTGCCGGGGCGCGCGGCCCCGCCGGTGCCCATGGCGGTGCTTCTGGGCAACCCCGTCTCCCTGTTCGCCGAGGGCGGCTACGCCAACGGCAGCCGCGAGCGCCGCGTCGGGGCGCCGGGCTTCGACTACGAGGCGCCGAGCGTCACGGTGGGCGCCGAGTACCGCGCCCGGCCCGACCTGCTGCTGGGGGCGGCCTTCAACTACAGCAACGCCAGCACCAACCTGACGAGCCTGGGCGCGCTCGGCGCCACCCGGATCGACGTGGACACCTACCAGTTCGCGGGCTTCGCCTCCCTGAACCGGCCGGACTGGTTCGCCGACCTCGTGGTCGGCTACGGCTTCAACGACTTCGCCGTCTCCCGCGCCGGGCTCCTCGACCGCCTCAGCGCCACGCCGCGGGCCGAGACCCTGCTGGTGGCGGCCAAGGCGGCCTACCTGTTCGACCTTGGCGCGGTCCGGGTCGGCCCCGTGGGCACGCTGACCTACGCCCATACCTGGATCGACGCCTACCGGGAGCAGGGCGACCCCCTGCTGACCCAGGCGGTGGGACGCCAGGCGCGCGACGGCCTGACGGGGGGCGCCGGCCTCCAGGTCCGCCTGCCCGTCGCCTTCGGCGAGCGCGTGCTCAGCCCCTTCGTCAACCTGACGGCCGAGCACGACTTCCTGGGCCAGCTGCGCACCATCACCACGGCCCAGACCTACGCCCTGACCCTGCCGATCGCCACCGCGATCCGGGGCTATGACGGGGGCACCTACGGCAAGGTGGCGGCCGGCCTCAGCATCGACCTCGGCGGGGGCCTGAGCGGGATGATCAACGGCGCGGCCACCTTCGCCCGCGCCAACGGCGACGACTTTGCCGTCAACGGAGGCCTGCGCTACCGCTACTGACTGGCAGACGCCCGGGGCCGGGTCCGGGGCGGTACCGGACCCGGCCTGCCGTCCGATCCGCCCGGCTCCTGCCGCGGCGGATCGCGGGCTCGAGGGTTTGAGCCCCGCGGGGGCGGCCCGTCTCACCGACCCGAGCTTACGCCACAGCGACGGCGCCCATCATCCGCACCACCGCATCCGACCCGTCGATATCCATCGACGATGCCCTGTGT
The DNA here is from genome assembly GCF_019750675.1 of Methylobacterium sp. Taxonomy (GTDB): domain Bacteria; phylum Pseudomonadota; class Alphaproteobacteria; order Rhizobiales; family Beijerinckiaceae; genus Methylobacterium. Next base: position 6,382 of record NZ_JAIEOF010000283.1, read on the forward strand.
TTGCGGAGCAGGGTCCGCCAAGAACCGTCATCGCGTGTCACGGTGCGACGAATGGAAAAAGGGCGCGCGGCGCCAAGATGCTCTACATGCGAAATGTCGCGGCCGTGTTTTCGGCATTCCGCGCTTGAGAGACGGATGTGCTCCCGCCTTCTATGTGTGGAGACCATTTTGCCGCGCTATTATTTCGACATTCACGACGGCGCCGAAGTCCAACGTGACGCCCACGGCATCGAATGTGCCAGTGCGGCTGCCGCGACCGTCGAGGCCAAGCGGGTGCTGCCGGCCATCGCCGCCGACGAAGTCCCCCGCGACGGCGACCATCGCAACTACACCGTCGTCGTCAGGGACACGCTGGGCGCGCCCCTTTACACGGCGTCCCTGTCGTTCGTCGGAACATGGCTGACCTGACGGACCTCGTTTTGCCGCGCCTGTTCGCGACGAACCGGTTTCCGCTGCGTCGGAATGCGCTCCAAGCAGGGTCGCCTTGGCAAGCCAACGCTTCGCCCTGGTTAGACCTTTGATAAGTCACAGGTTTTGGTCGCAAGGCCGGCGACCGCTTTTGCGAAACCTGCTTAGGCCCGCGGCATGGTGAGGACCAGCGGGCCGTTGCGCGTGGCGATCACGGTGTGCTCGTACTGCACCGTGAGGGCCCGGGGCCGGCTGTAGAGGGTCCAGGGATCGTCGCCGTCCTCGGCGAAGTCGGCCCCCAGGGACAGGAACGGCTCGACCGTGAAGACCAGCCCCTCCGTCATGATCCGGCGCTCGGAGGCGTCGGGCCAGGTCGCGATGGCGGTCGGCTCCTCGTGCAGCGACAGGCCGACCCCGTGGCTGGCGAGGTTGCGCACCAGCGTGTAGCCGTTCTTGCGGGCAAAGCTGCCCACCGCCTGGCCGATGCCCGCGAGCGGCCGGCCGGCGCCCACCGCGCGCAGGCCCGCCCAGAGCGCCCGGCGCCCGTCCTTGCAGAGCCGCTCCACCGCCCGCGTCACCGGCGGCACCGCGAAGGAGGCGCCCGTGTCGGCGAAGTAGCCGTCCTTCTCGGCGGAGACGTCGATGTTGACGAGGTCGCCCGGGCCGATCCGGCGCTCCCCCGGGATGCCGTGCGCGATCTCCTCGTTGACGCTGATGCAGGTCGCGCCGGGAAAGCCGTAGGCCAGCTCCGGGGCCGGCCGGGCGCCGGCGGATTCCAGGAAGGCACGGCCGATCCCGTCGAGCTCCCGCGTGGTCATGCCGGGCTCGATGGCCCGGCCCATCGCCTCCAGCGTGTCGGCGACGATGCGCCCGATCCGCGTCAGCCCCGCCACGTCCTCCTCGCTCGACGCCGTCATGGGGTCTCCTCGCTCCAGGCCGCGACGCGTCTCAGGACACCACGCTCCAGGTCGTGCCCGCCTTGCCGTCCTTGACGGCGATGCCCATCGCCAGGAGCTCGTCGCGGACCCGGTCGGAGGCGGCCCAGTCCTTGGCGGCGCGGGCCGCGCGGCGGGCCTCGATCAGGGCTTCCACGCGGGCGACGTCGATGCCGGCCGCCTGGATCGAGCCCTGCTCGCGGGCCGACTTGGTCTGCGTGAGCAGCCCGAGGAGGTTCGCGCCGGCCTTGAGCGCGGCCGGATCATCGAGTCGGTGGAGTTCGGCCAGCGCCGCGGCCGTGTTGAGGTCGTCGAGCAGCGGCTCCAGCACGGTCTCGGGGAGCGTCGGCGCGGGGGGCGTGTCGCCGACGAGGCCGTACCAGCGCTCGATCATCCGGGCGGCCTCCTCGAGGCCGCGCAGGGTCCAGTCGATGGGCTGGCGGTAATGGGTCTTGAGCATGGCGAGCCGCGCGACCTCGCCCGGCCAGTCCTTGAGCACGTCCCGGATGGTGATGAAGTTGCCGAGCGACTTCGACATCTTCTCCCCCTCCACCTGGAGGAAGCCGTTGTGCAGCCAGACATTGGCCATCACGTCCGTCCCGAAGCAGCAGCGCGACTGCGCCACCTCGTTCTCGTGGTGGGGAAAGATGAGGTCGATGCCGCCGGCATGGATGTCGAAGCGCTCGCCGAGATGCCTCCAGGACATCGCCGAGCACTCGATGTGCCAGCCCGGGCGCCCTGGCTCGGCGATGCCGCTGGGCGAGGGCCAGGCGGGCTCGCCGGGCTTGGATGGCTTCCAGAGCACGAAGTCGAGGGGCGAACGCTTGTAGGGCGCGACCTCGACGCGGGCGCCGGCCTCCATCTCGTCGAGCGGCCGCTTCGAGAGGGCGCCGTAATCGGGCATCGAGGGCACATCGAACAGCACGTGCCCGGCGGCCACGTAGGCGTGGCCGGCCGCCACCAGGCGATCGATGATCGTGTGCATCTCGCCGATATGGTCGGTGGCGCGGGGCTCGACGAAGCGCGGGCGCTCGCCCGCCACGTTCACGTCCCCGGGCATCAGCACGCCGAGCGCGCGGATGTCGGCGTGGAAGGCCTCGAGCGTCCCGTCGGTGAGTTCGCGGATGGTGATCCCGTGCTCGGCCGCGCGCGCGTTGATCTTGTCGTCCACGTCCGTGACGTTGCGCGCGTAGGTGACGTGGGCCTCGCCGTAGAGGTGACGCAGCAGGCGGAAGAGCAGGTCGAAGACGATGATCGGCCGGGCGTTGCCGATATGGGCCGCGTCGTAGACCGTCGGGCCGCAGGCATACATCCGCACATGGGTCGGATCGATGGGCGCGAAGGCGGCCTTCTCGCGGGTCAGCGTGTTGTAGAGCCGCAACATCGAGGCCATCAAACTTCCCTCAGCCGACGCGGGCATCCGCCTGCCCGCGCGTTCCTGGATCACCGCAGCGCCTTGGTTTCGCGCGGCTTTCGCGGCGGCAGACCGAACCGTCCGCCACATCGCCGCCGCGTTCCGCCCCGCACCCTGTTGCGCGGAGGCGACGGCCCGGCGGTGGTTCCTGGGCTACTCCAAAACCATGAGCAATTCGAGAACGACGCCGGACCGGCTTTCCTCGAAAACGGTCCTCGGACGAAAGGGTTTGTTAACCCGACCCTCCGAGATTTTCGCTACCCATGCCCCCGTCATCAGCAAGGTTCTGCCCATGCGCCGCGCGGCCGCCAACTTCGGCGCTCTCCTCGCCCTCGCCCTGACCGCCCAGGTTTCCCTTGCCCCGGCCTTCGCGACCGGCGACGGCGAGAGCCCCGCAAGGGCGCCCGCCGCGATCGAGAAGACGTTCCTCATCCCCTCGAGCGAGGGCTACGGCGTCGGCGACTGCCTCACCAACGGCGAGAGCGCCTGCGGCCAGGTGGTGGCCAATGCCTGGTGCGAGGCACAGGGCTTCGCCTCGGCCGGCTCCTTCGGCGTCGCCGCCCAGGACGAGTATACCGGTGCGATTCCCGCGCCCCCGGTGGTCAAGCCCGCCGAGCGCCCGATCCGGATCACCTGCCAGGATTGACCGGTCCCGAGCCGTCCGAGGGGACGGCCCGGACCCTCAATCGACTACTTCTCCATGAAGGCGTCGCAGCGCGGCGGCGGCTCGGTGCCCCAGGGCATCAGGGGCACGGCCGAGGTGGAGTTCTTGGGCGAGCCCTGGATCACCTTGTCCGAATAGACCATGTAGATCAGCGTGTTACGCCGCGCGTCGCAGCCGCGCACGATCTGCATGGACTTGAAGATCAGCGAGCGACGCTCGCTGAACACCACTTCGCCCTGCTTGAACTTGCCCTTGAACTGCACGGGGCCGACCTGGCGGCAGGCCAGCGAGATGTCGGAGACGTCCTCGGCGAGGCCGAGCGTGCCCTTGATGCCGCCCTTCTCCGGCTGCGTGTACCAGCAGGCGACCCCCGCCACGGACGGGTCGTCGATGCCGTAGACCACCAGCTTGTCGTTGGGCGTCAGCGGGCGCCAGACCGTCGACTTGTCGAAGATGCGGTCCGCATCGTCCGCCCGCGCCGCCGGTGCGGCGATTCCCATTCCCAGAGCCAGCGCGCCGGCTGTGAGACCCCGAAGCCACATCATCGTATCATTCCCCTCACGTTGGTCCCGGGCGCATGTGGGAAGGGTGTCGCTGCCGCGCGAGGGTCGCTAATAAACTTGTGTTGACCCGCTTCGCCGCCCGCTCCCGGTTCGCCGCGCGGCGCGCCCCGCCCGTCCCCGTCCCCACCCCGCGCAATCAGGTCATGCCGCTGATCCCCGTTCCGATCCGCACGCTCGTCCGGGTGCTTGCCGGCTCCCTCGCCGGGCCCCTCGCCGCGCTGGCGATGCTGGGCGCCGCCGAGGCGCAGACCTCCGCCTGCCTGCGTTACCGTTCCGAACTCGCCGGCCTCAGTGACGGCGCCAGCACGGCGCGGGCCCTGCAGAACGAGATCGGGCGCCTCAACGCCTATTACCGCACCCTGAACTGCGAGGGCGGGCGGTTCCTGTTCTTCGATTCGCGGCCCCCGCAATGCGGTGCCGTCGAGCAGCGCATCCGCGCCCTCAACGCCGGCTACGGGGCCGAGAACGGCGAGGTCACGGCCGCGCGCCGCCGGCAACTCACGGAGGCGATCGCCGCCGCCTGCACCGATCCGGCGAGCCGCAGCGTCATCCAGGCCGCGGACGGCCCCCCCGGCGAGAGGCGGGCGCGGGGCGGCGCTCAGGTGATCTGCGTGCGCAGCTGCGACGGCGCCTACTTCCCGATGACGAACCTGCCCGACGGCCGCGAGGGCGCCGACGAGCTCTGCCAGGCCCTCTGCCCCGGCACCGAGGCCGCGGCCTATTCCATGCCCTTCGGCGACGAGGCCCTGAAGCACGCCGCCACCCTGAAGGGCAGCCGCGCCTACACGGCCCTGCCGAACGCCTTCAAGTTCCGCACGAGCTTCACCCCGAACTGCTCCTGCAAGCGCGAGGGCCAGACCTGGGCGCAGTCGCTGGTCAAGGCCGAGAGCATGCTGGTCCGGCACAAGGGCGACATCTTCGTGACGCCGATGCAG
>NZ_JAIEOF010000334.1 GCF_019750675.1 Methylobacterium sp.
CCGCGACGCATCATGCGCGCTGGGCATATCCGAGGTGGCCTGCGCAGATCAAGGTCAGTGCCGAATATCAGAGGAATTCCAAACTGTTACTGAGAGCCCCTGTCCGGCTAAGCTTCGCCTCTGGCAAAATCTCCCGAACAAGATTGCCGAATAATCCCGGTCCGGCAGGGGGTTCGCTCGGGCCGGCGGGGACCCGCCGCCGCGAACCCTTGATGCGGTCGGTTCCCGCCTCCATATCGCGGTGACCGGTGGGAAGCCTCCGGCAGGGGTGCTGCGCAGGCGGGCCCCGATCACCACAGTGCCTTGCTGAAGTGCCTCGCTCTCGTTTCGGGCTTCGCTGGAAGGACATGCGTTCGTGACGACTCGGCCCTCTCCGTTTGGACACCCGTTTCTTCTCGGCTTCGACGAGATCGAGCAGGCCCTCGATCGCGTGTCGAAGGCCGCCAACGACGGATATCCACCCTATAACATCGAGCGGCTGGCGCGCACGGAGAACGAGCCCGAGCGCCTCCGCATCACCCTCGCGGTGGCCGGGTTCACCCGTGACCAGCTCGACGTGATGCTGGAGGAGAGCCAACTCGTCGTGCGTGGACGGCAGATCGACGACAAGTCGCGTCAGTTCCTCCATCGCGGCATCGCCGCGCGCCAGTTCCAGCGGGCCTTCCTGCTCGCGGACGGCATGGAGGTGATGGGCGCCGACCTCTCGAACGGCTTGCTCTCCATCGATCTGACCCGGCCGGAGCCGGACCGGATCGTCCGCAAGATCGCCATCGCGTCCCGCGACGAGGCCTGAATTGCCGGGCTTTCACGGGCTTTCTCGAAACCGCCGGAAACAGGTTTCGGCGTACCGCTCTGCCACTAAGGAGGGCAGTTCATGACCGACTTCAGCATCAACCCGATCACGCAGGCCGATCTCGATCCGGCGGAATTCAACGTGGCCGATCTCGCGGCCCTCGGCGAGGGGCACATCGCCTACGTGCGGCCGATCAGCTCGGACGAGGTGAAGCGCATCTTTCCCCAGGCCCCCGATCTCAGCCCGGGTCTCGATCTGTTCGCCCTCCTGTCCGCCAGCGGCGCACCGATCCTGCTCGCGGATTCCCGGGACGCCATCGTGGCCAACGCGGCCGCCAACGACCTCCACACGGTCAGCCTTCACTAGGCCGGTTTCGCAAAAGCGGTTGCCGGTTTTGCGCCTGAAATCTGCGACGCATCAGAGAGCTCAGCAGGGTGAAGCGTTGGCTTGCCAAGGCGCACCTGCTTAGATCTCCGCCACCGCCCCGAGCAGCCGCGCCAGATCCTGCGGCCGCGAGAGGCGGTGGTCCCCATCGGCGATCAGGGTGAGGATCGTCCCGGCCGCCGGCAGGCACTCCACCACTTTCAGGGCGTGCGTGTAGGGCACATCCGGGTCGTCCATGCCCTGGAGGATATGCACCGGGCAGCCGGGATCGAAGGGCGCTCCGAGCAGGTTGTGCGTCCGCCCGTCCGCGATGAGGTCGCGGGTGATGGGGACGGGGTTCGGGTCGTACTGGCTCGGCCGCATCCAGGCCCCCGTGCGCTCGATTGTTTCCCGGATCTCCGGCGTGAAGCGCGTCCACATCAGGGTGTCGGTGAAGTCGAGGGCCGGGGCGATCAGCACGAGGCCGGACGGCGCCGGCAGCCCGTCGCGCGCGAGCGCCCGGGCCAACAGGCAGGCGATCCACCCACCCATCGAAGACCCGACCAGGATCGGGCGCTCGGACGCATGGGCGGCGATGACCGCGCGGGCGTCCGCGAGCCAGGTCGAGATCGTGGCCTGCGCGAACACCCCCTCCGATTCGCCGTGGCCGGTATAATCGAACCGCACGAGCGCCCGTCCGTGGCGCGCCGCCCAGTCGTCCAGGGTCATTGCCTTGGTGGCGCCCATATCGGAGCGGAAGCCTCCGAGCCAGACCAGGGGTGGCCCGTCCCCGGCCCGTCGCCGCACCGCGATCCGCCGGGCCTTCGGACCGTCGCCCACCGTGACGAACTCGGGGGCCTCGTTCGGGACCTCAGCCATTCCTTAACCCTTGCGCCGCGTTGCATCGAACTTGAAGCAACGGCTTCGCATTTCGTTTACCCGGCCGTAAAGCGCGGCGTTCAAGCTCACGGCCATGACCGACCACCCAGACGGACACCGCGACGCTCGGGACGGCAGCCCGAACCCCATCTTCCCGCACCCCGTCGTCCCGAGGTCGATCTCGTGAGCGGCGACGTTCGCGGCGGCTTCCCGAGCGATCGGGTCCCGCTCTCCGGCGCCACCATCCTGCAGATCATCCCCGAACTGGACGCGGGCGGGGCCGAGCGCACCACCGTGGACGTCGCCGCCGCCCTGGCCGCCGCCGGGGCCCGGGCTCTGGTCGCGACGGAGGGCGGACGCCTCGTCGGCGAGCTTCAGGCCAAGGGCGGCATCTGGCTGCCCTTCCCGGCGGCCTCGAAGAACCCGCTCGCCATGGCGCTGAACGTCGGGCGCCTCGCGCGCCTGTGCCGCCGCGAGGGCGTGCAGATCGTCCATGCCCGGTCGCGGGCCCCCGCCTGGGTGGCGCTGGGCGCGGCACGGCGCCTGAAGCTGCCCTTCGTCACCACCTATCACGGCAGCTATTCCGGCCGTACCGGCGTGAAGGTCCTTTACAATTCCGTGATGGCGCGCGGCGACGTGGTCATCGCGAACTCGCACTATACGGCGGACCTGATCCGCAGCCTGCACGCCGAGCAGGCGGGCGACCGGGTCCGGGTGATCCATCGCGGCACCGACCTCGCCCTGTTCACCCCCGGGGCGGTCCCCCCGGCCCGGGTCGAGGCGCTGCGCCGGGCCTGGGGCGTGGCGCCCCATGAGCGCGTGGTGCTGCTGGCCGCCCGGCTCACCGGATGGAAGGGCCAGCGGGTGCTCATCGAGGCGGCGGCCCTGATGCGCGACCGGGGGCTGTCCGACGTGGCCGTGGTGCTGGCCGGGGATCCGCAGGGCCGGGTGGCCTACGAGCGCGAGCTCGACGCCCTCATCGCCGCGCGCGGCTTGTCCGGCATCGTGCACCGGGTCGGGCATTGCACCGACATGCCGGCGGCGTTCCGCGCGGCCTCGGTGGTGGCGGTGCCTTCGGTGGAGCCCGAGGCCTTCGGGCGATCGGCGGTGGAGGCCCAGGCGCTCGGGACGCCCGTCGTGGTCTCGGATCTCGGCGCCGTGCCGGAGACCGTCCTGGCCCCGCCCGAGGTGCCGGCCGCCCAACGGACGGGTTGGCGCGTGCCGCCCGGGGATGCCGCCGCCCTGGCGGACGCCCTCGCGGAGGCCCTTAGCCTCGGCGCCAGCGCCCGCGATGCCATGACCCGGCGGGGGCGCGCGCATGTGGAGGCGCATTTTTCCCTTGAGGGCATGGTCGGGGAGACGCTGGCCGTCTACGCCGACCTCATCGCCAGCCGGGCGCTCCGCTCCTGAGCCGGAGAAGTGCCGCGGCGTTTGAACCAAAGCCCATCGGCCGTGTTGACTTGGGCGAGAGTTCAGTCAAGGTGTCGCACCGAATTTCGTGCGCGGCGGGTGGCCAGGATCAACCTCGAGTGAGGTTGGGATTCGTGGGCTGCCATTTCGTCGTTTCATCAGGAGATCAAAGCCATTCGTAGACCAATGAGAGCTATGCCGGCCCCGCAGAAGGACGGGCCGCGCGCCAACCGGGATATCCGTGGCGTTCGCGAAGTGCAGCTCATCGACGATACCGGGCAGAACCGTGGCGTCGTCGCCTTCTTCGACGCCATCGCGATGGCCGAGGAAGCCGGCCTCGATCTCGTGGAGATCGCGCCGAACTCCGTCCCTCCCGTCTGCAAGCTCCTCGATTACGGCCGCTTCCGCTTCAACGAGCAGAAGAAGCAGAACGAAGCGCGCAAGAAGCAGAAGACGGTCGAGGTCAAGGAGATCAAGCTCCGGCCCGGTATCGACAAGCACGACTACGACACGAAGATGAAGGCCGTGATCCGGTTCTTCGAGGAGGGCGACAAGGTCAAGGTGACTCTGCGCTTCCGCGGCCGCGAGATGGCCCACCAGGATATCGGCCTGCGCCTGCTGGAGCGGGTCAAGAACGAGACCCAGGAGATCGCCAAGGTCGAGAGCGAGCCGATGCTCGAAGGCCGCCAGATGATCATGATCCTGGCGCCGCGCTGACGCGGCGCTCTCCGAGGTCGCATTCGACGCCACGCGCCGTCCTCCTTCGGGAGGGCGGCGTTTTTCGTTTGTCGAGCTGGGTGGGGACGCGGCGGCACCCCTCCTGACCCTCTGGCCCCTCCCCGGTGGGGGAGGGGAGAGGCGTGGCCTCGCCGCCGGGATCTCAGGCCTCGCCCGGACCCCGGCTCGAGGCGTCGTCCTCACTTCAGCAGCGAGATCTGCGCGTCTCCGGTCCGGCGCAGGACGTTGACCGTGACGTCCTCGCCGTAGCGCTGCAGGCGCAGGTCCACCCGTGAGGTGCCGAGCTTCAGGTTGAAGATCGAGACCCCGTCGAGGAAGGACGGGAGGATTGGGTTGCGGAAGCGGACCCGGTTGCGGTCGTGGTCGATCTCCAGGCCGAGGCAAGCCGCCAGGAACGCGAAGGGGGCGGCAGCCGCCCAGGCCTGTGGCGAGCAGGCCACCGGGTAGGAGACGGGTCCGCGCTGGTGGCGCCGCATGAAGCCGCAGAACAGCTCCGGCAAGCGCTTCTGTTCCTGGTAGAGGGCCGTGTCGAACATGCCTTGGAAGATGCGCGCGGCCTCCGGCTTGAGGTCGTAGCGGGCGAGCCCCAGGGCGATCAGCGCGTTGTCGTGCGGCCAGATGGACCCGTTGTGGTAGGACATCGGGTTGTAGCGGGCCTCGCCCCGGGCGATCGTGCGCACGCCCCAACCGTTGAAGCCGTCCTTCGACAGGAGGTTGGCCGCCACACGCGCCGCCCGCTCCGGCAGGGCGATGCCGGTGAACAGCGCGTGGCCCGCATTGGACGAGCGCACGGCACATTGCCGCTTCTCGCCGTCCAGCGCCAGCGCGTAGGTGCCGATCTCCTCGCACCAGAAGGCCTCGTCGAAGCGCTCGCGCAGGGCGCGGGCCTCCTGGCCGAGGCGGTGGGCGAGGTCGTCGTGGCCGAGCAGGGCGGCGAGCTTGGCGGCCCCGTTCTTGGCCGCGTAGACGTAGCCCTGCACCTCGCAGAGGGCGATCGGCCCCTTGGCGAGGTTGCCGTCGGCATGGAAGATCGAGTCGTGGCTGTCCTTCCAACCCTGGTTCTCCAGGCCCTTGTCGGTATCGCGGGCGTATTCCACGAACCCGTCGCCGTCGCGGTCGCCGTAGCGGTTCATCCACTCCAGGGCGAGCTCCAGGGCCGGCCAGATCGCCGCGATGGTGTCCCGGTCGCCGGTGACGGAATAGTATTCCCAGGCCAGCATGACGAAGAGCGGCGTGCCGTCGATGGTGCCGTAATAGTGCCGGAACGGGACCTCGCCGAGCATCGCCATCTCGCCGCGCCGCGTCTCGTGCAGCACCTTGCCGGGCTGCGCGTCGGCGGCCGGATCGACGGCCTTCGCCTGGGTCGAGGCGAGGTAGCGCAGGACGCCCTTGCCGAAGTTCGGGTCGATCCACAGGGCCATCATCGCGGTGATGATGCCGTCGCGCCCGAAGACCGTGGAGTACCAGGGGATGCCGGCGAAGGGGTAGATGCCCTCCGGCGTGCGGCTCGCCAGCATGTAGAGGTCGGCGGTCGCCCGGCAGGCGGCCTCGTTGAACTGGTCGTTCGACGAGATGATCGTGGTGATGCCGGCGGTGAGCTGGCGCAGGTCACGGCGCGAATCGCGGTAGGCGCGGGCGAAGATCACGCCTTCGGCGAGGCCCTTCGGATGACGCGCGGAGGCCGTGCTGCCGGCCGCGTGGGACAGGCCGGCGGCCGCATCCTCGCCGACGCGCTCGGCGGCCGGCGCGCTGGTGAAGGCGCGGTGCGATTCGAACACCACCCGCAGGAACAGCGAGGCGCGCCCGCCCGGCGGCAGGGAGACGACGAACTCGGCCCGGCCGGGCTCGATGTGCTTGGGCGTCGGGCCAAAATGCAGGCTGGTGGTGCGCACGACCTCGTCGAGGCCGACATAGCGGAACTGGACCTCGGATTCGCTGGCCACCTGCACGCTGCGCTTGCCGCGCACCGGACGGTCCATGCCGCGCACCTCGAAGAGATCGCGGAAATCCGCGTCGAAGGTGACGGCGACCTTCAGGTGCCAGTGACGCGAATCGTAGTTGCGCAGGCCGATCCGGTCGTAGCAGGCGCCCCGGAACAGGAACTTGGTGCGCTCGATCGCGATCAGCTCGCGCGGAATCGTGGTCTCGTCATGGGCGTCGATGCGGATGTCGGGCGTCGTCATGTCGACGCTCAGCGCGCCGTTGTCGTCCTGCATCACCGAGGAGAGCAGCAGCGGGCGCTGGTCCTCGATGGTGACGTGCATGCGTGAGAGGTAGCGGGTGTCCTGGAAGTAGAGGCCCTCGGGCCCGGGCAGAACGCCGATGTCGCCGTAACTGTCGAGGACCGCGAAGGCCTCGCCGTACTTCAGCGAGCGCAGCGGGCGCTCCACGAGCGAGGTCTGCGCCTCGATATGATACTGCGGCAGAACTTCGTCGGCGTCCTGGAAGCCATGGGGAATCCGCGCCTCGGGCGCGGTCTCGGAGGTCGCCTTGAGAGTGTCCGCTGCCATGCCTGCGCGTCTCCGGAGATGGGGGTCGAATCGAAAAGGGCCGCCGGTCGCAAAATTGCGGCGCGGCGGCCCTCAAAGGCAGAGGTAGTGCGGCAATCTTGCGGCGCCAGCCTGTACCGGCACCGAGCAAGAGCGATGCCGGAAGGCCCGGCGTGCCGGCCGTCAGGCCGGCATGGCCGCGACGGAGATCGACGGCAGCGACGAGCCGTTCAACTCGCCGTAATGCGAGGAGAACGCGCCCGCGTGCGGCAGCTTGATGATGTCGGCGGAGCCGGCGAGCAGCCGCTCGTAGGCGGCGACGTACTTGCGCACCATGCACTCGGCGGTGAACTGGGACTCGAAGTGCTTGCGCACCCCGGCCCGGCTCATGGTCTTGACCTTGTGGACCGCCGCCACGGCATCGTCCATCGAGTCGCAGAGGACGCCCGAAACGCCGTCGGCGATGACTTCCGGCACGGAGCCGTTGCGGAAGGCGATCACCGGCGTGCCGGCCGACATGGCCTCGATCATGACGAGGCCGAAAGGCTCCGGCCAGTCGATCGGGAAGGCCAGCGCCAGGGCGTTGCCGAGGAAGTCCTTCTTCTGTTCCTCGTTGATCTCGCCGATGAACTCGACGAGGGGATGGTGGATCATCGGCTCGATGACCTCGTCCCAGTAATCCTGGTCCGCCTTGTCGACCTTGGCGGCGATCTTGAGCTTCACGCCCGAGCGGATCGCCATCTCGATGGCGCGGTCGGGGCGCTTCTCCGGCGAGATGCGGCCGAGGAACGCGAGGTAGCCGCCCTTACCGTCTAGATCTTTGGCCTCCGGGTAGAACGGGCAGTTCTGGGCCGGCAATCCGTGATGGATGGTCGAGAGCCAGTTGACATTCTCGGGCATCGGATCACGCTGATTGTCCGAGATCGACACCAGGGGCATGCCCGTGAAGGTCCGGTAGACCGGCATGAAATCCGGCACGTCGAGACGACCGTGCATCGTCGTGAGGCACTTGTGGTTCAGATCCTCGAACATCGGATATTGAAGCAGGTCGATGTGGAAGTGCAGGATATCGAACTCGTGCGCCCGCTTGTGCACGTGGTGCAGCATGGCGAGATGGCTCGCGGTGTGATCCCGGTAGCCGAGGAGTCGCAGACCTTCCGGCGTGCAGGCCGCCAGCTTGGCCGAAGTCACTGAATCACCGCTCGCGAACAGCGTCACGTCGTGGCCCTGGCGGACCAGCTCTTCCGTGATCCAGGACACCACGCGCTCGGTGCCGCCGTAGAACTTCGGGGGTACCGCCTCCGAGAGCGGAGCAATCTGAGCAATGCGCACGAAGCGTCTCCTGTGAGGTCGAATTGTTGCGCCGACCTAACGCGATCCGGCCTGAGTGGGACATGAACGAAACAGGCGGCCAAGGTTATGGTTCCCGAGGTTCGAGGTCCGCCAGCCCCGCCTGACACTTCGTCCCAGATGTCCCCGATATCCCTGGTTCGCGCGGTCTGGTATACCAGTCAGGCAGCCGCTCGGTCCTTCAAGAACCCGGCCGCCGTTTTCCCTGCGCGGATCGGTCGTGTTGTGCGGAACGAGAGGAGAACTACCTGAGCCGCATGCCTGGAATTGTGCGACGCACGACGCCCTTGTTTCACCTCGGGGGCTCGTCTAAGCCTCGCGCCCGTGCAGTCTGGCATTGGAGCAATTCCATGTGTCCGGCCCTGCCCGGAGCGCCCCGCATGCCCGCGAACACGAGAGGTCCAGCATGACCGGCCTGATGGCAGATTACCTGCCGCTCATCGTCTTCATCGGCGTGTCGATGTTCATCGCCGTGGCGCTCCTCGTGGCACCGTTCCTTGTCGCCTATAACAGCCCCGATCCTGAGAAGTTGTCGGCCTACGAGTGCGGTTTCAATGCGTTCGATGACGCGCGCATGAAGTTCGACGTCCGCTTCTATCTCGTGGCGATCCTGTTCATCATCTTCGATCTCGAAGTCGCATTCCTGTTTCCCTGGGCAATCACCTTCGGGGAGCTCGGCTGGTTCGGCATGTGGTCGATGATGGCCTTCCTCGGCGTTCTGACCGTCGGCTTCGTCTACGAGTGGCGCAAGGGCGCCCTCGAATGGGACTAGCGCCCCCGAATCGCGCAATCCTCGAAGTCCGACCGTCCGAAGCCTGATCCCGAGAAACCGATGGCCTTCAGCCCCGACCTCTCCCGCGCCCCGGCGATCGCACCGGCCCCCAAGGGGATCATCGATCCCAATACGGGCCTGCCTGTGGGCGCCAACGACCCGACCTTCCTGTCGATCAACAGCGAACTCGCGGATCGCGGCTTCCTCGTCACCTCCACGGACGACCTCATCAACTGGGCCCGCACCGGCTCGCTGATGTGGATGACCTTCGGCCTCGCCTGCTGCGCCGTCGAGATGATGCAGATGTCGATGCCGCGTTACGATTGCGAGCGCTTCGGCTTCGCGCCGCGCGGGAGCCCGCGCCAGTCGGACGTGATGATCGTCGCCGGCACGCTCACCAACAAGATGGCCCCGGCGCTCCGCAAGGTCTACGACCAGATGCCGGAGCCGCGCTACGTGATCTCCATGGGCTCCTGCGCCAACGGTGGCGGCTACTACCACTATTCCTACTCGGTGGTACGCGGCTGCGACCGTGTGGTGCCGGTGGACATCTACGTTCCGGGTTGCCCGCCCACCGCCGAGGCGCTGCTCTACGGCGTGCTCCTTCTCCAGAAGAAGATCCGCCGCACCGGCACGATCGAGCGCTGAGGAAGGACGCACCGCATGACCAACGGCATCAGCATCCTCGCGCACACCAAGCCGGCTTCCGGCGCCGATGCCCTCGATCGCCTCGGCGACCACATCGCTGGCGCACTCGGGCCCGCGATCGTCTCCCGCGCAATCGCGTTCGGCGAGTTGACCCTCGTGGTCCAGGCCAGCGACATCGTCTACGCGCTGACCTACCTGCGCGACGACCCGGCCTGCGCCTTCCGCTGCTTCATCGACATCTGCGGGGCCGACTACCCCGCCCGCGAGAAGCGCTTCGACGTGGTCTATCACCTGCTCTCGCTGCGCCATAACACCCGCATTCGCCTGAAGGTTCAGACGGACGACCAGACGCCCGTCCCCTCGGTGATCGAGGTGTTCCCGGCCGCGAACTGGTTCGAGCGCGAGACCTACGATCTCTACGGCATCCTGTTCTCGGGCCACCCGGACCTGCGCCGGCTGCTCACCGACTACGGTTTCGAGGGGCACCCCCTGCGCAAGGACTTTCCGCTCACCGGCTTCGTCGAGGTCCGCTACGACCAGGACGAGGCGCGCGTGGTCTACGAGCCCGTGAAGCTCACCCAGGAATTCCGGAACTTCGACTTCCTCTCGCCGTGGGAGGGTACCGAGTACGTGCTCCCGGGCGACGAGAAGAAGTCGGCTTGAGCGGCGGAGCGAGGCCATGACCGAGCACAACATCCGCAACTTCGCGATCAACTTCGGGCCCCAGCATCCGGCGGCGCACGGCGTGCTGCGCCTCGTTCTGGAACTCGACGGCGAGATCGTCGAGCGGGTCGATCCGCATATCGGCCTGCTCCACCGCGGCACCGAGAAGCTGATCGAGCACAAGACCTACCTGCAGGCGACGCCCTACTTCGACCGGCTCGACTACGTCTCGCCGATGAACCAGGAGCACGCCTTCTGCCTCGGGATCGAGAAGTTGCTCGGGCTCGAAGTGCCCCGTCGCGCCCAGCTCATCCGCGTCCTGTTCTGCGAGATCGGCCGCATCCTGTCCCATCTCCTCAACGTCACCACGCAGGCGATGGATGTCGGCGCCCTCACGCCTCCGCTCTGGGGTTTCGAGGAGCGCGAGAAGCTGATGATCTTCTACGAGCGTGCCTCGGGGGCGCGTCTCCACGCGAATTACTTCCGGCCCGGCGGCGTCCACCAGGACCTGCCACCCGCGCTGATCGACGACATCGAGGCGTTCTGCGACCCCTTCCTGCAGGTGGTCGACGACCTCGACAACCTCGTCATGGCCAACCGCATCTTCAAGCAGCGCAACGTCGACATCGGTATCGTCACCGTGGACGAGGCCATGGCCTGGGGCTTCTCGGGCGTGATGGTGCGCGGCTCCGGCATCCCGTGGGACCTGCGGAAATCCCAGCCCTACGAGTGCTACGAGGAGATGGAGTTCGACATCCCCGTGGGGAAGAACGGCGACACCTACGATCGCCAGGTCATCCGCATGGAAGAGATGCGGGAATCCGCGAAGATCATGAAGCAGTGCTGCGCCAAGCTGCGCGAGCCTCCCGGCCAAGGACCGATCGCCGCGACCGACGGCAAGATCGCGCCCCCGCCCCGCCGCGAGATGAAGCGCTCGATGGAGGCGCTCATCCACCACTTCAAGCTCTACACCGAGGGCTTCCACGTGCCCGCGGGCGAGGTCTACGCGGCCGTCGAGGCGCCCAAGGGCGAGTTCGGCGTCTACCTCGTCTCCGACGGCACCAACAAGCCCTACCGCTGCAAGATCCGCGCTCCGGGCTTCGCCCATCTCCAGGCGATGGACTGGATGTGCCGCGGCCACATGCTGGCCGACGTGTCCTGCGTGCTCGGCACGCTGGACATCGTGTTCGGCGAGGTGGACCGGTGAGGA
>NZ_JAIEOF010000012.1 GCF_019750675.1 Methylobacterium sp.
TGGGCTTGGCCTCGGTCATGGGCTTGGCCTCGGTCGCGGGCTTGGCCTCCGGGGCGGTCTTCGCCTGAGGCGCGGGCTTAGGCGCGGTGTTGGTCACCGGATTGGCCTTGACCGGGGCGGGCGCCGACTTCGCGGGCTCGGGGCGCCGGGGCTCCGAGACCTGGGGTGCCACCGCGTCGACGGCCCGGCCCGAGCGCTGGACCAGGGTCGAGAGTTCGCCCAGCGCTTTCAGCTGCTCGGAGACCACGCGGCGCATTTCGCCGGTGGCGTCCTGGGTCTCCCGGGGGATCTCCAGGACACCGCGCTGCAGATCGGCCCGGGTGGCGTCGAGTTCGCGCCGGATCTCGGCCGCCATCTCGCGCAGGGTCGAGACCGAGTCGCCGAAGCGGCCCGAGGCGGATTCGAGAACGGCCGACATCTGCTGGGAGGCAGCTTCGATCGCGGCCCGCACCGCCTCGGCGGTCCGGTTGCTCTCGCTGTCGGCCCCGGCGCGCAGGCCTTCGAAGGCCTGGGCGACGCTGGCGCCGGCGCCGGCGGCGGTCTCCGAGAGGGTGGTCCCGAGGGCACGGGCCCGCTCCTCGGCCGCCCGCAAGGTCTCGCCGATCGTCGCGTCGAAGCGGGCGGTCTGTGCCTCCAGGGTGCCGGAGCGCTCCTCGATGCGCGACAGCACGTCGGCGATGGCGGCCTCGCGGGTCGCCAGGCGCTCGGACAGGCGACCTTCGGCGCCCTCCAGCTGGTTGGCCGCGCCCTCGAGCTGGCCGGCGGCCTGCGTGAGGGTGCCGGCATGGCTGCGGCCGATCTCGCCCAGGGTGCGGCCGCGCGCGTCCAGGGAGGCCGCGAGGTCGGCGGCATCCCGCAGGGCGCCCTCGGCCACGCCCTTCAGGAGGTCGACCTGCTCGGCGACCCCGGCGCTGGCCCGCGCCGTCTCGCTGGTGACGGCCGAGAGCGCGTCTCGGATCTCGGCGATCCGCCCGGACAGGCCCGCCTCGATGCGGCCGAGATTCTCGCCCGTTCCCGAGAGCAGGCTGCGCAGGGCGTCGTTGGCACCATCGATACGCTCCACGACCGAGACGAGCTCACGGCTCATCTGCTCGTTGGCATTGGAGAGCGAGGTGATGGCGCGGGACGCGCCGCCGTCGATAACCGACAGCAGGGCTTCGGCCGAGGCGCGGGACTGGGCCGCCAGGGCCTCCGTCCGCGCCTGGATCGCCTCGACCAGGGGCGCTCCGCTCTCGCGCAGGGCCTGCTCGATGGCGTCGCCACGCAGGGCCAGGGCCTCGACGAGCTGCGCGCCCGGCCCCTCCACGATCGCCCGCAGGCGCTCGGACTGGTCGGTCAGTGCGGTCACCACGGCGTCGCCGCGCCCGTCCAGGGTCTCCACGAGGCTGCCGCCGCGCTCCTCGATGGCGCGGGTGATCGTCTCCGCGCTCTCCGCGAGGCGGCGGGCGAGGGACTGACCGCGCGCCTCGACGAGGCTGGCCAGCGCCGTTGAGCGGCGGTCGAAGGCCTCGGTCATGGCGCCGTTGCGGCTGTCGATGAGTGCGGCCACGGCCTCGTTGCGCTGGTCGAGGGCGGCGGCGAGGGCCTGGGCATGGGCCTCGGCCAGGGCCGCGTGGCGGCCGACGCGCTCGTCGAAGGCCGAGAGCATCGTGGCGGTGCGCTCGTCGACCAGGGCCGCATAGGCGTCCTGGCGGTCGTCGAAGGCCGTCGCGAGGGCATCGCCGCGCGAGGCGACGAGGGTGGCGAACACCTTCATGCGGTTGTCGATGCGGCTGGTGAACGCCGCCGCGCGGCCGTCCACGGCCTCCGCGAGGGCGGTGCCCTGCGTGTCGATCGTGCGGGCGAAGGCCGAGGCCCGCGCCTCGACGAGGCTGTCGAGGGCCGCCAGGCGCTGGTCGAAGACCGTCGCCAGGTCGTGGGTGCGGGCCTCGACGTGCTCCGTGAGCGTGCCGGTGCGGCCGTCCACGAGGCGCTCGAGATTACCCAGGCGCTCGTCGAAGAAGCCCGTCAGGGCCGCGACCTGCGTCTCGGTCTGTGCCGCCAGCGCACCGGACCGGTGGTCGACGGCATCGTCGAGGGCGCGCAGGCGCTCGTCGAAGGTCGTGACGAGGGACTGCGTCCGCTCGGCGACGCGGTCGGCGAGGCTGCCGGCGCGGCCGTCCACCAGGGCTTCGAGGGCGGAAAGCCGCTCGTCGAAGATCCCCACCAACGCACGGGTGCGGGCCTCGGTCTGCTCGGCCAAGTGGTCCGCGCGTCCGTCGATGGCCGCGTCCAGTCCCTGGATGCGGGCGTCGAAGACCGAGACGAGGTCGCGGGTCCGCTCGGCGACGCCGTCCGCCAGGGTACCGACGCGTCCGTCCACGAGGGCTTCGAGGGCGGCGAGACGCTCGTCGAAGATCGCCACCAGGGCGCGGGTCCGCGCCTCGGTCTCGGCCGCGAGGTTGCCCGCGCGGTCGTCGAGGAAGCCGTCCAGGCCGCGCAGCCGCTCCTCGAACAGGGAGACCATGGCGCGCGAGGCCGTCTCGGCCTGGCTGTGCAGCGCACCCGCGCGCTCGTCGACCACGCGGTCGAGGGCGCCGACCCGGGTGTCGATGAGGGAGACCAGGGCCTGGGCCCGGGAATCGACCTCGTCCGAGAGGGTGCCGGTGCGGTGATCGACGAGCTGGTCGAGGGCGCCGAGGCGCTCGTCGAACAGGGCGACGAGGCGCTGCGTCCGGTCATCCACCCGGTCCGTCAGGGCGTCGGCGCGGCTGTCGATCAGGCCGTCGAGGGCCGACAGGATCTCATCGAACAGGGCGCGCAGGCCCTGGGACCGCGCTTCCAGATTCTGGCCGAGCTGCGCGCCACGGCCGTCGACGATCTCGTCGAGGGCGCCGATGCGCTGGTCGAACAGGACGCCCAGGGCTTCGGTGCGGCTGTCGAGGGCGTCGGTGAGCTGGGCGCCACGGCCGTCCACGAGTTGCCCGAGGACGCTGATGCGATGGTCGAACAGGCGTGCCAGGGCCCGGGTGCGGGCGTCCACCGCCTCGGCCATCTCGCCGCTGCGACGCTCCACGATCTCGTCGAGCGCTCCGACGCGCTGGTCGAAGGTCTCGGCGAGGCGCCGGGCCTGGTGATCCACGGTCTCGGCCAGACGCTCGCCGCGCCGGTCGACCAGCTCGTCGAGGATGCCGACGCGCTGGTCGAAGGTGTTGGTCAGGGCGCGGGTGCGGTCCTCCACGGTCTCGACGAGGCGGGCGCCGCGCTGGTCCACGATCTCGCCGAGGGCGTTCAGGCGCTCGTCGAGGGTTTCGGTGAGCGCGCGGGTGCGCGCCTCCATCGCGTCGGACAGGCCGCTGCCGCGCCGCTCGACGACCTCGTCGAGGTGGTCGATGCGCTCGTCGAAGAGGCTCGCCAGGGCCCGCGTGCGGGCCTCCACCGCCTCCGAGGCGCTGCCGAGGCTCGCCGCGATGGTGTCGACCAGGGCGCGTCCGCGTTGGTCGAGGCTCTCGTGCAGAGGTGCGATCCGGTCCTTGAGGTCGGCGCTGACGACGCCCGCATGGGTGTCGAGCAGGGCGCGGATCTCGCCCGTGCGGTCGTCGAGGAGCTGGTGGACGGTGCGCACGCCCTCGTCGAGGAGGGAGCTGATGTCCGCGGTGCGGCGGTCGAGGGTGTTGCCGAGGCGGCCCTCGCCCTCGCCGAGCTGGCGGTCGGCCTCCGTCACCATTTCGCGCAGGCGGCCGAGGATGGATTCGCCGCGCTGTTCCAGAACCTTGCCGAGCGAGTTGCTGCCGATGTCGAACAGGCGGGCGAGCTCGGTGATGCGGCCACCGAGGGCGCCGAACACGGCCCGGCCCTTCTCGTCGAGTTCGTGGCCCATGGCCGCCGTACGCTCGTCGATGAGGCGAACGAGTTCGTCGGCGCGGGCCGCGAAGGCGTCGCGGATCGCGCGGGCCTGTCCGTCCAGCGCCTCGTTCGCGCCGCCGGTCCGGTCCACGATCATGTCCACGAGTTCGCGTGTGCGGTTGGCGAGATCCTCGTCCACCGCGCGGGTGCGGCTTTCGATGAGGCGGATCGCCTCGAAAGCCTGGGAACCGAAGGATTCCTCGATGAGGCGGCTACGCTCCTCCAAGGCGGTCCCGATCGCCTCCAGGCGGCCCAGCACGCCCGCATCGAAGCGACCGGCGCCCTCGTCGAGGCGGCGCGCGAGTTCGAGGGTCTGTTCGTCGAGGCGGCGGCCGATCTCGGCGGTGCGCTCGCCGAGGATGTCGCCGAGGCTGGCGCTGCGCGCCGCGATGTCGAGCGCCATGGTATCGGCCCGGGCGTCGAGGGTCTGCACGAGGTCGCGGCCACTCTCGACCATGACGCGGCCCATCTCGGCGGTGCGCACGATAAGGGCCTCGTTGAGGGCGGTGGCACGGCTGCCGAGGTGGCCGTCGATCTGGGCGACGAGATTGGCGAAGGTCTCGCCGATCTCGGCCGAGCGCCGCACGGAGCGCTCCTCGAGGGCGCCGAGCTGGCTCTCCACCATGGCGCTGGCCTCGCGAGTCCGCTCGGCGAGGGTCTCGGCGACCGCCTTGCCCTGCACCGTGATGACCCGGTCCATCTCCTCCAGGCGGCCCGATACGGAATCCGTGAGGGCGGCGGTGTCGCGCGAGATCCGGTCGGCCAGGATGTCGCCGCGCGCGAGGGTGTCCTGCAGGGCCGAGAGGCGGTCGTTCAGCACCCGGTCGAGGGCCTGGGCCCGGCTCTCGGTGGTATCGGCGAAGGTCGCGCCGGTGCGGTTGAGGTGATCGTTCACCCGCGCGCCCTGTGCGGTCACCGCGAGGACGATGTCGCGGCCGGTGCTGGCGAGCTGCGTCTGGGCCTCGTTCGCCTGGGCGGCGATGAGGTCGCCGAGGGTGCGGCCATGGTCGCCGAAGGCGGTCTCGACGTCGCGGATCCGAGCGGTGAGATCGCCGCCGATGCCGTCCGCCGCGCGGGTGATGGTGCCGGCGGCCTCGTCGGCGCGGCGGGACAGTTCCGCGTTGACCGCATCGAGGGTCCGGCGGAGGGCCTCGATGGAGGCCTCCGCGCGGGCGCCGACGCTCTCGCCGACGCCGTCGGAGGCCTGGCGCAGGAGTTCGGCGGCCTCGGCGGTGCGGGCGGCGAGGTCCGAAGCGGTCGCGGCGAGCCGCTGCTCGAAGATCTGCACGGCCTCCACGGTGCGGGCCTCGAGCTCGCCGGTGGCGCTGGCGGAAGCCCGGCGCAGGGATTGCGCCGCCTCGGTGGTGCTGGCGCCCAGCACCACGGTGGTCTCCTCGGCGCTGCGCCGGAAGGTGTCGGCCGCCTCGGCGGTCCGGCCAGCGATCGCCGCGCTCAGGGTGGCGGCGGCGGCGGTCAGGGCCTCGACGGCGTCGATGGCCCGGGTCTCGAAGCTGCGTCCCAGGACCGCCAGGGCGCCGTCGACGGTCTCGCTCGCCTCGCGGGTGCGCAGGGCGACGAGGTCGCCGATCCGGGTGCCGGTGGCATCGAGGCTGCTCTCGAGGCCGGTGCCCTGCACCGCGATGGTGTCGTGCAGGCGCGACGCGACGGATTCGATGCGCGCCGCCAGGGCGCTGCCCTGCGTGTCGAGGTCCGTGGTGATGCGGCTCATGGACCCGATCAGGTCGTCGCGCACGGCGACGGCCCGGCCGCCGAAGCTCTCGACCACAGCCCCGGCCGCGAGGGCGAGGGCGGCCTGGGCCTCGCGGCCGCTGGCGCCGATATGCTCGGTGACGGTGCCGCCCTGGACCGTGATGGTCTCGCGCAGGCGGTTGGCCACGAGGTCGATGCGGTCGGCCAGCGCGCTGCCGCTCTGATCGAGGCGCAGGGCGACGTCCTCCACGGAGCCCACGAGGGCATCGCGCAGCGCCCCGGTGCGGGCGCCGAAGGTCTCCACGATGGTGCCGGCGGCACGTTCCAGGCCGGCTTCGGTCTCGCGGCCATGGATCTCCAGGCGGTCGGAGACCTCCGCGCCGCGCACCGCGATGGTGTCGTGCAGGCGCGCCGCCACGCTCTCGATGCGTTCGGCCAGGGCGCCGCCGCGGGCGTCGATGCCGGTGGCGATACCCTCGACGGAGCGGACGAGTTCGTCCCGCACGCCGTCGGCCTGGGCGCTGAAATTCGCGATGGCACCGCTGGCGGCCAGCGCCAGGCCCGCCTGGGCTTCGCGGCCCCGGGTCTCGATGAGGTCTGACACGCCGGTGCCGGCGGTCTCGAGTTCGGTGCGGAGCGCTTCGCCGCGCACCGCGATGTCGCGGGTCAGCGCCGCGCCCGTCTCGGCGAAGTGCAGGCGCAGGGCGTCGCCCGTCTCGGCGAAACGCGCGGTGATCTCGCCACCGGTGGAGGCGAATTGCTGGGTCAGTTCCGAACCGCGGGAGAGGAACGCGGTCTCCAGGCTGCGCGCGGAATCCTCGAAGGTCTGGCGCACGTCGCCGCCCTGTCGGTTGAGGGCCTCGATGACCTCGGCCCCGGTCTGCGCCAGGGTACGGGCGACCTGCCCGGCATTCTCCGCCAGGGTGCTGGTGAGGATGCCACCGGTGCGCTCGAAGGCGCGGGTGACTTCGCCGGCGCGGGTCTCCAGGGACTGGGTGAGGGCGGTGCCGACGTCGGCGAGGCTGTCGCGGACGCCGTCGCTGGTGGAGGCGAGGCGCTGGACGAGATCGTCGCCCCGGCCCGAGACCAGTTCGACCACCCGGTCGCCAGCCTCGCCGAGGGCGGCCGTGATGGCGTCGCCGCGGTTGCCCAACGCCGAGGTGATGGCCTCGCCGCGCGCGTCGAGGGCGCCGGTGACCCGGTCGCCCGCGCCGTTGACCGCCGAGACGATGCGCTCGGCCGCGCCGTCGAGTTCCGCCGTCAGGCTCTGATGCGTGCCCGCGATGGCGCCGCGCACCCGCTCGGCATTAGCTACGATGGATTCGCGCTGCGCGACGAGTTCATCGACGAGAGAGCGGATGCGGATCTCGTTGTCGGAATAGGCCCGCTCCAGGGTGGCGATCTCGCCGCGCACCAGGGTTTCCAGTTCGCCGGCCCGGGCCAGCGCCCGCTCGACGCCGTCGCCGACGGCGGCGACTTCGCGGCGCACCGTCTGCGACATGGTCAGCACGGCATCGGTGGAGAAGTTCTCGGGCTCCGCCAGGCGGATGGCGACCTCGCCCACGGCGCGGGCGACCATGCGCATTTCCTGGGCGCGCACGGCGAGCATCGCCATGATGGCGAAGAGGACGACGGGGCCGACCAGCGTGGTCGCCGCGACGGCGCCCTGGATCGCCGTGAGCCCTTGGAAGAACCCGCGCAGGTCTCCCCCGGACTGGCTCCAGGCCAGGGCGAGGAGCCCGGCGATCCAGAGTGCACCGGCGGCGGCGGCGATGAGATAAGGCGCGCGCGTGGGACGGACGCGCAGCGTCTGCTGCAGGATACCGATGTTCTGGCGGTCGTCGTTGGCGACCATCGAGCGGTCGGGCGGGAGCAGGCCGCCCTCGCGGCGGGGGCGGGTGCGGTCCGGCGGCGGCAGGTCCGAAGCGAGGGGCTGGTCGAGATCGAGGCGGGGCGGGGCGAGGCGGCCGCTCGGGTCGTGCAGGGGATCGGCGTCCCCGACATCCGGCAGGCGCGGCTCGACGCGGGACGCGTCCGGTCCGGGCGCGAACGCGTCGAGGTTGAGAGCCTGCTCGATCGCCGACAGAGCCGCCTCGGCCGGGTCCTTGAGCTTCTTTTCGGTGGCCATTCAACGCCTCGTCACGCGTATCCCGATCGCCGGCCGCGCCCGGCGATCAAGGTTACTTTTACCAATTAACCAGGTAACTTTAGACATCGGCACGGAGCCCGGATACCCGAGCCTGCCGCTGCGCCCAAAAAACCTTAACGGAATGGTTACCAAGCCGAGGGCTCGAACCGCACCGTCCTCTTTCTGCATGATGCCTCAACGCTTAAGCGGAAGCGAATGAGGCGGCGCCTCCGCTGTGGATAGACGGGACGGGCACCGTGAGGGGAGAGACGGTCTTGCAGGATAGACACGGGCCGGACGCACCCAGTGGCGAAGCCGCGCTCCTCGATCGCGCGCACCTCGATCGTCAGACCTTCGGCGACGCCGAGCTCGCGGGCGAGCTGCTCGGCCTCTTCGCCGGGCAGTGCCGCGCCCTCCTGCCCGGCATCCTGGCGCGCGACCGTCCCGCATCGGAACGCGCCGATCTCGCCCATACCCTCAAGGGGTCCGCGCTGGGCGTGGGGGCCGACAGGATCGCCCGGATCGCGGCCGACATCGAGGATGCGCTGCGTGATGGAGACGAGGCCGGCGAGGAGGACGCCCTGGCCGGCGCCGTGACCGACACCCTCGCGGTGCTGGCCGTGCCGGCCTGATGTTTTGCCGGAAACGCCCGCTGCACCGGGGGCCTCGCGGCCGGAAGCGCATATTGGTCCGGCGTCTGATGAGGCGCCTCGGGCCGGCCCCCGGACGTCGCGTCGCGGCAGGACGATGGAACGGCGCCGCCGCTCCGGCGTAAGGCCATGAATCGTCACCCGGTCGGCGAGCGCGCTTGCAATCGCAGGCCTGCCCCTTCAAGGCAGTCTCGCGCCGCACAACCGGCCATCTACGCGTTGTCCGAGCCCGGAGCCCACGATGCCCAAGATCACCTACGTCGATCATACCGGAACGGCCAGGACCGTGGAGGGCGACGTGGGATCAACCGTGATGGAAGCGGCGATCCGCAACAACGTCCCGGGCATCGATGCCGAGTGCGGGGGCGCCTGCGCCTGCGCGACCTGTCACGTCTATGTGGACGGCGAATGGGCCGCGATCGTCGGACCCGCCGAGGACATGGAGCAGGACATGCTCGACTTCGCCTCCGACGTGAAGCCGACTTCGCGCCTGTGCTGCCAGATCCGCATCACCCCGGAACTCGACGGCCTCAGCGTCACGACCCCCGCACGGCAGGGCTGAGCGGGCGAAGGCCGAGGCTTCGCCGAAGCGGAGCAGGTACCCGTCCGGATCCTGCACGAGGAACTGTTGGTACCCGACCTCCGCCTCGCCGGCGCGGTACCAGACCTCGTGCAAAGGCCGGAACAGCGGCCACTCCAGTGCGGTGAGACGCGCAAGGATCGGCGCGGTCGAGCGAACCGCGATCTGAAGATTGATGCCGCGTCCGAACGGCGGCGTCAGGGGCGCGGTGATCCAGTTCCCGTTGACCGCGTTCAGCATCACCTGCGCGCCCTCGCATTCGAGATAGGCGAAGCCGTTCTCGGGTCGCTCGTAGGCGCATGTGAAGCCGAGCCCGTCGCACCAGAAGGCGAGGCTGCGGGCCAGATCGCGCACGTCGAGTTCGGGAACGAGGGGAGCAAACCCACCCTGCGGCAATCGATCCGGCATGAAGGCTCCGTGTCTGCTGTCTCTCGGGTGCACCTCAGCGGACGAGGGCCCGCATTGCCCCGTCGATGCCCTCGAGATTGAGCGGGAACATCCGCTCGCCCATGAGGCGACGCACCATGCCGATTGACTGGGTGTAGGCCCAATGCTCCGCCGGCACCGGGTTGAGCCAGACCGCCTTCGGAAAGCGCTCCAAGATGCGGTTCAGCCACACCTCGCCCGGTTCCTCGTTCCAGTGCTCCACCGAGCCGCCCGCCATGGCGATCTCGTAGGGGCTCATGGAGGCGTCGCCGACGAACACCACGCGGTAGTCCGGCGGGTAGGTCCGCAGCACGTCGAGGAGCGGCAGGGTCTCGTCGTGCCGGCGGCGGTTCTCCCGCCAGACCCGCTCGTAGGGGCAGTTGTGGAAGTAGAAGTGCTCGAAGTGCTTGAACTCCGAGCGGGCGGCCGAGAACAGCTCCTCGGCGAGAGCCACGTGCCAGTCCATCGAGCCGCCGACATCGAGGAACAGCAGCACCTTCACGGCGTTGCGCCGCTCCGGGCGGAGCTTCACGTCGAGGTAGCCCTTGGCCGCCGTCTCGCGGATCGTGCCGTCGAGGTCGAGTTCGTCGGCGGCACCCGTGCGGGCGAAGCGGCGCAGGCGGCGCAGGGCCACCCGCATGTTGCGGGTGCCGAGCTCGACGGTGTCGTCGAGGTCCTTGAACTCGCGCTTGTCCCAGACCTTCACCGCGCGGAAATTGCGGTTGCCGTCCTGGCCGATCCGGACGCCCTCCGGGTTGTACCCGTAGGCGCCGAACGGCGAGGTTCCGCCGGTCCCGATCCACTTGCCGCCGCCCTGATGGCGCTCGCGCTGCTCGGCGAGACGCTGCTTGAGGGTTTCGAACAGCTTGTCCCAGCCGAGCGCCTGCAACTCCGCCTTCTCGGCGTCGGTGAGGTACTTCTCGGCGAGCTTGCGCAGCCATTCCTCGGGGATCGCCGCCGGCGCCATCGCCTCGCCCAGGGACTCGATACCTTTGAACACGGTGCCGAAGACCCGGTCGAACCGGTCGAGGTTGCGCTCGTCCTTCACCAGGGCGGTGCGGGCGAGGAGGTAGAAGTCCTCGACGCGCTTCTCGGCCAGATCGCGGTCGAGGGCGCCGAGCAGCGTCAGGAATTCCCGCAGGGTGACGGGGACCTTGGCCTCGCGCAGGGCGGTGAAGAACTGGAGCAGCATGGGGCGACAACGCGGGAAGCCGCCGGCCGGGTCAAGCCCGCTGCCGCGCCGCTCCAAGCGCAGGGTTCGGCCGAATCACATACGTTAAACTGGGTATAACCCTGGATTTCTGTTGATATCCCCTTGCCCGTGACATTCCCGGCAGCGGGACTTGTCATTGGAATCGAACATTGTCCTCGCACAGTCGCGTGCAGGTCAGGACAAGATGTCAGGGCGCATGGTCTTCGGGTAGAGTTGGGAGTGAGCGTCATGGCGCCCGTGCTGCGCTCGCTGAGCGACTTCAAGCGGTTCCTCTCCGAGCCGGGTGCGACGATTCAGGTGGTGCGCAACACCTTCATCGACCGCCAGCCGGCCGCCTTCGTGGAGGCCTACCGCGCCAAGGGCATGTACGAGCCCCGGACGATCCGGGCCGTGTCGAAGAAGGCCGCCATCTTCGCGATCCAGGGGCATCCGACCACGGTCTGGCTCTACTGGGACAAGGGCACGCGCAAGTGGCGCTTCCAGGACGACACCGTGGCGATCCCCCTCGATACCGGCCTCGGCCCGCCGGACGAGATCGTCTACCGCTGCAGCTACGCGCCGGGGACGGACCCGGCGCTCCATCCGCCGGCCCGGAGGGCACGGCCCCGCGCGGCCAAGCCTCCCGAAGCGATCCGGCCCCATCCGAAGGCTTCGCCCACCAAGGCCGCGGTCGGGCCCAAGGCGTCCGAACCCGGCAAGGCGTCCGTGCCCGGCAAGGCGACCGTGCCCGGCAAGGCG
>NZ_JAIEOF010000110.1 GCF_019750675.1 Methylobacterium sp.
TTCCCGCATAAGCGCCATGAACCCAGTCGGCGCACCACCGGCTTCCGTCGAGGCGTGGCAGGCCTTCATCGCTCCCGGCGATGTATTTCGTCACCCGAGCGAGGTGCTGGCCCATCCTGGGCTGACCCAAGGGGATAAGCGAGCGATCCTTGCGTCCTGGGCGTCGGATGCATGCGCCGTCGAGAATGCTCCGGGCCTGCGCTGCCTTGTCGGAAGCAGGGCTGAACCGGTATCGGTCGATGCCGTGCTCGATGCACTAGGCGAACTCGACCGCAGAACCGCTCCGCTGACGGCCGCCGCTCAGTCAAGGCAGGCCAGGCCGCGCCGCCTACGTCGTCTTACGGACCTACACCGGTACGTTCGTCAGGGACGGCATGACGACGACGACGATCCGCCGCCGTGTCCCGTGATGGCGATGCCACGTCCCAAGACGCCACCGAACGCCTCGCTCGCTGCCGCCATCCCCGCCTAGCGATGGGCACCGCTCCCTGGCGTCGCTAGCGTCTTCGAGCAGTCGGACGGCCCGACGCTCCACTTCCCGGCGGCGTCGGGCCGTCTTTCGTTTTTCCAAAAGGTGGGCGGCGCAATCACCGGAGCCGCTCGGTTCAGGCCCTGGAATGGCCACGACAGGCTGAGGTCCCCGTCGCCTGTGAGGCAATACGTACCTCTTGGCGGCGAACCGGCCCGCTCACCTTCAAGGGGCCATCGGCACCGTAGGCGAGTAACCCCGCCTACGGTGCCGATGGCCGTATCCTTCAGATCTTCACGAGGTTCAGGGTGGCGAGCGTCCCGAAGGGCAGCCCGGCCAGGGGACCGCCGACGTCGAGCGTCCCGAGGTCGATGGGGAAGAAGCCCGCGGTCTCGATCAGGTCGCGGACCGCACCCTTCGCGGCCACGTCGTCGCCCGAGTAGAACAGGACGCGCTTGCCGCCCGCCGTCTCGGGCTCGGGGAGCACGTTGACGTCGAGGTGGTTGAACGCCTTGACCACGCGGGCACCCGGGACGAACTCGCTGAACACCGCGCTCGAATGGCGGCTGCCGAGGTCGATGGCCTTGATGCCGTAGGCGGCGAGCGGGTTGCTCGCCTCGTTGCGGTCCGGGGAATCGGTGGCGAGGAACTCGACCGCATTGGTGCCGTCGATGACGATGCGGCCGTTCCACGCCGGCAGGCCGTGCAGGGCTGCCTGGATGTGGACCCACGGCACGGCCACAAGCACGATATCCGCGCCCGCGGCCTCGGCGATGGTCCCGGCCTTCGCGTGTGGTCCGATCTCCCGGACCAGGCCGGCGAGGGACTCGGGACCGCGGCTGTTCGAGAGGATGACGTCGAGGCCCTTCGCGGCGAAGGCCCGGGCCGCGTTCGAACCGAGGGCGCCCGAACCGATGATGCCGATACTCATGGACTTGTTTCCCGTGTGGATGCGGGGCTGGGAATGAGGTTTCCTCGGCGCCCCGAAGGCCGAGAACCCGCCGTGATCGGTCGAGTGGGACGACGAATGTGCTTGTATGTCGTCGTCGCTACGACAGATTTGGGTAAAACCTCACCAGACGAGGGGGATCGTGAACTTGCCCAGTCGCGCGACCTCGGCGGCGATGTCGGCGACCGTGACCCCGGACAATTCGTTCTCCATCGACTTGCGCGCACGATCCAGGGCCGGCCGAAGCGCCTCCTGGATATTGCCCCCGACGGCGCAGTTCGCGCAGGGCGCCGTCCGGTGTAGAGTGAACAGCTCGGTGTCCTCGACCGCTTCGTAGACGTCGATGAGGCGGATCGCGGCGGCGTCCTTGGCGAGCAGCGCGCCCCCACCAGCCCCCAACTGGGACTTGGTCAGGCCGGCCTCGTTCAGGCGCGAGAGCAACCCGCGGATGACGACCGCCCCGGTGTTGGCGGAATAGGCGAGATCCTCGGAGCGCATCGGCTTGCCGTCACTGACGGCGAGCGCTGCGAGCACGTGGACGGCGACGACGAAGCGGGAACTGGTGGGCATCGGATCGTGTGAACCGTTGGTGTGTCGCCATCGGTATTACACACTTTCGACGACGTCAACTGCTTCCTGGCTGAAAACCTGGTTCGGGCATCGCCTCAGCCGCTCGATCATCCAGCGGCCGGCGGGGCCTGGCGGGTCGGACGTCCGGTAGACAGCGGACATCGGAAGCGAGAGGCCGCCTTCCGGAATGTCCTCGATGGACAGGATCACCAGGCGGCCCTCGTCGATGTCCTGGCGCACGATGTGAAGCGGCATGCCTCCCCAGCCCAGACCGCTGAGGAGGAAGGCGTGCTTGGCGAACAGGTCCCCCAGCCGCCAGGTCGACGGCGACATCACGCCGAACTCGCGTCCGGCCGAGAGGTCGGATCGGTCCGTCAGGACGAGTTGCACGTGCTCAGCCAATACGACCTTCGGAATGAGTCCGCGATGCGCCGCAAGCGGATGGTCCGCGGCAGCGACCATGACGAAGTCCACGCTGGTGATGCGCTCGGCCGTGAGGCCGGCGGGCAAGGTCGGCAACGAGCCCACCAAGCCGAAGCTCGCACGCCCGTCCATGACCGGCTGGACGGTGGCGCCGAGGGCCTCGACGTAGAGGCGCAGCGGCGTCGCGGAGAAGCTCTCCCGAAACTCCCGGGCGACCTTGGCGAAGGCGGTGATGGGGAAGAACACGTCGATGACGGCAGTGAGCTCGGGCTCCAGCCCGCCGGCGATGCCCTTGGCCCGTGCCTTCAGGCCGTTGACGCCGGCGACGATGGCCCGGGCGTCGGCGAGGAGCACGGCTCCCTCGGTCGTCAGGCGCGGATAGCGGGCGCTCCGGTCGAACAGCACGACCCCGAGCTGCGCCTCTAGGTTGGCCATGGTCTCGCTGACCGCGGATTGCGTCCGCCGAAGCTTCCGAGCCGCCGCGGAGAAGCTGCCCTCGTCGACCGCGGCCTGAAAGATCCGCAATTGATCCAGGGACAATCCGTCGAGCATGGCTGAGGCGATCCATCGGAAAGACCGATGGATAACATCGAAACATACTGAGTGCCATTGCCTCCGAGGCCGTGGGATGTGTCCGATGGAACGCGGACGCGTCCCAGGAGACGTGGCATGGATACGAACAAGATCGCCCTGGTGACGGGAAGCGGCCGCGGCCTCGGACGGAACACGGCGCTGGCCCTCGCACGCTCCGGCGTTGACATCGTGGTCACCTACCGGAGCGACGGTGACAGTGCGGCGGCCGTCGTCCGCGAGATCGAGGAGCTCGGCCGGAAGGTCATCGTCCTCCGCCTCGATACGGCGGACGTCTCGTCCTTTCCGGCCGTCGTCGACCAGTTGCGGAAGGGCCTTCGGGAGACCTGGTCTCGCGAGACCATCGATTTCCTCGTCAACAACGCCGGCATCGGCATCGCCGCGCCGTTCGCCGAGACCAGCGAGGAGATGTTCGACCGGCTGATGGCGGTCCATCTGAAGGGGGTCTTCTTCCTCACCCAGGCCCTGCTTCCGGTCATCGTCGACGGTGGCCGCATCGTGAACCTGTCAACCGGGCTGACCCGCTTCTCGCTACCGGGCTACGCCGCCTACGCGGCGATGAAGGGCGGGGTCGAGACGCTGACCCGCTACCTGGCCAAGGAGCTCGGACAGCGACGGATCACGGTCAACGCCATCGCACCCGGCGCCATCGAGACCGACTTCGCCGGCGGCGTCGTGCGCGACAACGGCGGGCTCAACAAGCTGATCGCTGGTCAGACCGCGCTGGGACGCGTCGGCCTCCCCGACGACATCGGCCCCGCCATCGCGGTCCTGCTCTCGGACGCCAACCGCTGGGTCAACGGACAGCGTATCGAGGTCTCGGGTGGGATGTTTCTGTGATGGTGCAAGCCGAAAAAGGCATGCTCGTCGACGAGCATCCATCGATCTGCCCGATAGGTAGCATCGCAACAGAATGGCTACCTCGATGTCGAGAGGGTCCATTGAATCCACATGTCCGAACGGGGCTGCGGCGGCTTCCAGCCAATAGGCCCGATGCTGTCCATCAACCGCCCGCAGACCCACGCCATGACCACGATCCTGCACATCGATTCCAGCATCCTCGGCGCCCATTCGGTCATCCGCGGGTTCACCGCCGACGTCATCGTCATCGGCGCGCCGATGTACAACTTCGCGGTCCCGTCCCAACTCATGGCTTGGATCGACCGGGTCTGCGTCGCCGGCAAGACCGTCCGGGACGGTCCGAACGGTCCTGAAGGTCTCGTGAAGGGCAAGACGGTCTACGTGGGCTCGACCCGGGGCGGCGTCTGCACGGGCGACAGCCCAATTGCCGGCCTCGACCATCAAGAGAGCGACCTGCGCGTCGCGCTCGGGGTCATCGGCCTGACCGACGTCACCATCGTGCGGGTCGAGGGCCTCGCGAAGGGCAGGGAAACGAAGGACCATGCCGTCGCGGGGGCCAAGGCGCAGGGCGCCGCGCTCGCGGCCTGAACCCATCGACCACCAACTGATCGAGGGGCCGACGGTAGTGCCGGCACCGGATGACCGCGGATCGGCCCAACCGATCCCGATGAGGACAGGACCATGGAAATCGGTATCGACAGCTTCGCGGCCACCATCCCGGACCCGGTGACGGGACGGACGGTCCCGCCGGCGGACCGGCTGGAGGCGCTGCTGGCCGAGGTGGAGACGGCCGACCGCGTCGGCCTCGACGTCTTCGGAATCGGCGAGCATCACCGTCCGGAATTCCTGGATGCCGCCCCCACCGTCATCCTGGCGGCCGCGGCGGCCCGCACCAAGCGCATCCGGTTGGCCAGCGCCGTCACGGTGCTGAGCGCCGCCGATCCGGTGCGGGTCTTCCAGGAGTTCGCCACCGTCGACCTCATCGCCAAGGGGCGCGCCGAGATCGTGGTCGGGCGGGGCTCGTTCGGCGAGGCCTACCCGCTCTTCGGCTTCGCCATGCAGGACTACGACGCCCTGTTCGCCGAGAAGCTCGACCTGCTCCTCAAGCTGCGCGACGAGGTCAACGTGACCTGGAGCGGTCGCTTTCGGGCGCCCCTGAACGGCCAGGGCGTGTACCCGCGGCCGCATCAGCCGCGGATCCCGATCTGGCTCGGCGTCGGAGGCACGCCGGCCTCCTTCGCCCGCGCCGGCACACTGGGCCTGCCGCCGATGGTGGCCATCATCGGGGGCAGCTTCGAGCGTTTCCGGCCCCTCGTCGACCTTTACCGCGAGGCCGGTCTCAGGGCCGGGCACGCACCCGCCACGCTCCGTGTCGGCGTCCACGCCATGGGATTCGTCGCAGACACGGATGGAGCCGCCCGCGACGCATTCTTCCCCGGCTGGGCCCATATGTTCACCGAAATCGGTCGCGAGCGCGGATGGACCCGCGTCACCCGGCCCCAGTTCGACGCGATGTGCGGTCCCGGGGGCGCCTTCCTGATCGGTTCGCCCGAGACCGTCCGCGACAAGGTCCTGGCGGCGAACGAGGCGCTGGGCGGACTTTCGCGCATCACATTCCAGATGAGCTCGGCCATGCTGGAGACCGAGGCGATGCAGCGTTCGATCGCGCTGCTCGGCACCGAGGTGTCGCCGGCCGTCAAGACCGCTTTGGGGGCGCCAAGCCGGGGGTGAGTTGATCGGCGGCGTATGGCGCACAGGCGGGATCGAGAGCGTGCCGTCCGACGGCACGCTCCGTCGACCGCCCTCGGTCTTCCGGGACCGGATCACCGCCGACGAGGGTCTCCTCAAGGCCGAGCGGGACGCTGCCACCTTTACGTCTCGCTGGCCTGCCCGTGGGCGCACCGCACCCTCATCACGCGCAGCCTCGAGGGACTCGCGCCGATGGTCGGCCTGTCCGTCGTGCATTGGCTGATGGGCGAGGACGGCTGGACCTTCGCACCGGGCCCCGGGGTCGTTCCCGACACGGTCAACGGCGTGGCGGCGCTGCATCAACTCTACACCCTGGCCGACCCGGACTGCACCACGCGCGTGACCGTGCCGGTACTATGGGACAAGGCGATCGGTCGGATCGTCTCGAACGAATCCGCCGAGATCTTGCGGATATTCAATTCGGCCTTCGACGGGCTCGGGGCGGCCGCGGGCGACTACTATCCGGAGGCGCATCGCGCCAAGATCGATGTCGTCAACGAGCGCGTCGACGCCAGCCTGAATAACGGGGTCTACCGGGCCGGCTTCGCGACGACGTAAGCTGCCTACCAGACCGCCGCCAACGGGGCCCTCGACACCCTTGGCTGGCTTGAGGAGCGCTTGCGCGAACGGCGCTTCCTTGTCGGCGACGCGATCACCGAGGCCTACACCCGCGACCTCTACCAGCACCCGGCGATCCGCCCGACGGTCGATCTCGGGCACATCAAGGGGCACGACTACGGCGGCCATCCATGGTGGAACCCGAGCCGCGTCGTCCCTGTCGGACCCGCCCTCGACTTCGATGCCCCGTCGAGACGGGATCGTTTTCCGCTTTGACCGATACGGCCCGCTCGTCCTGCGTCCACCATCCATCGCCGAGACCGATGGGACGCATCGAAACAGATAGGCTTCCGAACGAAGCGGTCATCGCCGAAGAAGGGGCCGCTGGAGCGGTTCCCGATCCGGTACCGACCCGTACCCAGGGCGACCAGCGTCGCCCCATCCGGAGAACGATTTTGAAAACCCGTCTCATCCCGACCGTCGCGCTGACCCTCGCCCTGGCCGCCCCAGCCCTGGCGCAGACGGCGCCGACGCGCGACTCCGCCCAAATCCAGGCCGGCACCTACGCCGTCGACGCCAGCCACACCCAGGTGGGTTGGACCGTCTCGCATATGGGCTTTTCCAACTACCACGGCGGCTTCTCGGACGTGTCGGGCTCCCTGACCCTCGATCCGAAGAACCCGGCCCAGTCGAAGCTTTCCATCAAGATCCCGGTCGCGTCGGTCTCGACCACCAGCGACAAGCTCACCGGCGAGCTCAAGGGCGAACAGTGGCTCGACGGCGCCAAGTTCCCGGAGATGACCTTCGTGTCGACGAAGGTCGAACCACAGGGCAAGGATAAGGCGAAGATTCTGGGTAACCTCACCCTTCACGGCGTCACGAAGCCCGTCACGCTGGACGTCACCCTGGTCGGCGCCGGCGCAAACCCGATGAGCAAGAAGTACACGGTCGGCTTCGACGCGACCGGCACGATCAAGCGCTCCGAGTTCGGCGTGAAGACCTACGTGCCGCTGATCGGCGACGACCTGCACCTCACCATCGCGGGCGCCTTCGAGCGTCAAGACTGAGATCCCGGTCCTGAATAAGGAAGGCGGTCATGGCGAAAGATACGCAGCGCTATTCCCGCGTGGCGATCCTGCTGCACTGGGTCAGCGCGCTCTGCGTGGTCGCGCTGCTTGGGATGGGCCTGCTGATGGTGCATGGCGACCTGGCGCCGATGCGCCGGTTTCAATTGTACCAGTGGCACAAGTCGGTGGGCATCACCGTCCTCCTGCTGACCATCCTACGTCTCGCCTGGCGCCTCAAACAGAAGCCGCCGCCCCATCCGGACGGCATGCCGGCGCGCGAGCGCCGGATGGCCTCCGCGGC
The DNA here is from genome assembly GCF_019750675.1 of Methylobacterium sp. Lineage (GTDB taxonomy): Bacteria > Pseudomonadota > Alphaproteobacteria > Rhizobiales > Beijerinckiaceae > Methylobacterium. The sequence continues at coordinate 7,539 of NZ_JAIEOF010000110.1, forward strand.
CCATCACGCGCAGTACGGGTTGCTGGTGGGTCTGCCGCTCGCCGGATGGGCTGTCGTCTCGCTCTCGCCCTTCAACATCCCGACGGTGTTATTCGGCCAGATCCCCTGGCCGCACCTGCCCCTCTCCGAACTCGTCGACGCCGCAGCCGGCGAGGCCGTGATGAAACGCGTCCACGCCTATGGCGCATGGTTCCTCGGCCTGCTCGTCCTGCTGCACGTGGCGGCGGCGCTACGCCATCACTGGATCCTTCGCGACGACGTTCGGCGTCGCATGTCGCCGGCCCTGCGCGGGGCGAGTAGCCCATCCCTCACGAGATCATCGTCATGAACGTCCGTCACCTCGCCATTCTGATGGCCCTCCAGGCAGTCCCGTCCCACGGGTTCGCCGCCGAGTGGCAGGTCGATCCCGCGAAAAGCGCGATCAGGTTTTCGGGGGTGCAGGTCGGGGTGCCGTTCACCGGGGGATTCCAGCGCTTCGAGGCGGCGGTGAGCTTCGATCCCGCCAAGCCAGAGACCGGCCGCGCCACCGTGCTGGTCGACCTGACCTCGGCCCGGACCGGCGACGTCCAGCGCGACGAGGCGCTGCCGCAGAAGGACTGGTTCGACGTGAAGGCCGAGGCGAAGGCCCGCTTCGAGGCGACCCGTTTCGTCGACATGGGCGAGGGCCGCTACGAGGCGGTTGGCACCCTGACCATCCGGGGCAAGGCAAAGCCCGTCACGCTGCCGTTCCGCCTCAGCCTCGACGGGGACAAGGCCCACGCGGTCGGGCATCTCGACCTCGTCCGCACCGAGTTCGGCGTCGGACAGGGCCCATGGGCGTCGGCGCAGTGGGTCGCCTTGGATGTGGGCGTCGACGTGGACTTAGTGGCTTCGATCAAGCCGGGTACGTGACCGATGCGGACGGCCTGTCTTAATGGGCCCCGGCATTGTGGAATTGATACCGCCAGCCACTTCAAAGACTGCTGCCGCGCGGCCTTGCCATCCCAACGGTCCGGGGTTGGATGGATCTCCGACCCCGTGGAGGGGGCGTGAAACAGGCACGACGAAGCGTCTGACCGAGGAACTGGCGCCAAAAGGGTCCCTGCCGGCGCAGGTCACTCAAGGCGATGACGGAACGCCGGCTCCCCGAGCGCAATCTGTGCGTTGTAGGCATCCGCAGGAGGACATCGTGAGCGACGACATAGACACCCATCATCGAGCGGCACCCCGATGAACAAGTTCATCTACTACCTGGTCACCCTGTGCGAGTCCGTACTCGGGGTCTTCGGCGTGCCAAGCTTCTACGATCAGCCACGGTACACCGTCGTCGAGCGTCTCGACCGTGGTGTCGAAGTCAGGGCCTACGAGCCTCGCCTCGCCGTCGAGACTGACGGGCGTGGGCTTGGAGACGGCGAGGCGTTCGGGCGACTTTTTCGATACATCACCGGCGCCAACCAGCGCGGCGACCGCATCGCCATGACCGCACCCGTCGAGACTGGTGGGCAGCGCATCGCGATGACGGTTCCGGTCGAGCAGGGCACGGGGGGCGTCATGCGGTTCTTCCTACCGCACGACGTTGCCAAGGCCGGTGCCCCGGAACCAACAGAGACAGGCGTTCGTCTCGTCAACGTTCCAGCCGAGACGATTGCCGCCCTTCGCTTTTCAGGCTCGATCACACCCGAGGCTCGTGCCGAACAGGAACGTATCCTGACCGAGGTCCTGGCAGCGGGCGATAGAAAGACCACCGCTCCCCCTGTCTTCATGGGCTACGACCCGCCCTTCGCGATTCCGTTTCTTCGTCGGAACGAGGTGGCCGTGCGCCTGGCCGCCCCCTGACCGGCCCGCGCGTCCGTCGCCCGATCTGGACCAACCTGCGCGCGGGTCGGCCTCCTACCGACACGTCGCTTCCAGTTGTTCGTACAACGTGCTCAGGCCATTGAGATCGACATCTTCCGAGATGGCTTCATGCCACCGGTCGAGCATCCGAAATCTGAATCGTTGACCTTTTACGATCTCCCGCATCGCATCACCGTCGATAGAGATTTTGCCCTCCGCCTGCATCGCTTCGGACGGGAAGACCGGGGTCGATGCGGGGCCGTCATCGACCCGGTATTGGTAATTGAAAATCGACTTCTTCGGCATTCCGGTCAGGTTGATACGACCTCGGGTGACCTGGACCCGGGACGGGGTCTTTGGCGTCAGGACGCACGACCCGTCATCGGGGCCTGTGCTCGATTTTCTGAGATCCCAATTGCCCTCACTGGAGATGGTCGTGCCCACCCCCTGTGCCGCGGCAATTTCGGTGACGAGACAAGCGAGGCCCGCGAGTATCAGCAGCTTCACGTCGGTTCTCCAATCCTTCCTGATCGACCCTCGACGGCGCCGCTGGTTCCGTGTGGCTTAGGTGTGCATCGTATCCGCACCCAAGCGCGTTTGTTTGTCTTCAATCGATCGGTGGAGGGCATTGCCTCGCCGCAAGCCGGAGATGAACCATGAGCGACCGCTATCCCTCGATGACGGCGCTGCTCGGCCTGCTCGCACTGGCCGGGTATCAGAACCGTGACAAGCTTGCTGAAATGCTCGGCGGAGCCAGGCAGACCTCACCGGCGCCGTCGGGACCGGGAGCCGCGCCCGGCAGCACGGGCGGCGGACTAGGCGGACTGCTCGGTGGCTTGCTGGGCAATCAGCAAAACACGGCCCCCGGCGGTTTCCTCAACAACGGACTGGGTGAGATGCTGGAGCGCTTCCAGCAGGCCGGTCACGGGTCCGCCGCGCAATCCTGGATCAACCAGGGTCCGAACCAGGAGATCGCACCGCAGAGCCTGGAGCAGGCCATCGGACCCGACGTGATTGCGACCCTGACGCAGCGCACCGGGCTGTCCCGCGAGGAGCTTCTTTCCCGGCTATCCAAGGAGCTTCCGCAGGCTGTCGACCGCTACACGCCGGACGGCCGGATGCCGGCTTAGATGTCGAAGCTATGAAGGTTGTTCACCCGAGGCGGGGGTGAGAGGCTGGGGTTGCGAAGCCAACCAACTCTGACCGAGTGCCTCGGATGAACACCCACCAGCATGCCCGTATGGCGGTTCATGGTCGAGCCCTTCCGGTGAACCGGATCCTGGTCGACGGCTGGTGTGAATCGGCTTCGAAACCAAACCCTAGCTGAAACTCAGCTAAAGTCTGGGTTCGGCGACCGTAGATAAGATTTTTGGCGGGGTTACGATCGGCGTCGATCGTGACCCTGCTTCTGAAGAATTTTTGACTGTTTTCGTAGCCACTTAACCGACGTCGCGGGCGGGGGTACATTTCAACGCCGATACACACCGGCGGCTTTCGCGAGCGTCAGGCCGTATACGATCGCATGGGAGGCTGCCTCGTCCTCGGTCTCTCGATGGTCGTGCCGATGAGAACGTCGCGAAGGGCTGCGAGTGGGGATGAGATGGGCTTCGCCATGGGCCGGCTCCGATCGATGCGCGATCCCTTGTTCGTCCAATCGCGACCAGGTGGTCTTGATCCGCCTCAAACACCTAGCCCCACCACAAGATGTCCAAGTGTGACCAGCGGTTGTGCGGCATCCATCGAATATCAAAAGTGATGGAAGCAGTATCCATCGGCGGTTATCGATGAGCAGAGCGCAATGTTGGCTGAAGAGATTACTGCTCGTTGAGGCATTGATTGCGTGGCGGCCTTGAACGCATTGGTTGCAGAGATCATTTCGAGGGCCTGATATCGCCAGCGCTAAAGGGGGTGAACGATGACGAACCCCGTCGCCCCGATCGCGTCCGATCCCGGCGGCGACGGCACGCCGACCGTCGAGGAACTCCGGGG
>NZ_JAIEOF010000432.1 GCF_019750675.1 Methylobacterium sp.
CCCTCGAAGAAGAAGCGGTCCGTCGGCAGGCCTGCCGCCACGATCGCGGTCATCACCGCCGAGGGTCCGGGAATCGGGGTGATCAGCACCCCGGCCTCGATGGCGGCCTGGACCAGCTTGAAGCCGGGATCGGAGACCAGCGGCGTGCCCGCGTCCGAGACCAGCGCCAGGGCTTCCCCGGCGAGCATGCGCGCGACCATCCGTTCGCGCACCGCCGCGTTCGAATGCTCGTGATAGGCCACCAGCGGCGTGGTGATCCCGTAATGCATCAAGAGGGTGCGGGTGACACGGGTGTCCTCGGCCAGGACCGCATCGGCGGCGGCCAGCGTCGCGAGGGCGCGGAACGAGACGTCCTTGAGGTTGCCGATCGGCGTCGCAACCACGTGCAGCCCGGGTTCGATGGCCTCCGCTTCGGCCGCGAGCCCGAAAGCGGTGAAGGTCGCGGGCGGCTTCGTGCCCGCATCCGCCGGGTCGCGTCGGCGCCGGGGCCGGGTGTCGGTCTTCTGCGTCATGGCGGGACCTTGCCACGTTCCACCCCCCCGGCGGAATGCGCCGGACGGGGTCAGCTCACATTTACTTTTGGGATCTAGACTTTAAGCGTGGGTCGTCTGCCGGCGACAGGGGGGCCTTCGATGGCGTGCACGAACAGGCGGCGAACCGGACCCGCGCGATGGTTCGCGCCGGCCGCGGCGGGTGCGTTGCTGGTCGGCGCCCTGGCCGCCTGCGTAGGAGGTCCCGATGGCGGGGCTCGCGTCGCGCGCGAATCCGTTCCGACCACCGCGCTCGCTGACGCGCCCTCCCCGGACGCACCGCCCCCCGTGGCGGGAAGCCGGATCGGAACCGGCTCGGTCAAGGTCGCGCTCATCGTGCCGCTCTCCGGGCCGGGCTCGGCCGTGGGTACCGCGATGCGCAACGCCGCCGAACTCGCGATCGAGGATTTCCAGAAGCCGGATCTGCAGATCCTGGTGAAGGACGATCGCGGGTCGCCGGAGGGGGCCCGCGACGCGGCACAATCGGCCGTCGCGGACGGGGTCGAACTCGTGCTCGGTCCGCTCTTTGCCACTAACGTCCAGGCGGCCGCGACCGTGATCCGGTCCGCCGGCAAGCCGCTCATCGCCTTCTCCACCGATGCGGGAGTCGCCGCGCGCGGGACCTATCTGCTCAGCTTCCTGCCGCAGGCGGAGGTCGACCGGATCGTGGACGAGTCCGTGGCATCCGGACGCAAATCCTTCGCGGCGATGATCCCCGAAACCGCCTACGGCAACGCCGTGGAGGCGCAGTTCCGCGAAGCGGTGGCGCGCAAGGGGGCCCGCCTCGTGGCCATCGAGCGTTACCCGGCCGGCAATCCCGGAGCAGCCGTCGCGCGGCTTTCGAGCCTGATCACCGGGCCGGGCGCCCAGGCCGATGCCCTGTTCCTGCCCGACACCCCGGATGGCCTCGGCGCGGCGGCGGCGGCGCTGGCCAAGGTGGGTTTCTCGCCGTCCCGCGTCCGCCCAATCGGGACGGCGGTGTGGGGCGATCCGCGGGTCTATGCCCTGCCGGCCCTCCAGGGCGGCTGGTACGCCGCACCCGATGCCGCGGGCTTCAACGGCTTCGCGCAGCGCTATCAGGCACGCTTCGGCAGCACGCCGCCCCGCGTGGCGACGCTCGCCTACGACGCCGTCTCGCTCCTCGCGGCCCTGTCGCGGCAATACGGCTCGCAGCGCTTCGCCGACACCACCCTCACCAACCCCTCCGGCTTCTCGGGGATCGACGGCACCTTCCGGTTCCGGCCGGACGGCCCGAGCGACCGCGCCCTGGCGATCTACGAGATCCGCAGCGGCGCCCCCGCCGTCGTCAGCCCGGCGCCGCGCACCCTCGGCCCCTCGGGCACCTGATCAAGCGGCAAGATCAGGCGGCAAGTGCCGCAACGACGGCGTTGAGGACCGGCGCTCCGGCGGGCGTCGCGGCGATGCGGCCGTCTGGGCTGGCAGCGATCAGGCCCTCTCCGACGAGATCGGCGATGCGCGCCGGATCGAGGGCACGGCCCTTCAGGGCCGCGTAACGGTCGGGGTCGATGCCCTCGCGCAGGCGCAGGCCCATCATCAGGAACTCGTCGCCCTGATCGGATGGCGCCAGCGTCTCGGTCTCGACGATGCCGTGGCCGTCCCGCTCGACGCGGGCGAGCCAGGCTTCCGGCGCCCGCTCGGTGACCGTTCCCAGACGGCCGTTCTCGGTCACGAGGCGACCATGCGCGCCGGGGCCGATGCCCGCATACTCGCCGTACCGCCAGTACAGCAGATTATGCCGCGATTCCGCGCCGGCCCGGGCATGGTTCGAGATCTCGTAAGCCCGGAGTCCGGCCCGGTCGCAGACCTCCTGCGTCACGTCGTAGAGCGCGCGCGCGGAATCGTCGTCGGGCGGTACCAACTTGCCGGCGGCGGCAAGCCCGTAGAACGGCGTGCCGGGCTCGATGGTGAGTTGGTAGAGCGACAGGTGTTCGGCCGCGCGGGCGATGGCGCCCTCGAGTTCGGCCCGCCACGCGGCCGGGCTTTGGTTCGGACGCGCGTAGATGAGGTCGAAGGAGTAACGATCGAAATGCGCCGCCGCGACCGCCACGGCCGCCATCGCCTCGGCCGCGCTATGCAGGCGTCCAAGCTGCTTCAGAGACGCGTCGTCCATGGCCTGGACGCCGAGGGAGACGCGGTTGACGCCGGCGGAGCGGTAGCCGCGGAATCGGGTCGCCTCGACGCTGGTCGGGTTCGCCTCCAGGGTGACCTCGACACCGGGCGCGACGCCCCAGGCTTGCCCGATCGCGTCGAGAAGACCGGCGACGGTGGCGGGCTGCATCAGCGAGGGCGTGCCGCCGCCGAGGAAGATGCTCGACACGGTGCGACCCGGCGTGCGCGCGGCCACATGGGCGATCTCGGTCTGGAAGGCCTTCAGGAACCGGACCTCGTCCACGGGCGCGTGGCGCACATGGCTGTTAAAGTCGCAGTATGGGCACTTCGAGGCGCAGAAGGGCCAGTGGACATAGACCCCGAAGCCCGCGTCGCGGGTCGGATGGTCCGGGCCTGTCGGTTCGGTCATGGGGCGCACGTCATGGGGCGGATGTGCGCGCCGGGGGGGCACTTGGCAACCCCGGCGCCCGTTTCACGGACGCCGCAGGCAGGCCTGCGCCAGGAGCACGAACGCACGGGCGCGGTGCGATAGGGCGTCGCCGGTCTGCCAATCGACGCCGTGCTTCTCCTCAGAGGAGATCTCGCCGAAGGTCCGGTCGTAGCCGTCGGGGAGGAACATCGGGTCGTAGCCGAACCCGCTCGCGCCGCGTGGTTCCACGAGCTCGCCGAAGACCCGGCCCTCGAAGGTCTCTGTGTGGCCGTCCGGCCAGGCGATCACCAGGGCAGAGACGAAGTGCGCCCGCCGGGTGATGGCCCCGCGCTTGTCGAGTTCGGAGGCGATGCGCGCCATGGCACCGGAAAAGTCCTTGGACGGGCCGGCCCAGCGCGCGGAGAACAGCCCCGGCGCTCCGTCGAGCGCATTGACGCAGAGCCCGGAATCATCGGCGAAGGCCGGCAGCCCCGAGGCCGTCGCGGCGGCGAGCGCCTTGATGGCGGCGTTCTCGGCGAACATCGTTCCGGTCTCGTCGGGCTCGGACAGCCCGAGTTCACCGGCCGAGACGGCATCGACGCCGAAGGGCGCCAGCAATTCGCGCATCTCCACGAGCTTGCCGGCATTGTGGGTCGCGATGACGACGCGGCCTCTGAGGATGCGGTGCCCGCTCATTGGCCGACCGCCTGCTTCTGGAGCGCGACGAGGGCGTGGATGCCGCCCTTGGCCAGACGCAGCAGCTCGAGGAGTTCGTCCTCCGAGAACGGCTTGCCCTCGGCGGTGCCCTGCACCTCGACCAGACCGCCGGAGCCGGTGATGACGAAATTGGCGTCGGTCTCGGCGCCGGAATCCTCGGCGTAGTCGAGGTCGAGGACGGGCTTGCCCTTGTAGATGCCACAGGACACCGCCGCCACGTGGTCGCGCAGGGGATCGACCGAGATGATCGAACGGCCGCGCATCCAGGTGAAGCAGTCGTGCAGGGCGACCCAGGCCCCGGTAATCGCGGCGGTGCGCGTGCCGCCGTCGGCCTGGATCACGTCGCAATCGACGGTGATCTGGCGCTCGCCGATGGCCGGCAGGTTGGTGACGGCGCGGAGCGACCGGCCGATGAGACGTTGGATCTCCTGGGTCCGGCCGGACGGCTTTCCGGAGGTCACCTCGCGACGGGTGCGCTCATGCGTGGCACGGGGCAGCATGGCGTATTCGGCCGTGACCCAGCCCTTGCCGGAGCCTCGCAGCCAGCCGGGGCCGCGCTCCTCCAGGGAGGCCGTGCAGAGGACCCTGGTGTCGCCGAAGCTGACGAGGCAGGACCCCTCGGCATGGCGGGAGACGGCGCGCTCCAAAGTGACGGTGCGCAACTCGTCGTGTCCGCGCTTCGAGGGCCGCATGCCGCTCTCCTTCTCGATTGAGGGTCGGGAGCGGGCTTTACGGGCCTGAGCCCAGCACGGCAAGCGAGGCTGCGAATGGTCCGGGCCGCCCGTGAAGCGGCCCGGACCACCGAAGGGCTCAGTAGCGGTAGCGGCGATGGCCGAAGTGATGGCCGTGGCGATGACCGAAATGGTGGCCGAAATGGCGGCGGTGATGATGGCCGAAGTGCCGGCCGCGATGGTGATGGTGATGGCGGAAACCGCGACCCCCGCGATGGTGCCAGTGGCGGCCGTACTGAACCTCGGTAAGGCCGGCGGCCGGCCCGGCGACTTCGGTGGACACGATGGCCGGGGCGGCCTGGGCACCCTGGGGAGCCCCGAACAGGGTCATGCCGACGAGAGCGAGCACGATGGCGAGGGATCGGATCAGACCGGACCGGGCTGAGGTTCTCATGGGGCAATCACTCCTGGAGGACACGTTTCGACGATCGTCGTCAGCGCCCGTGACCGGACGATGAGCAGTGCCAACGAATCGAACCGCCAAACGGTCTCATGCCGGAGCACGGTTTCTTTGCTTGACGCGCGACGGGATCAGGATGGAGGCATGGCTGTGCTCACGCCTTCGTCGCTGTGCGGCGATCGCCGGCGGCATTGTCTTCACGACGCCGGCCGGTCACAATCAGGCTTCAGGAACAGACCGTGACAGAGCCCGCCCGCCCCTTCTCGTCATCGCAGCAGATGCAGGTGCTCAGTGCGCTGAACGAACGCTCGCGCGAAATCTTCCGACAGATCGTCGAGAGCTATCTCTCGACCGGCGAGCCGGTCGGCTCGCGCAATCTCGCCCGCATCCTGCCGATGGCCCTGTCGCCGGCCTCGATCCGCAACGTGATGGCGGATCTGGAGCATTCCGGCCTCATCTTCGCACCGCACGCCTCCGCCGGGCGTCTTCCCACCGAGCAGGGCCTGCGCTTCTTCGTCGACGCCATGCTCGAACTCGGGGATGTCGGCCGCGAGGAGCAGGAGCGGATCGAGGCGCAGATGCGCGCGGCCGCCTCGGGCCACACCTTCGATTCCGCCCTCGCCGAGGCCTCGATGCTGCTCTCCGGCATCTCGCGCGGCGCCGGGGTTGTGCTCACCACGAAGACCAACGTCCATCTCAAGCACATCGAGTTCGTGCGCCTGGACCCCACCCGGGCCCTGGTCGTGCTCGTCTCCGACGACGGGTCGGTGGAGAACCGCCTCCTCGACCTGCCGCCGGGCCTGCCGGCCAGCGCCCTGCAGGAGGCCTCGAACTACCTGAACGCCCGGCTGCAGGGCCGGACCCTCGGGACGCTGCGGGCCGAGATCGAGTCGGGCCGGCAGGCGATGAAGCGCGAACTCGACGCCATCACTGAGCGCCTCGTCGATGCAGGCCTCGCCGTCAGCGTCGGCCCCTCGGATGCCCGCCAACTCATCGTGCGCGGCCAGGCCAACCTCCTCGACGACCTTCGCGCGGCCGAGGACCTCGACCGCATTCGCCTGCTGTTCAACGACCTCGAGACCCAGAAGGACGTGATCGAACTGCTGTCGCGCGCCGAGGGCGGCGAGGGCGTACGCATCTTCATCGGCTCGGAAAACAAGCTGTTCTCGCTGTCCGGCTCGTCGATGATCGCGGCGCCTTTTCGCGATGGGTCCCAGAAGATCGTGGGCGTCGTCGGCGTCATCGGCCCGACGCGGCTGAACTATGCCCGCATCGTGCCGATGGTCGACTATACCGCCAGGGTCGTCTCAGGTCTCCTCGAACGCAAACGCTGAGGCGAAACGCAAAGGGGCGGAGCCGAAGCCCCGCCCCCCAACAGTCTGCTCGAGTGGATCAGCCGCGGATCACGTCCACGATCTCGTAGGTGTCTGGATCGACGATGACGATGTCGTCATCCACCAGCACGTAGCGGTAATCCTCGTACTCCGGCGCGATCCGGACGATGTCCGGCGGCAGGTCATAGAGGGTGTAGCTGCGGGCGATGGCCGTGCCGACCGTGAGGGCGAACGCTCCGGCGGCGAGGCGCGGTACCCCGCGACGGAACACGCTTTGACGGAATTCCGTGCGCTGCGGCGCGCCGAGTCGGCCATAGGCACCCCGGACGGCACCGCGATCGCCACGGTCGCCTCGAGCCCCCCTGCCCTCGCGGTCGGCCCGGCCACCGCGCTCGTCCCGGTCCATCCGGCCGCCGCGATCCGCCTTACCGTCGCGATCCATCTTGCCGTCGCGATCGGCCTTGCCGTCACGATCCATCTTGCCGTCACGATCGCCCTTGCCATCGCGATCCGCCTTGCCGTCGCGGTCGCTCCGGCCGTCTCGCGTGGCCGCGCCACCATCCTCGCGGCCACCGCGCTCTCCGGCCGCCGAACCGGGACGGCCATCCTGGCGGCCTGCTCCACCCTCTGCACCACGGCCACCGGGTCCTTCGGCCCCGCCGCGCTGAGCACCACCGGCCGGACCGGCCCCTGACTCCGGACCACCGGCACCGCCGCGCATTCCGGCTCCGCCGGCCTCACCGCCGCCCGCGCCACCACGCATTCCGCCACCGCCGGCACCACCGCCCGCTCCAGCGCCACCGCCCGCACCCATCCCGGCACCGCCCCCGGCGCCGCCGCCCGCAGCACCGCCAGCTCCACCACCGGCACCGCCGGCGCCACCACCGGGGCCACCCTGCGCGAATGCGCTCGCCGCACCAATCACCAACGCCGCCGCCGTCACCGTGCTCCGCAAGAGCTTGTTCATGGAATCGAATCCGTTCTCGTTGTGCCAGACGCCGCTCGACGCCGATGCCACCCGCAACGAGGATCTTCGAGAAACCGTTCCCGGCTTTCTTGCGCTGATCTTTCCACGCGGCGCTCGGAACCTATTCTCGACGTCCGGCCAAGCTCAAAGCGAGCTCTTCAACAGGCTGGTTTCATCGATATCTTGGCTCTGGCCAGCAACCCGCTGGCAGCCCTTGTGAAATCCGTCTCACGCAGTAACGTCCGGCGCAAAGCGGGCCACGGAACGGCCTCGCCGAGCACACAGGGGTGAGACGGATGACAGGTGGGGCCGAAAGCATGGCACTCAGGGCGGACGAAGCCGCCGACAACCGCCGTCGGATCAAGGCGATCGTCGCCTCGTCGTCCGGCAATCTCGTCGAGTGGTTCGATTTCTATTGCTACGCTTTCTTCGCGCTCTACTTCGCGCCGGTCTTCTTTCCCGAGGGCGATGACACCAGCCAGCTTTTGAAATCGGCGGCGGTCTTCGCGGTCGGTTTCTTCATGCGCCCGATCGGCGGATGGCTGTTCGGCCGTATCGCCGACCGCCTCGGCCGCAAGACCTCGATGCTGATCTCGGTGCTGATGATGTGCGCCGGGTCGTTGATGATCGCGATCCTGCCGACCTACGCCACGGTCGGACATCTCGCCCCGGCCCTGCTGCTCCTCGCGCGGATGATCCAGGGCCTGTCGGTGGGCGGCGAATACGGCACCAGCGCCACCTACATGAGCGAGATCGCCGTGAAGGGCCGGCGTGGCTTCTTCGCCTCGTTCCAGTACGTCACCCTGATCGGTGGCCAGCTCCTCGCCTCGCTCGTGCTGATCATCCTGCAGAGCTTCCTCACCGCCCAGGAGCTCACGGCCTGGGGCTGGCGCATTCCCTTCGTCATCGGCGCCATCGCGGCGGTGGTCGCGCTCTACCTGCGCTCGTCCCTCGACGAGACCGCCACCAAGGAGGACATGGCCAACAAGGATTCCGGGACCTTCTCGGCCCTGTTCAAGCATTGGCGCGCCTTCTGCGTGGTGCTGGCCTACACCGCCGGCGGCTCGCTGAGCTTCTATACCTTCACGACCTACATGCCGAAGTATCTCTTCAACACGGCGCATATCGACAAGGTCACGGCCTCGCAGATCTCCACCGCCGCACTGTTCGTCTACATGATCATCCAGCCGTTCTTCGGTTGGCTCTCCGACCGGATCGGTCGCAAGGCGAATATGCTGCTCTACAGCGGCCTTGGCACCCTGATGGTGGTGCCGCTGATGACGGCCATCGGCTCCACGCAGAACGCGGTCCTGTCCTTTGCGCTGATCATGATCGGGTTGATCGTCATCAGCTTCTACACGGGCATCAGCGGCATCGTGAAAGCGGAGCTGTTCCCGACCCAGGTGCGGGCGCTGGGCGTCGGCCTCTCCTACGCCATCGCCAACTCGCTGTTCGGCGGCACCGCCGAGGCGGTCGCCCTGTATCTCAAGCAGATCGGCTCCGAGAGCACGTTCTTCTGGTACGTGACGATCATGCTCGGCATCGCCTTCATCGGCTCGCTGATCATGCCGAACCCGAAGCGGCACGGATACCTCGACGGCGACGGCACCGTCGAGGAGGCGCTGACGCGTAAGACCCGCCTCTCGGCGGCCTGAGCAGACCCTTCCTCCGACACTCCGAAAGCACGCGGCGCCGACGCACCGCGTGCTTTTTTCATCCCGTCACGACCGCGCTTCGATTCGCCTTCGCTGGTCCCGCGAACGCGAACGCCGTCGGCGGATCGTATGGCCGCGCGCCTCGTCGGCAGACCACGAGGTTGACCTGACGACTTCAGCCCGTCTCGCCGAGGACCGCCCGGCGCTGCCGGTCCAGTTCCTCGCTGTAGCGCTTCAGGGTGTGGCTCTCGGTGAGGAAGCCGATGACCTTGCGGCTCTTCAGGTCTTCGACCACCGCCAGGGCCTCGCTCTCGGTCCGGTCGAAGATCGCCGTGGCGATCTTGGCGTTCATGTCGGCGGTGAGAACGTCGGCCGTGTGGCGCAACAGGGCGGCAAGGTCCGGTGAGCCGTCCTCGGCCTCACGCAGGGCGGCATGCGCCTCCGGCACCAGGATGATGCCGGCGTAACGCCCCTCCCCGTCCACCATCACCACTCGCGAGGGCGAACCGAGGGGGTGCTTGCGCAGGAAGGCCGGCAGCGTCTGGTCGAGGGGGGCCATCGGCACCTCGCGGCGCATCAGCTTGCCCACCGTCAGGGTGCGGATCCAGCCGACGTCGTGCGCGCTGCGGATGCTCTCGCCGCGCAGGTGGAAGCGCCAGGTGGCGAAGGAGTAGCCGAAGGTCTTGCGCACCGTCAGGGACGAGGCGATCACCGCGACGAGGACGAGGCCGGTGATCGGGAAGCTCCCGGTGAGTTCGAGGGCGAGGAACGTCATGGTCAGCGGCCCGCCGATCACCGCGACCGCCAGGGCGCTCATGCCGATCACCGCGTAGGCGAGCGGGGTCAGCCCGAAGGCGGCAAGGCCGGGCAGGATCAGCGGCATCCCGGCGGCGAAGATCTCGCCCGCGATCGCCCCGAGGAACAGCGAGGCGAAGAACAGACCCCCGCGGAAGCCCGACCCGATGGAGATCGCGGAGGCGGTCGCCTTGGCGACGAACAGAAGGACAAGAGCGGAGAGACCGAGGGTGGTGCCGTGTGCGTCGAGGTGCAGGTGCAGCGCCCCGTGCCCCCCGGAGAGGATCTGCGGCGAGGCGAGGAGCGCCAGTCCGCCGACACAGAGCCCGCCGAGGACCGGAACGCACAGCGTCGGCAAGCGCGTGGCGCGGAACGCCGCCTCCACCAGCGTCACCCCGCGCATGATGAGGATGCCGAGCCCGGCGCAGATCAGGCCGAGGGCGAGACTCGGCACCGTGTCGAGGGGCGTGAGCATCGTCGTGGTGATGGCGTCCGCCCGCTCGACGGTGACGAGGGAGGTCTGCGCCACCAGGGCGCGGGCGACGACGCTCCCGCACAGGGCGGCCACGACGACCGGGGTCAATGTCGCGATGGAGTAGGTGCCGATGATGAGTTCGAAGGCGTAGAACGCACCCGTCAGCGGCGCGCCGAACGCCGCCGCGATGGCGGCCGCCGCGCCGCAGCCGACCAGGGTGCGCTGGTCGGCCCGGCGCAGTTCGAAGGACAGGCCGAGGCGCGAGGCCAGCCCGGCACAGAACTGCGTGTAGGCCGCCTCCATCCCCACCGAGATGCCGCTGCCGTTGGAGATCGTGTTCTGCATGACCACGATCGCGGAATCGCGGATCGACATCCGGCCGCCATGCAGCGCGTTCGCCTCGATGGGGTCGACGACGGCGCGGCGGGGGCGGCCGCGCCAGCGCAGGGCGAGGTTGAACAGCGCGAGCAGGATGCCGCCGAATGCCGGCGCCAGGAGCAGCACGAGGACCGGAAGGTCGGTGGCCGCACTGAGACGGAGTCCGGGCGGCAACCCGTACAGCAACTCGCGCATGACCTGCGTCGCCTGACTCATCGCCGCCACCGCCGCGCCGCCGCAGCACCCGATCAGGGCGGCGAGCACGATCAGGCCGATCTCGCTGCCGCGAACCAGGGCGCGCAGGTGTCCGGGCGCCTGCACGAGGACCTGTCGGGCGATCGGCGGGCGGGACGGGACGGGTTGTGGTGGCATCGACCGGTGTCGGAGGCGGGGGCCGGGAGGAGCGCGCATGGAAGGCGGACCCTCGCCCTGCTTAGCCTGACCGGAGTCCCTGCGTCGACCGCCAAGCGGGCACGTCCCCGGGTGGGGATAGCGCACACTTTTGCCGTCGATCCGCCGAAGGCGGGTTGAAATGCGGCGCGGCTCGGGATAGATCGCCCGCAGTGCCGCTGTAGCTCAGTTGGTTAGAGCGCTTGATTGTGGATCAAGAGGTCCCCCGTTCGAGCCGGGGCAGTGGTACCATTATTCCTTACGTATCATGACGCTGTCACGGCGGCCGTGCATCGCATGGCCGCTTTCTGCGTTCGAGCGCATCGTCATCGTCGGCGATGTGCCGAAACGCTCTCGACACCGTGGCGAAGTTGCCACGGGATTGCCCCAAACTGGGCCGTGTTGTCGCCACATCTGTCAAGCTAATCTCAATCCGTTGCCAGGGAACGGGGTTGGGTCGC
>NZ_JAIEOF010000414.1 GCF_019750675.1 Methylobacterium sp.
ACGCCCGAGAAGGCGTCGCTGCCGCCGCATTGCAGACCGACCACGAGGTCGGCGGCCGGGCAGGTCTCGCGGGTGCGCCGGTCGAGCACTTCGAGGCGGGCCTCCGCCATGGCCATGATGCTGTCGAGCATCATGCCGAAGCCCGCGTGACGCTCGTCCTGGAGCCGGACGACGCCGCTGTCGGCGGCCTCGGAGCCCGGCGGAAGCAGGCGCTCGGAGACCAGCTTCTCGCAGCCGAGGCCGACCACCATGACCTCGCCGCCGAAATTCGGGTTGCGGGCGAGGCTCTGCAGGGTGCGGATCGGGATGACCGCCTCGGGGGCGTTGATGGCGACCCCGCAGCCATAGGCGTGGGTGAGGCCGACGACGTCGTCGACGTTGGGGTAGCGCGGCAGCAACTCCTGCTTGATCCGCCGGATGGCGACGTCGAGGGTGCCGGCCACGCATTGCACGCTGATCGAGATCGCCAGGATGTTCTTGGTGCCGACCGAGCCGTCCGGGTTGCGGTAGCCCTCGAAGGTGTAGCCCTCCAGCGGCGGCAGGGGGGCGGGCACGCGGGTCGCCTTCTCCAGGGCGTCGAGGTCGGGCGCCACCGGCGTCTCGACGCTGGATTCCTCGACCCAGGACCCGCGCGGCAGGGGGCGCAGCGCGATGCCCACCACCTCGCCGTAGCGCACCACCGTGCCGCCCTGCGGG
This sequence comes from Methylobacterium sp., assembly GCF_019750675.1. Classification (GTDB taxonomy): domain Bacteria; phylum Pseudomonadota; class Alphaproteobacteria; order Rhizobiales; family Beijerinckiaceae; genus Methylobacterium. The sequence goes on from NZ_JAIEOF010000414.1 coordinate 697, forward strand.
ATATCGACGAGCGCCACCTTGTGCCCCTGCGGCACGAACTCCAGCAGGGTCAGTCCGTCGGCAAAGACCGTTCCGGCGGGCAACCCGAAGGCGTTGACCACGATGGCGACGTTGTCGTCGGCGTGCAGGCGCAGGGTGCGGGGGGTGTCCCCGGTGTTCTCAGTCATGGCGGCCGGTTCGCCGAGCATGGTCATGCCCCTTCAAGCCTTGCGCAGTTCGACGCGCCGGATCTCGCCGACGATGACGAGGTAGGCGATCATCGCGATCAGCGCGTTGCAGCCCACGAAGACCAGGGCGCCGTTGAACGAGCCGGACGCCTGGACGAGGTAGCCGATGACGATCGGCGTGGTGATGCCGGCGGTGTTGCCGAACATGTTGAAGATGGCGCCGCTGAGGCCCGCCGCCTCCTTCGGCGAGGTGTCCGAGATCACCGCCCAGCCGAGCGCGCCGATGCCCTTGCCGAAGAAGGCGAGCGCCATGAAGCCGATCACGAAGGCCGGCGAATCCACGTAGTTGCAGGCGATGATCGACATCGAGAGCAGCATGCCGGCCACGATCGGGATCTTGCGGGCCTTCGTGAGCGAGCCGGTGCGCTTCAGGATCGCGTCCGAGATGACCCCGCCCAGGATGCCGCCGAGGAAGCCGCAGAGGGCTGGCAGCGAGGCGACGAAGCCGGCCTGGAGCACGGTGAGGCCGCGCTGCTTGACGAGGTAGATCGGAAACCAGGTCAGGAAGAAGTAGGTCATCACGTTGATGCAGTGCTGCGCCACGTAGATGCCGACCAGCATGCGGTTGGACAGGAGCTGGCGCACCACGCCCCAGTCGAAGCCCTTCGTCTGAGCGTGCTTTTGCGCATCCAGCGCCAGCAAGGCGCCGCCGGAGGCGATGTGGTCGAGCTCGGCCCGCGTCACGGTCGGATGGTCGGCCGGATCGTGGATGACGCGGATCCAGATCGCCGCGAGCACGATGCCGATGACCCCCATGACGATGAAGGCGTAGCGCCAGCCGAATTCGTGCGTGACCCAGGCGGTCAGCGGCGCGAACAGGACGGGGGCGAAATATTGCGCGGAATTGAAGATCGCACTGGCCTTGCCGCGCTCGGCGCTGGGGAACCAGGCGGTGACGATGCGGGCGTTGCCGGGGAAGGACGGCGCCTCCGCGATGCCGACGAGGAACCGCAGGATGAAGAGCGCGACCACCGCGCCGCCGCCGAGGAAGCCGACCCAGCCCTGAGCCAGGGTGAACAGCGACCAGAAGAAGATACCCCCCGCATAGACCCACTTCGAGCCGTAGCGGTCGAGCATCCAGCCGCCGGGCACCTGCGCGGCGACGTAGGACCAGGAGAAGGCGGAGAGGATGTAGCCCAGGGTCACCGGGGTCAGTCCGAGTTCCTGGGACATCGGCGTGCCGGCGATCGAGATGATGGCCCGGTCGGCGTAGTTCACGACCGTGGTCACGAACAGCATCAGGAGGATGCCCCAGCGCACGCGACCCTGCGCGCGCGCCTCCAGCGTTAGAGCCAGCGCCATCGTTCCCACCCGGAATGATTGTTGTGTCGGCGCTGCGTCGAGCCCAGCGTCCATTGAGGACCAGGGTTATGGTGGGACTTATAATTCGTCCAATGCGATCAAGGGATCGATCGATGCCGAACGGGTATCGATTCGGCGCGGAGGCGTCGGGGCGCATCGGTCCGGATCTTGCAGACACGAAACTCGCGAACTCGAATCCTGCGAGATGACGCATGCCGGTCGCCGTGCCGGCGCCTCACCGATCCCCTGCTGCGGGCCGCGCAATGGAGCGTGGCCGGAAGGTGGGCTTGCCCCCGCCCGTCCGGCGAGCACCGCGGAAACGCCAAACCGAAAAGGAACCGCTATGGCCTACCTCGCCCCTGCTGAGTTCGTCACCAAGATGGTGGATGCAGGCGAAGCCAAGATCTTCATGTCGACCCGCGACACCATCATCCGCGCCTACATGGCCGGGGCGATCCTGGCGCTGGCGGCGGTCTTCGCGGTCACGATCACGCAGCAGACCGGCATCCCGATCCTCGGCGCCGCCCTGTTCCCGGTCGGCTTCTGCATGCTCTACCTCCTGGGCTTCGACCTGCTCACGGGGGTCTTCGTCCTGGCGCCCCTCGCGCTCCTCGACGGCCGGCCCGGCGTGACCTGGGGCGGCGTGCTGCGCAACTGGGGGCTCGTCTTCCTCGGCAACTTCCTCGGCGCGCTCACCGTCGCCTTCATGATGGGCTTCGTGTTCACGTTCGGCTTCACGGCCCCGGCCGACAAGGTCGGCGAGTTCATCGCCCATGTCGGCGAGCGGCGCACGGTCGGCTATGCCGCGCACGGGGTCGGCGGCTGGTTCACGATCTTCATCCGCGGCATGCTGTGCAACTGGATGGTCTCCACCGGCGTCGTCGGCGCGATGATCTCGACGACCGTCAGCGGCAAGGTGATCGCCATGTGGATGCCCATCATGGTGTTCTTCTACATGACCTTCGAGCACTCCGTGGTGAACATGTTCCTGTTTCCCTTCGGCCTGCTCATGGGCGGCCAGTTCTCGATCGCCGACTACCTCTTCTGGAACGAGATCCCGACCGTGCTCGGCAACCTCATCGGCGGCCTCGCCTTCACCGGCCTGACCCTCTACACGACCCACGTCCGCACGGCCCCGAAGCGGAACGCCGTGCAGGCCGAGCGCCGCCTCGCCGCCTGACACGCGACCGGCCGGGCCCCGCGCCGCGGGGCGCTAAGGCCCGACCGCCGGGAGCGACGGATGCCCGCGATTCTGACGCTCTCCCTCGGCCAGCACAGCACCCGGGGCCGCAAGGAGACCAACCAGGACTTCCACGGCGCCCTCGTGCCCGAGCGCGCCGCGCTCCTGCTCAAGGGCGCCGTGGTCGCCATCGCGGACGGGATCGGCAGCAGCCCCGTCAGCCACGTCGCGAGCGAAACGGCGGTCCGCAGCTTCCTCGCCGATTACTACGACACGCCCGAGTCCTGGTCCGTCAGGACGGCGGCGAGCCGGGTCATCGCCGCCACCAATTCGTGGCTCCACGCCGAGACCCGGCGCAACCGCCACCTGCACGATCCCGACGGATCGCGGGATCGCGGCTACGTGACGACCTTCACGGCCCTCGTCCTGAAATCGCGGACCGCCCACATCTTCCACGTGGGCGACGCCCGCGTCTCGCGCGTGGTCCGGCGCTCCCTCGAGGCGCTCACCGAGGACCACCGCGTCGTCGTCTCGGCCGAGGAATCCTATCTCGCCCGCGCGCTCGGCGCCGCCGCCCATGTGGAGATCGATCACCGCACGGTCGCCATCGAGGCGGGCGACGTCTTCGTCCTGACCACGGACGGCGTGCACGAGCACGTGCGGCCCGAGGCGATCGTCGCGGAGATCGACCGCCACGGCGGCGATCTCGACCGGGCTGCCCAGGCGATCGCCCGACATGCCTACGAGAACGGCAGCGGCGACAACCTCACCGTCCAGATCGTGCGCATCGATGCCCTGCCGGACGGTGAGGCGGCCGAGCTTTCGGGCCGGGTCGACGACCTGCCCCCCGCCCCCGTCCTCGATCCGCCGACCATCTTCGACGGCTACCGGGTGCTGCGCACGCTGCACGCCAGTCACCGCAGCCACGTCTACCTCGCGACCGACCCGGAGAGCGGGCGCCCGGTCGCCCTGAAGGTGCCGTCGACGGACCTGCAGGCCGATCCGGCCGGCCTGCGGCGCCTGATGATGGAGGAGTGGGTCGCGCGGCGCATCGACAGCCCGCACGTGCTGTCGGCCCCGCCGCAGACGCGGCGGCGCAGCCACCTCTACACGGTGATGGACTACGTCGAGGGCCGGACCCTGGCGCAGTGGATGCGCGACAACCCGAGGCCGGAGCTGGAGGCGGTGCGGGGCATCGTCGAGCAGATCGCGGCCGGGGCGCGGGCCTTCCACCGGCGCGAGATGGTGCACCGAGACCTGCGCCCCCACAACATCCTGATCGACGCGGCGGGCACCGTCCGGATCATCGATTTCGGCTCCACCCGGATCGGCGGGCTCGCGGAGGACGATCCCGTCATCGACGAATCGGTGCAGGGGACGATCCAGTACACCGCGCCGGAATGCCTCGCGGGACGTCCCGCCACGCCGGGCTCGGACATCTTCTCGGTGGGCGTGATCGCCTATCAGATGCTCACCGGGCGCCTGCCCTACGGCACGGAGGCGGCGCGGGCCTTCAGCGCGGCGCGGGCCGACCGCCTGCATTACGGCTCCGTCGCCGCCGCGCGCGCCGGCCTGCCGGCCTATGTCGACGCGGCCCTGCGCAAGGCGGTGCATCCGAGGCCCGCCCAGCGCTACGACGCGCTCTCCGCCTTCGTCCACGATCTGCGGTATCCCAACCCCTCGTTGCCGGGGGTGCGGCGGGCGGCCCTCCTGGAACGCGATCCGGTGCTGTTCTGGAAGCTCGTATCCCTCGTTCTCGCGGTGGTCGTCGTCTACCTGCTGGCGCGATCCCGGGCCTGATCCGGGTCGCGGACGCCACCAGGACCGATGACCGGCGCAAGCGCCCGCGAAGCGTATAAGCTGTCTTGAGCTTACGATCGGGTGGGAGCCGCGATGGAACTCAAGTGGATCGAGGACTTCATCAGCCTGGCCGAGACCCGCAGCTTCTCGCGCTCGGCAGAGCTGCGGGCCGTGACGCAATCGGCCTTCAGCCGGCGCATCCGCTCCCTGGAGGTCTGGCTCGGCACGGTGCTCCTCGACCGCAGCACCTATCCGATCACCCTCACGGCGGATGGCCGCCAGTTCCTCGAGACCGCCGAGGAGGTCTCACGCCTCCTCACCCTGAGCCGCGCGGATTTCCGCAATCGCAGCGAGCGCTCCAGCCTGCCGGTGGTGACGATCGCGGCGCTCCATTCCCTCTGCCTGTCCGTGCTGCCCCGCTGGCTCAACGGCATCCGCGAGGCGGTGGGACCGATGGCGAGCCGGGTCCTCCCCGACAACTTCAACATCTGCGTCCAGGCCCTGGTGGAAGGCGGCTACGACCTGCTGCTGACCTATCACCATCCGGGCATCCCGATGCCCCTCGACCCGGCGCGCTACCCCTACCGGATCATCGGGCGCGACAGCCTCGTGGCCGTGGCCGCCCCCCACGGCCTCGCCCCGGATGCAGAGGGCCGGCGGCCCCTGCTACAATATTCGCGCGGCTCGTTCCTCGGCCTGCTCGCGGCCATTGCCCAGTCCAAGGAGGGGGCGCCCGTCACCTACCCGATCCACACCAACGAGAACTCGATGGCGGAGGCCCTGCGTTCCATGGCGCTGGCCGGCCACGGCGTGGCCTGGCTGCCCGTGAGCCTGGTCGCCGCCGAGATCGCATCGGGCGCCCTCGACGTGGTCAGTTCCGAGATGCTCATGGAGATCCGGCTCTACCGCAGCGCCGAGCGGGCGCGGCCCTTTCTCGACCATGTCTGGGCGGCGGCGGCCCTCGACGAACCAAACTATGCACTTCAAGAATAGTCTCGGTCGCAACTAGCATTGGCGGCGCGCGCGACTCGGGCGTAATCCCCTCCCCAGCGGCGACCCGAGCCGCGGCCGACCCACACCGCGGTGCGGGGGCGACGTCCATCCGACCTTCCACGAAGACCCGAGGTGCGGCCGCCAACGGCCGAGCGCCGAGGCGTCCGCGTGCCCGTTCTCAACCTGCACAGCGTGCCGGATCGCATCCGCACGCCCGAGGAGCGACCCGTGACCCAGGTTCCCGCCAGCGCCCGCCCCACCCGCACCGAGCACGACCTCCTGGGCGACCGGGAGGTGCCGGGGCAAGCCTATTACGGCGTCCACACCCTGCGGGCGGTCGAGAACTTCGCGATCACCGGCCGGACGCTCGCCGACTGCCCGGACCTCATCAACGCGCTCGCGGCGATCAAACAGGCGGCGGCGCTCGCCAACCGCGAACTCGGCCTCCTCGACCCGACCCGCACGGAGGCCATCGTGGCGGCCTGCGAGGAGATCCGCGCCGGCGCCCTGCACGAGCAGTTCGTGGTCGACCTGATCCAGGGCGGGGCCGGCACCTCCACCAACATGAACGCCAACGAGGTCATCGCCAACCGGGCCCTGGAGATCCTGGGGCATCCGCGCGGCGCCTACGAGCACCTGCACCCCAACGAGCACGTCAACATGGGCCAGAGCACCAACGACGTGTATCCGACCGCCCTGAAGATCGCCGCCACCGGCGCCATCCGCCGGCTGATCGACGCCATGGCGGGTCTGCGCGCCAGCTTCGCGGCCAAATCCACGGAATTCGCCGACATCCTGAAGATGGGCCGCACCCAGTTGCAGGACGCCGTGCCGATGACGCTCGGCCAGGAATTCGGCACCTACGCGCTGATGCTGCGCGAGGACGAGGCCCGGCTCGGTGAGGCGGCGCTGCTGATCCGCGAGATCAACATGGGCGCCACCGCCATCGGCACCGGCATCACCGCGCATCCCCTCTACGCGGCCCTCGTCTGCGCGCGGCTGTCCGAGATCACCGGCATCCCCCTGGAGACGGCGGAGGACCTCGTCGAGGCGACCCAGGATTGCGGCGCCTTCGTGCAATTGTCCGGCGTGCTCAAGCGCGTCGCCGTCAAGCTCTCGAAGACCTGCAACGACCTGCGCCTCCTCTCCAGCGGCCCCCGCGCCGGCTTCAACGAGATCAACCTGCCGGCGCGCCAGGCCGGGTCCTCGATCATGCCCGGCAAGGTCAATCCGGTCATCCCCGAGGTGGTCAACCAGGTCGCCTTCGAGGTGATCGGCAACGACGTCACCATCACGTTCGCGGCCGAGGCCGGCCAGCTCCAGCTCAACGCCTTCGAGCCGGTGATCGCCTACAGCCTGTTCAATAGCCTCACCCACCTGCGCGCGGCCTGCATCACCCTCGACGTCCACTGCGTCCGGGGCATCACCGCCAACCGCGAGCGCCTGCGCGCCAGCGTCGAGCAGTCGATCGGCATCGTCACCGCCCTCAACCCGTATATCGGCTACCGCAACGCCACGGCCGTCGCCCTGGAGGCGCACGCCACCGGGCGGGGCGTCTACGAACTCGTGCTCGAGAAGGGCCTGATGGCCAAGGAGCAGCTCGACGCCGTGCTCCAGCCGGACCGCCTGACCCGTCCGCAGGCCTTCGCGGCGGCCTGAGGGCGGGCAATCGCGGAACCAGGGACCCGGCCGGATCGCGGCGATGCGTGCGCATTCCCTCGCCCCGCTCGCGGGGAGAGGGACGCGACGACCTCGTCGTCGGCGCGTCGAGGCGCCAGCCGACGGTTAGGGGGCTTATCCCGTGGGAGCCCGTTCCGAAATCGCCCCCTCACCCTCGCTCCGCTCATCACAGGCACGACGGGGTGCCCGTGATCCTCTCCCCGCAAGCGGGGAGAGGGAACCCGCGCGGCCCTTCGCGCGAGATCCGGGTCACGCCATGACTCGTACCGAAACCCCTGACCGCGCGCCCCGTCACGGACGCCAACATCGCCATTTTGGGAGGAACACCATGGCACAGATCGCAACGACACAGGACGACGGCAAGAAGCCCGGCCGCCTGACCCTCTACACCGGCATCGGCCTCCTCCTCGGCATCGCCGTCGGGGCCGTGCTGCACGGGACGGCGGCCGGGCCGGCGGAAGCCAAGGAGATCGCCGGGTACTTCACCCTCTGCACGGACATCTTCCTGCGGCTGATCAAGATGATCATCGCACCCCTGGTCTTCGCCACCATCGTGTCGGGCATCGCGAGCTTCGGCGACACGCGCTCGGTGGGCCGGGTCGCCGCCATGGCGATGGGCTGGTTCCTCACGGCCTCCATCGTGTCGCTGTCGCTGGGCTTCCTCGTCGCCAACCTGTTCCAGCCCGGCGCCGGCCTCGCCCTGCCCCTGCCGGATGCGGGCGCGCAGACGGGGCTGAAGGCCGCCTCCCTCAACCTGCGCGACTTCCTCACCCACGTCTTTCCGACCAGCATCGTCTCGGCCATGGCCACCAACGAGGTGCTGCAGATCCTGGTCTTCTCGATCTTCTTCGGCTCGGGCCTCAGCGTGATCGACCGGCGCTACGCCGACCCGATGGTGCACATGATCGACGGGCTGGCCCGCGTGATGTTCGCCGTCACCGACGCGGTGATGCGGCTGGCGCCGCTCGCCGTCTTCGCCGCCATCGCGGCCGTGATCACGGTTCAGGGCCTCGGCGTTCTCATCGACTACGGCAAGTTCATCGGCGCGTTCTACCTCGGCCTCGCCGTGCTCTGGGTGATCCTGATCGGCGCGGGCTGGCTGGCGCTGGGCAACCGGGTGGTGCGCCTCCTGGACCTCCTGCGCGCACCGATGATCCTCGCCTTCTCCACCGCCTCGAGCGAGGCCGCCTTCCCGCGCACCGTCGAGGTTCTGGAGAAGTTCGGCGTGCGCCCCCGCGTCACCGGCTTCGTGCTGCCGCTCGGCTACTCGTTCAACCTCGACGGCTCGATGATGTACCAGGCGATGGCCGCCCTCTTCATCGCCCAGGCCTTCGGCATCCATCTCGGCGTCGCCGAACAGTTCACCATGCTCCTCGTCATGATGGTCACCAGCAAGGGCATAGCCGGGGTGCCGCGCGCCTCCCTCGTGGTGGTGGCCGCCACGGTGCCGATGTTCGGGCTGCCCGCGGCCGGCATCCTGCTCATCATGGGCGTCGACCAGATCCTCGACATGGGCCGCACCGTGACGAACGTGCTGGGCAACGGCCTGGCCACGGCGGCGGTGGCGCAGTGGCAGGGCGAGATGGGCGAGGAGACCGGGGCGGAGCCCGCCGATGCGGGAACCGCCCCGACGGGGGTCGATGCCCTCGCGGTCGGCACCGCCCGAGCCTGACGGACCGACGCGAAGCCCCGATGCGCGGAGGCGCATCGGGGCTTCGCCTATTCGGCGTCGCGGCCGCCCGTCAGGGCGTTCCGGTAGGCCGGGGCCAGCCGCAGGCCGAGGGGGACGGGTTGGCGCGGTGGCGGCCGCCGCACGCATTCCTCGAAATAGGAGAGCGTGTCGAAGACCACGGCCTCCGTGTAGGGCTTGGGGATCACCCCGGCCGCGCCCTCGAGATCCTGCGCGATGTGCTGGGCGTTGGCGGTGACGAAGACCAGGGTCAGGCCGGGATCGTCACGCAGCCCGCGCACGATGTCGATCCCCGAAGAGCCGCCCCGCAGCTGCAGGTCGACGAAGACGAGGTCCGGCCGGGTTTCCCGAGCGACGCGGATCGCCTCGTCGGAGGTCGCGGCGGTCCCCACGACCCGGTGCCCCGCATCCTCGACGAGGAATTCGAGCTGCATCAGGATAAGTGCCTCGTCTTCCGCGATCAGGACCCGGAGAGGCTCGCTCACGGGCCGGCCTTGGCGCCCGAGGATTCCCGCGGCAGGCGGATGTCGATCGAGGTTCCCGGATGGTTCGGCTTCCAGGCGATGTTGGCGGTGAGCTGGCGGGCCAGGCTCTCGATCAGGCGCTTGCCGAAGGAGCGCGCGCCCACGATGTCGTGGGGCATGCCGACGCCGTCGTCGGCGATCCGGATGGCGAAGTGGCGCCCGTCCGGCCGTACCGTGATCGAGAGGCGGCCGGGCCGATTGTCGGGAAAGGCGTGCTTGAGGGCATTGGTGATGAGTTCGTTCATCATCAGCGCCACCGGCGGAGCCTTCTCCACCGGCACCTCCACGGGTTCCAGGTCGAGATGCAGGGTGATGCCGGACCGGCCGGAGCCGCGCACGAGATCGGTGGCGAGTTCCCGGGCGAACTCGGCGACATCGAAGCGCTCGACGTCGTGCGACTGGTAGAGGCGCTTGTGCACCGTCCCCAGGGCCTCGACCCGGGTCAGCATCGACTTCATCGCGTCGCGCGCGGCCGGGTCGGTGATGCTCCGGGTCTGCATGGTGAGGAGGGAGGCCACCATCTGCAGGTTGTTCTTCACCCGGTGGTCGACCTCGTGGACGAGCATGGTCTTGGCCGCCAGGGCTTCGGACAACTCGCGCGTCCGCTTGGCGACCTCGCGCTCGAAATGCTCTTTCTCGTTCTGCGTCCGCATCTGCGCGTCGACCCGGTCCGTCACGTCGAGCTGCGAGGCGAAGAAGTAATGCAGATCGCCCCCCTTGGTGACGACGGGGCTCATGTAGAGGGCGTTCCAGAACGGGCTGCCGTCCTTGCGGTAGTTCAGGATGTCGAGGGCGACGTCGCGCCGGGCCTCCACCGCCTCGCGCAGCTGACGGATGGCGTTGGGATCGGTGTCCGGGCCCTGCAGGAAGCGGCAGTTGCGGCCCATGATCTCGTCGCGCTCGTAGCCCGTGAGGCGCAGGAAGGCGTCGTTGACGAAGACGATCGGGTTGTCGTCGCGGCGCGGGTCGGTGACGATCATGGGCATTCGCGTCGCGCGGATGGCGGCGGCGAAGGGATCGCCCTTGCCGTCCTCGACCATCAGGTCGTCCGTCATGTGCCACGCGTCGTCTCGTTCCATCGCCTCCGTCTCCTCCCCGTGCCGCGCACGGATGTTGATTCACGCCCGCGACGCTCACGACTGCGGGCCGTCCCCGAGCAGGTGGCGCGGCCCGCGCAAGGGTGCGGGCGCGCGACGGGGACCAGGCGCCGCGGTGACAAACCGGGATGTCGGATGGTGCCGGCGATCCGCAACCGTCGCCGTTCGGACCTGTCAACTGGCGATCCATCCAGTTGGTTCATTCTCCCTTGAAACCGGACGCTGCGGCGGACCCGTCGCACAGGTCCGCGGGTAGAGACGCGCGAACGCCGGCGTTTGTGGCCCGCGCGCCACATCCCGCGCCATCGTGAAGCGTGGCCGGAACGCGCGAACGGCCAAGCTCGTTTTCCGTGCTAGGCTCCCATCGGGCGGGCGTACGA
>NZ_JAIEOF010000076.1 GCF_019750675.1 Methylobacterium sp.
ACCCGGCTCGGGAACGAGGGCTCACCCCGCCCACGCTCCGACCTCGGCCGAGAACGAGTTTTTCAACAAAATCGACCGGATGCAGAGGGTCGGACGGTCGGTTCCCGATCGCTGCGTGAAATGGACCCGTACGACTGGCTTGGGTGGATTTTTGCCGGGCCGCTTTCGAGCAGCGCGGTATTGAAGCAGACATCGCCTTTCAATCGGATCTCGACCATCCTTCAAATTCTGAAATTATGGATGTCAATAATATTGACCAAGGCAATAAATGTTCAATTACCGCCGAGCTGTTGATGATTATCTTTGTATAATTTTTAAATCATTTTTTAGGATAAACTTTATGAAAGTCCTACCGAAATCAGAGCCGGATGCGCCGCGATGCCGAGAAAGGCGAGGAAGTTGGCTGTGAAAACTTGCCCGCGCAGTGGGACGTTGTCTGTCAGCGTTTGAGCCAGCATATGGGCCAAGCGCCCGGCGACGAAGGCCCGGCCATCGCGACGTCGAACCGCGTCACCGCGTCTAGCGCGACGAGACACGCGATACACGCGACCCAGAGGATTGGCAGTTCGAACTGGTTCGCGAGATTGCGGGTGACCCGCGCAATGTCCAGCGGCTCACCGCTTCCAAGTATGAAGGCGTCGTACCTTACGTCACCTCGTCTCACTGCCAGCGTCCTGGCAACCGTCAACCAAATGTAAAGTGCCACCATCAGCCCGATCTGGGCGACGACCGGCTGGAGGATGTAGATTCCCATGGCTGACTCGCTCTACCTGCGGGTTCCTAGAGCGCTTTCCGACCGAGTGGATGCCAGGCGGCCGCAAAAAAGCGCGTCATGACAAAGGCCTAGAGCCGCCGGCCTGATGCAATCAGGTCGGATACGGCTCTAGGTCGGGCTGTTGGCGCGCAAGAAGGCTACCCTGGAGTGGGCATGCATCACACTCGTCACGAGGAGGCGGGCCGGCTTCCAGAGCAGGCCGAGCGCTAGCACGTACAGCCCGATCGCCAGGGTCGCGATGCCTGGGCTCTGCAGGAGGTATTCCACGGCAACCGTGACGTAGACCAATGTCGAGACGACGGCGGCGCGCCTGTCGATGATCAGGCCTGCCAACCTCACGGCCAGCTTGAGGACGATGACCGCGAGCGCGACGAAGGCCTTATCCATGAGCTTCATCTGCCTGGCATTTACCGAAGGCCGGCACGGATGGATTTCGGTCGGTCAGTATTTGGGCAGGGCAGCCGTTTAGGGCTGATGACATTGCTACGCCTGCAGCTCGACACAGATGGCAAAAACTACAAATCGCCACCGCGCATCACTTTGCAAAACGCAAAGGACGCAAAAAGGCCTCCGATAGCAGCAAGCAAAACCTCTATAATCCCAAATCCAAATAAAGAATAAATTGCGGCGGCGATCCCAGAGCCAACGAATGGCATACAAAACTCGCGCGTTATAGGCCACCGCGAGAGTGAAATGTGAGCGACATGAAGACAGATGAATGAAAATAGAAAGTTAAGTTTCCAACTTTCTATAAATATCCGACGGTTTACGTAAGCCCATACGTCTATTATTGCAAAAAAATAAGGAAATAGAAAAAAGGTCATTGCCAAAATAAATACAAAAGGAATGGAAATCATCGCGGCAACGATCAATGGCCCGACAACAAACGAAATTATTGAAGCGGGAAATTCAATTCTAATTTTTGACAACGATCTCAATCGACTTTCTCGCATTCACACAATCGATCTGGCAACAGGCCGATTTAAGGGCGATTTCCAAAAAATCATAAGGTGCTTGGACCAACCCAAGCCAATATCCTTAAATAATCGATGAATGACCGCATTCTGGAAGCGCCTAAGGCAATCCGCGTGGCTGGGTTGGGTCAGAGGCGGAACGTCCGATCCATTTTGGAAGGCCAAGGCCTGACCGGATTGCGACCGGTCGCCGACCCCGCGAACGCGTCCGAAGCGTTCCGACGATCGACGACCGGCAAACCTCACCAGACCGAGACTTGCCCATCCCGCCGGGGATCGCTGGCGCCGACATAGCCCTCGGTGCCGGGGTCGCCCATGCGCCAGATGAACTGGCCGGCGCCGAAATCCTGGTAGCTGTCCTCGATCACGTCGACGCGGTGGCCGCGCTCCACCAGGCCCTGCAGGGTCGCGGCCGGCATCGCGGCTTCCGCGTTGATCTCGAGGCCGGCGTTGAAGCGCCAGCGCGGTGCGTCGCAGGCGGCCTGCGGGTTCTGGCCGTGATCGATCATCCGCACCAGGGTCTGCATGTGGCCCTGCGGCTGCATGTTGCCGCCCATCACGCCGAAGCTCATCACGGGCGCGCCGTCTTTCGTGAGGAAGCCCGGGATGATGGTGTGGAAGGGCCGCTTGCCCGGTGCCACCACGTTGGGGCTCGCCGCATCCAGCACGAAGCCGTAGCCGCGGTTCTGCAGGGACAGGCCCCATTCGGGCACGACCACCCCGGAGCCGAAGCCCATGAAGTTCGACTGGATGAAGCTCACCATCATGCCGGATTCGTCCGCGGCCGTGAGGTAGATCGTGCCGCCGCGCACCGGGTTGCCGGCGGCGAATTCTTGAGCCCGGCGCGGGTCGATTAGTTTCGCGCGCGATGCGAGATAGCCTGGGTCGAGCATCGCCTCCGGGGTCACCGCCATGCTGCGGGCGTCGGCGACGTAGCGGTAGGTGTCCGCGAAGGCGAGCTTCATCGCCTCGATCTGGAGGTGCTGCGCCTCCGGCCCGTCCGGGGCCAGGCCCGCGAGGTCGAAGGATTCGAGGATGCCGAGGGCGATCTGGGCAGCGACGCCCTGTCCGTTCGGTGGGATCTCGTGGAGCGTGTAGCCCCGGTAATCCTTGGCGGTCGGCGTCACCCATTCGGGCCGGAAGGCGGAGAGATCCGCCATCGTCATGGCGCCGCCATGCGCCGCGGCGTGCCGGGCCATGGCCTCGGCGATCTCGCCCTCGTAGAAGGCGCGCCCCTTCGTCTCGGCGATGGCCCGCAACGCGCGAGCGATGCCCGGCAGGGTCACGCGCTCGCCCACATGCGGAGCGCGCCCGTGGGGCAGGAAGGTCTCGGCGAAGCCCGGCTGGCGCACGAGGTCGGCCACCTTCGCGGCGGCGGCCCATTTCTGCTGCACCACCACCGGCGCGAGGTAGCCGCGCTCGGCAATCGCGATGGCGGGCTGCAGGAGATCCGCGAAGGGCAATTTGCCGAAGCGCTCGCTCAAGGTCACCCAGGCGGCGACGGCGCCCGGCACCGTGACGGAATCCCAGCCCCGCATCGGCGGCCGCTCGGCCGCCCCGTATTTCCGGGTGAAGTAGTCCGGGGTCCAGGCCGCCGGCGCCCCGCCCGAGGCGTTGAGCCCGTGCAGCGCCTTCCCGTCCCACAGGATGCAGAAGGCGTCCGAGCCCAGCCCGTTGCTGCAGGGCTCGGTGATGGTCTTGGCCGCGGCCGTGGCGATGGCGGCGTCCACCGCGTTGCCGCCCTGCCAGAGCATGCGGATGCCGGCTTGCGCGGCGAGCGCGTGCGAGGTCGAGACCATGTTGCGGCCGAAGATCGGCATCCGCACGGTGGGGTAGCCGGTGGTCCAGTCGAACGGCTTCATCGGATCGGGGTCTCGCGCATCGAGGGATCGGGCGATGATGGCGTCGAACGGCGCGGCCGCCAAGTCGAGATCCCTTACGCCGAGGTGGGATGGGCGCGCGTCAGGGAATGACCCGCTCGGCCCGCAGGCGCGCGAACAGGTCGAAGAACGCGTCGTCGGTGGCCTGGTAGTCGAGGAAGCCGAGGCGCCGGCTCTTGCTCATGTCGGTGACGACCTCGATCGGCCGGCCGAGATCCGCGTCCGTGTGCCAGGCCGAGGCGAGGCGCCCGAGATCGGCCTCCTTGAGGCCGTGCCGCGCGGCAATCTCGGCCCAGAGCGGCGCGGCCCCGTCCATCTGCTGCGCCAGGGGCAGGATCGTGCCGTCGAAGGGCGCCGGCTCCACGCCGAACCAGTCGGCGATCCGGCCCCACATCCAGCTCCAGCGGAAGACGTCGCCGTCGACGATGTTGAAGGCCTCGTTGCGGGCCGCCGGCGTGGTCGCGGCCCAGGCGATCTGGCGCGCCAGGATGCGCGCGTCGGTCATGTCGGTCAGCCCGTTCCACTGGGTGGCCGAGCCGGGAAAGCGGAACGGCCGGCCGGTCTCCCGGCAGAGCGTGGCGTAGACGGCGAGCGTCACGCCCATGTTCATGGCGTTGCCGAGCGCATAGCCGATGATGGTGTGGGGCCGGTGCACGCTCCAACCGAAGCCGTCCCGCGCGGCGGCGGCGAAGACCGCGTCCTCCTGCGCGTAGTAGAAGTTCTCGACATCGAGGCGATCCTGGTCCTCGCGGAACGGGGTCGCCGGCAGCGTGCCCTTCCCGTAGGCCTCGAACGGCCCGAGATAGTGCTTGAGGCCCGTGACCAGGCCGACATGCTGCACGCCGCCGTTTGGCCGCAGCGCATCGAGGAGATTGCGCACCATCGCGCCGTTGACGCGGATGTTCTCGGCCTCCGTCGCCTGGCGCAGCCAGGTCGTGACGAAGACGTCGGTGGGGCGGACCTCGGCCAGCGCGGTGTACAGGCTTTCCGGGTCGAGCAGGTCGGCGGCCACCGGCGTCACGCCGGGCAGGTCGGTCGGCGGGCGCCGGGCCAGCCCGGCCACGGACCAGCCCTCCGACACGAGGTGCCGGGCGAGGTTGTTGCCGACGATGCCGCTGACGCCGGCGATGAGGGCCGTTCGGGTCATGAAAGTCTCCGTCTTGATCTGAGGCGGACCTATGGAGAGAGTCCGCCCCCGACCAGACGGCACCGTTCGGGGTCATAGGCACGGGAAGGTAACCACGATGGAGAGGCTGAGCGCGGACGAGGCGTGGCGCGAGGATTGCGCGCCGCGCCGGGTGCTCGAACTGTTCGCCACGAAGTGGACGAGCATGGTGCTGCACACGCTCCATGCCCGCCATGCCGGGTGCGCCCGCACCGGCGTGCTCCAGCGCAGCCTGCCCGGCATCTCGAAGAAGATGCTGACCCAGACCCTGCGGGACATGGAAGCGAGCGGCCTCCTCACCCGACAGGTGGCCGGCACGGTGCCGCCCGCGGTGGAGTATCGCCTGACCCCCCTCGGCGCCCGCTTCGTCGAGCCGGTGGAGATGCTCTACGCCTGGGGCCGGGCCAATGCCGACGCTCTCGACGACCTGAAGCCCCGGCCGACGTCGCGGCGCTAAGCAGGTTCGCCTTCGCAAGCCAACGCTTCACTCTGCTTGGCTTTTTGATATGTCGCAGGTTTTAGCCGCAAAACCGGCGACCACTTTTGCGAAATCTGCTTAGTAGCCGCGCGCGCGGTCGACGCCGACCGGCACCGTTCCGGTCTCGCGGAAAGACCGGATTGCGGCCGCCACGATCGCCAAGGCGGAGGCGCGACTCGTCGGCGCCGCCACGTGGGGCAGGATCGTGACGCCCGGATGGTCCCAGAGACGGTGGCCCGGCGGCAGCGGTTCGGTCGCGAAGACGTCGAGGACGGCATGGCCGAGATGGCCCGAATCCAGCGCCGCGATGAGGTCGTCCTCGACGACATGGGCGCCCCGCCCGAAATTCACGAGGCCAGCACCGCGGGGCAGGCGCGCGAAGGTGTCGTGGCCGAGAATGCCCCGCGTCTCGGCCGTGAGCGGCAGCAGGTTGACGAGGATGTCGGTCCGCTCGAGGGCGCGTGCCAGCACGTCCGGACCCGAGGCGACCGCGACGCCGGGGCAGGCCGCGCCGGAGCGGCTCCAGCCCTGGACCGGGAAGCCGAGGGCGCGCAGGACGGCCGCCGACGCGCGCCCCATCTCACCCAGGCCGAGCAGGGTCACGGTGCGGTCCTGCGCCGGGCGCGCCTCGTGCTGGATCCAGACATGCCGGCGCTGCTGATCCGCATAGCGCGGAAAATCCCGGTGGAGGTGCAGCACCGCGGCGGCCACCGCCTCCGCCATGGCGCCGGCCAGGGCCGGATCGACGAGGCGCAGCACCGGCACCGTCGGCAGCGTCGCATCGAGGAGCAGGCGGTCCACGCCCGCCCAGAGGCTGTGGATCCAGCGCAGAGCGGGCATCCTTGCGAGGGCGCCGGGCGGCGGGTTCGCCACGATGGCGATCTCGGCCCCGCGCACCGCTTCGGGATCGTCCGGCCTCGCCAGAGTCTCGTCCGGCATGGCCCGGCTCAAGGCCTCGCGCCAAGCCGCCTCGTCCGCCGGCTCCAGGCTCGTGACGAGCAGGAGCGGGGGCCGTGTCCGATCGGGCGCCATGCGGGTGGTTCCAGAGAAGAGAGCGGCCGGGGGAAGCCGGCCATACGCCTCCGCTATGCGTCGTCAGGATCGACGCATCCGCAAGACGTCGGGAAGACTGGAAATGCTCAGGAAAAGAATGGTGCCCAGGGACGGAATCGAACCGCCGACACTGCGATTTTCAGTCGCATGCTCTACCAACTGAGCTACCTGGGCCGCCGCCGGTTCGCGTGAGCGGCACCGGCTGGAGCGGGGGTATAGGGGGTGGATTGCGGCCTGTCCAGCCTTGTTCGAAAGAGTTTTCGGACGGCCGGCGCGGGCTTCAATCGCGCGTGCGCGACGGTCCCGCCGAGCCCTCGGCGTCCTCGTCCTCGTCCTCCGCGGTGGGGATGGCGTAGCGATCGGTGAGCCAGCGACCGAGGTCGACATCGGCGCAGCGCGCCGAGCAGAACGGGGTGAAGGCCGGCACGGGAGGCTTGCGGCAGATCGGGCAGGGATCGGCCTTGGGCGTGCGGCGGGCGGGTGTCGGATCGGAGGGGCTCACAGGGGCTGTCCCCAGCTCTGGCGCACGGGAAAACCCTCGCCCTCGAGGAGGCTCAGGGTCTCGTAGAGGGGCAGGCCCACCACCGCGCTGTGCGAGCCCACCAGCTTGACCACGAAGGCGCCGGCCAGGCCCTGGATGGCGTAGCCGCCGGCCTTGCCGCGCCATTCGTCCGAGGCGAGGTAGGCGTCGATCTCGCGCGCGGAGAGCCGCTTGAAGCGGACCCGCGTCTCCACCACCCGCTCGCGCCGGGCGTCGCGGGGCGAGAGCAGGCAGATCGCGGTGTAGACCCGGTGCTGACGGCCCGAGAGCAGGCGCAGGCAATCCGCCGCCTCGTCGGGCAACTCGGTCTTGGGGAGAACGCGCCGTCCCACGGCCACGACGGTATCGGCGGAGATCAGGTAGGCCTCGCGCATGTCGTCGCGCCGCCGCGCGGCGGCGCCCGCCACGGCGAGCTTCTCGCGCGCCAGGCGGCGGGCGAGTTCGCGCGGCGTCTCGGACTTGTGCGGCGTCTCGTCGATGTCGGCGGGCAGGAGCGCGTCGGGTTCGATGCCCGCCTGCTGCAGCAGGGCGAGGCGCCGGGGCGAGGCGGAGGCCAGCACGAGGCGGGCGCTCCGGACGGGGCCGGCGGGGTCTTCGGTCTGGGTCACGTGCGAGCCGTCATGCGCGGGTGCTGCATCCTGTGGAGCTTCGAGGAACGGCAGTGTCCCGCGCGCCGGACGGTGCCGGTCCGGGCGGGCGATGCCGGGAGCCATCGTCCGGCGCGACGCGGCGCCCCGGAGCGGCGGGAACCTAACGGAAAGCCCCGGGCTTGTGAACGCGCCGTCCGGCCCGGATGAGCGTCATCGTCCGTGGGATCGGTAAGGCCCTCAGCGCACCGGGCAGGGGGGGCCGCCCGCGATGAGGATCTCGGGGCTCTGGCTGGCGAAGCGCCGGCCGTACCGGACCGGCCACAGGGTCTTGCGCGACATGGTGAACCCCGCAGCACCCGTTCCGAGGAAGACCGAGCCCGTCACGGGCGCATAGGTCGCCGAGACCTCCACGAGGAGGAAGCGCGCGCCCTTCGGCTGCACGCTGTCGGCCGTCTCCGTCGGCGCCGGGCTGCCGGGCAGGTGCAACGGGGATCCCGCCGCCGAAGCGCTGGAGCAGACCTGCAGGAGCCCCGTCTCCGCATCGCCGACGACGCCGACCGCACTCACCGTCATCCGGACGCCGGCGCTGCCGAACGGCGCCATCAGGATGGGCGCCACCTCGAAGATGTCGCTGGATTCCGACGGCGTCGGCGCATTCCGCTGCGAGAAGGTGTCGCCCAGGGTCCGGGACAGGAGATCGAGCTTGCGGGCGTAGCGCATGGCCGTGGCCAGC
The DNA here is from genome assembly GCF_019750675.1 of Methylobacterium sp. GTDB lineage: Bacteria > Pseudomonadota > Alphaproteobacteria > Rhizobiales > Beijerinckiaceae > Methylobacterium. The sequence goes on from NZ_JAIEOF010000076.1 coordinate 8,190, forward strand.
TCCACGGTCCCGAAATAGATGAGCAGCAGGATCGGCGTGACCAGCGCGAATTCCAGGATGGCGACGCCGCCCTCCGCGCGGGCGAAGCGCGTGCCGGCCCGTCCGCCGGGACGGCGGGCGCGGCGCGCGAACGGGCGGGAGGCGTCGCTCATCGTGCTAGCAGGCGGCGCTGCTCGTGGAATTGCCATCGAGCTGGAGCACGGCGGTCGCCAGGATCAATCGGCTGCCATCGCTGAACTGGTCCTTCACGATGCCGAATCTCTGGAACGTCTGCTGCGCCAGGGCGGCCTGCACGACGACGACGCTGCCCTTGCGCAGGCACCCGTGCTGCTCGCCGAAGCCGGCGCGCCACGTTCCCGTGCTGGCATCGATCGGAGCGGTGTTGTCGATGGCGCCGAAGCTGTCATAGGCCGCGATGTCGAGCTTGAGCCTGGCGCAACTCACGAAGGGGGACACGTTCCGGCAGATTTCGTCGCGAACGCTGGCGGCCAGGGTCTCGGGAGAGGCCTGGGCCTGGACGTAGAACTGCCGCATCGACGAATCGAGGCCGTTGTCCAGGGCGGACGAGACCCAGTAGACCAGCGCGCCCTCCAGGATGAAGAAGATCAGAATGAACAGCGGGAACAGGATCATGGCGAATTCGACCGCCATCGCCCCGCGCTGATCCGCACCGAACCGCTTCGTCAAAGAGCGGCGCACCGCCGACGCCAGGCTGCCTCGTCGCGAAATCGCCGCCGGCGAGAGTCGATTCAAGGGCGAGGCGAACATGTCACATGAAGTCTCGGTTATACGTTCTATCAAGCCTGGGTTGGCAGTGTTCGTCCGATACAACCCGAATTAATCCCGCTCTGTAGGCCAAGCCTACGACACTCCATTTAATTTTTTGGCAATGGAGCCTATCGCGACGCCAGGCGCAGACCGGGTCCGCGCGGCGTGACGACACGCCGGTTAAGCGCACAGTGAGGAAGCTCGCCTACGCTCGGCATCCATGAGCGACCCACGCCCCGCGTCCCGTCCCGTCCGCAGATCCCGCTTCGCCGCGCTGGCGGTGGTGCGGTCGCTGGCCGCGCGGCTCGCCCTCACGGTCCTCGGCTCCGTCGTGCTCGCCCTCACGGCCGCGACCGCCTTCTCGCTCTGGCAGGAGGTGCATCGCTACGCGGACACCAAGCGCGAGACCCTCGGGACGATCGCGGAAATCTTCGCCGCCGCCAGCGCCCGGGCCGTCGATGCCGGGGATGCGGGCCGGGCGGCCGCGACCCTCAACGCCATCGGTCGGCATCCGGGCCTCGTCTACGCGGGAATCGAGCGTCCGGACGGCTCCATCCTGGCCGATCGGGGCCTCGCGATCCGCCTGGAGAGCGACATCGATCTCGGCGAGGGCGGCTCGCCCTTCCGCCTCCTGTTCGGCCGGACCGCCCAGGTCCAGGCGCCGATCCTGGAGGCGGGGCGCCGGGTCGGCACCCTGGTGCTGGTGGCGGACACCACCGACCTGCCCGCCAACGTGCTGGGCCTCCTCAAGGCGTCCGTCCTCGGCTGGCTCCTGGCGCTCGGCTGCGGCGTCGCCCTGTCCTACGGCCTGCAACGCGCGATCACGCACCCGATCGCCTCGCTGGCCGAGACCATGGACGGGGTACGCGAGAGCCAGGACTACGCCCGTACCACCCGCATCGTCCGGGACGACGAGGTCGGGAGCCTGGCGCGCTCCTTCAACGCGCTTCTCGGAGCCTTGCGCGAGCGCGACGGGCGCCTGGCGCAACACATGGAGCACCTGGAGGACGAGGTCGCGGCGCGCACCACCGACCTGCACACGGCCAAGGAGGCCGCCGAAACCGCCAACCAGGCGAAATCGACCTTCCTGGCGACCATGAGCCACGAGATCCGGACCCCGCTCAACGGCATGCTGGTCATGGCCGAACTCCTGGCCGAGGCGGACCTGCCCGAGCAGCAGAAGCGCCACGCGGAGGTCATCGCCCGTTCGGGCCAGAGCCTGCTCGCCATCATCAACGACATCCTCGACTTCGCGAAGGTCGAGGCCGGCAAGCTGGACCTCGAGCGCGTTCCCCTCGACCCGGCCGAGATCGTCGACACCGTGGTCAGCCTCTTCGCCGAGAAGGCCCGCGAGTCCGGTCTCGATCTCGCCGCCACACTGGCGCCCGACGTGCCGGACCGCGTCCTCGGCGATCCGGTCCGCCTCGGCCAGATCCTCGGAAACTTCGTCAACAACGCCCTCAAGTTCACCCACGCCGGTTCGGTGCGCGTGCGCCTGGAGCGCGGCCCGGCGGAGACCCTGCGTCTCAGCGTTCGGGACACCGGCATCGGCATCGCGGCCGACAAGGTCGACAGCATCTTCTCGGCCTTCTCGCAGGCCGACCAGTCGACCACCCGCCGCTTCGGCGGCACCGGGCTGGGGCTCTCCATCGCGCACCGGCTGGTGCACGCCATGGGCGGACGCATCGGCGTCGACAGCCGCCTCGGCGAGGGATCGACCTTCTGGGCCGAGGTGCCGCTGGAGGCCGCCGAGGCCGTCTCGCGCCCCGTCCCCCAGCGGGAGGCGAGCGTGGCGCCCTTCGTCGTCGTGGCGACGGCCGGGCCGGCGACGGGGGACACCTTGCGCGAGGGGCTCGCGGCAGCCGGCTTCGCTCCGGTCGGCATGGGGGCACCGGAAGCGTCCGGCGCGCACTGGATCGTCGACGCGGCCACCTTGGCGGAACTCGGTCGGCGCCCCGGGCCGGAGGGCCGCGTGCTGGCGCTCGCCCGCTTCGGCGAGCCCGACGGCGCCCGTGCCCTCGGGGCGGGCTGGGCCGACGCGCTCCTGACCTGTCCGATCGTCCAGGCGGAATGGCGCCGGACCCTGGCCGCCCTGGCGTCGGGGACCTCCTTCTCCGCCCAGGCGCAGTCCGGCCCGGGGCCGGCCGCATTGCCGCAATTCCCGTCCGCGCGGGTGCTGGTGGCGGACGACAGCGCGGTGAACCGCGAGGTCGCCCGCGCGGCACTCGCCCGCTTCGGCATTACCGCGATCGTCATGGTGGAGGATGGCCAGGCTGCCCTGGAGGCCTCCCGGAGGGGCGGGTTCGACCTCGTGCTGATGGATGGCAGCATGCCGGTCCTCGACGGCTACGCGGCGGCGGCCGCGATCCGGTCCGAGGAGGGGCTGCGCGGCGCCGGACGCCTGCCCATCGTCGCCCTGACCGCGCACGTGGTCGGCGCGGCGGCGGAAGCCTGGCGCGCCGCCGGCATGGACGGAACCCTGACGAAGCCCTTCACCCTGCGCGCCCTCGGTGACACGCTGCTGGGCTTCCTCACCCCCGGCGGCGCCTCGGCGGAACCGGACCCGGCGAGCCAGGATTCGGCGAGGCAGGATTCTGTGAGCGAACACCGCTCCGCTATCGGCCCGTCGGAGGACGCGGATCTCCTCGA
>NZ_JAIEOF010000180.1 GCF_019750675.1 Methylobacterium sp.
TGCGCGGCGGCGGCCAGGAGGCGCGCCTGCGCGGCGGCACCGAGAACCTGCCCGGCATCGTCGGGCTGGGGGTCGCCGCCGACCTCGCCGATCCCGCGCAGGCGGATCGACTCGCGGACCTGCGCGACGGTATCGAGGCCGGCCTGCGCGCCTGCGTACCCGACCTCGCCGTGTTCGGTGCCGGCGCTCCGCGCCTGCCCAACACCTTGAGCTTCGCCGTTCCGGGGCTCGACGCCCCGACGGCGCTGATGCGGCTGGACCTCTCGGGCGTCGCGATCTCGTCCGGCTCGGCCTGCGCCTCCGGCAAGGTCGCGCGCTCGCCCGTACTCATGGCCATGGGCGTCACCCCCGCGCTGGCCGCGGGGGCCCTGCGCGTGAGCCTCGGGTGGAACAGCACCGAAAGCGACGCAGCGCGGTGTCGCGCCGCCTGCGAACGCCTAGTGGAGACCCTATATCGACGGCAGGGGCACGCGGCGTGAGTGCCGCCTTCCCAAGCCATCCGACCAACACCCGGCCCTTGACGCCGGGCATGTCAGGAGACGCATAATGCCTGCAGTGCAGGAAACCATCGACCGGGTCCGTTCGATCGACCTCGACCAGTACAAGTACGGGTTCGAGACCACGATCGAGATGGAGAAGTCCGAGAAGGGCATCTCCGAGGACGTGATTCGCTTCATCTCGGCCAAGAAGGACGAGCCCGAGTGGATGCTGGCCTGGCGCCTCGACGCCTACAAGCGCTGGCAGACCATGCAGGAGCCCGATTGGGCCCGTGTCTCGTACGACAAGGTCGACTACAAGGACATCTACTACTACGCGGCCCCGAAGCGTCCGGCCGCCATGTCCCTGGATGAAATCGATCCGGAGATCCTGAAGACCTACGAAAAGCTCGGCATTCCCCTGCGTGAGGTCGAGGTGCTGGAGGGGATCGCCCCCGAGCGCCGGGTCGCGGTCGACGCGGTGTTCGACTCCGTCTCGGTCGCCACCACCTTCAAGGCCGAGCTGTCCAAGGCCGGCGTGATCTTCATGCCGATCTCCGAGGCCATCCGCGAGTACCCGGACCTCGTGAAGAAGTATCTCGGCTCGGTCGTGCCCGTGACCGACAACTTCTTCGCGACCCTGAACTCGGCGGTCTTCTCCGACGGCTCGTTCGTCTACATCCCGCCGGGCGTGCGATGCCCGATGGAGCTGTCGACCTACTTCCGCATCAACGAGCGCGACACCGGGCAGTTCGAGCGCACGCTGATCATCGCCGACAAGGGCTCATACGTCTCGTATCTGGAGGGCTGCACCGCCCCGAAGCGCGACGACAACCAGCTCCACGCCGCCGTGGTCGAGCTCGTCGCCCTCGACGACGCCGAGATCAAGTACTCGACGGTGCAGAATTGGTACCCGGGCGACAACGAGGGCAAGGGCGGCATCTACAACTTCGTGACCAAGCGCGGCGATTGCCGCGGCGCCAACTCGAAGATTTCGTGGACGCAGGTCGAGACCGGTTCGGCGATCACCTGGAAGTACCCGTCCTGCATCCTGCGCGGCGACAACTCGCGCGGCGAGTTCTACTCGATCGCGGTGTCGAACGGCATGCAGCAGGTCGATTCCGGCACGAAGATGATCCATCTGGGCAAGAACACCACCAGCCGGATCATCTCGAAGGGCATCTCGGCCGGGCGCTCGCAGAACACCTACCGGGGCCTCGTCTCGGCGCACCGGAAGGCCACCGGCGCGCGGAACTTCACGAACTGCGACTCGCTCCTCATCGGCGACCAGTGCGGCGCGCACACCGTGCCGTACATCGAGTCGAAGAACTCCTCCGCGCAGTTCGAGCACGAGGCCACCACCTCGAAGATCTCGGAAGACCAGATGTTCTACTGCCAGCAGCGCGGCCTCTCCAACGAGGAGGCGACCGCGCTCATCGTCAACGGCTTCGTCCGCGACGTGCTGCAGCAGCTGCCGATGGAGTTCGCCGTCGAGGCCCAGAAGCTGATCTCGATCAGCCTCGAAGGCTCGGTGGGCTAGGGCGGCTCGACTTAGGCATCCCGCGTGCACTTCCCCTCTCCCCTCTGCGGGAGAGGGGAGCCCACGAAGCGGGTCGGGCCGGGACGAAGTCCCGCATGAGGGGAGCGCGCTCATCGGAGAGGTCGCTCCTTTTCCTGCCTGCTCCGCAGGCACTTTCCCCCGCAGAGGGGGAGGGTCGCTCCGCGTTTCAAATTCTAGAACGGACTATGCTGCAATGATCGAAATCAAGAACCTCACCGTCGCCATTGAGGACAAGCAGATCCTCAACGGCCTCAACCTCACGGTCAACGATGGCGAGGTCGCGGCCATCATGGGGCCGAACGGCTCGGGCAAGTCGACCCTGTCCTACGTCATCGCCGGCAAGGAGGATTACGAGGTCACGGACGGCGAGATCCTGCTCGACGGCGTGAACATCCTCGAGATGAGCCCGGACGAGCGCGCGGCGTCGGGCGTGTTCCTGGCCTTCCAGTACCCGCTGGAGATCCCCGGCGTCGGCACCATGACCTTCCTCAAGGCGACGCTCAACGCCCAGCGCCGGGCGCGCGGCGAGGGCGAGCTCTCGACCCCGGACTTCATCCGCAAGGTGAATACGGCCGCCGAGAAGCTGGAGATCAACAAGGAGATGCTCAAGCGCGCCCTCAACGTCGGGTTCTCCGGCGGCGAGAAGAAGCGCATGGAGATCCTGCAGATGGCCCTCCTGGAGCCGAAGTTCTGCGTCCTCGACGAGACCGATTCCGGCCTCGACATCGATGCCCTGCGCATCGTCTCGGAGGGCGTCAACGCGCTGCGCGCGAAAGGCCGCTCCTTCCTCGTCATCACCCATTACCAGCGCCTGCTCGACTACATCGTGCCGGACGTGGTCCACGTCATGTCGCAGGGCCAGATCGTGAAGTCGGGCGACAAGGACCTCGCCAAAGCCCTCGAAGCCTCCGGCTATGCCGAGTACCGCACGGGCGAGGCCGCCTGAGATGGCCGACATCACCCCCCTCCGCACCGCGGCCGAGACCGGGCTCTCCAAGCTCTTCGAAGCCACGAAGATGAAGTACCCCACGGGCGTCTCGATCGCCCGCGAGGAGGCGTTCCGCTACTTCGAGGCGGTCGGCCTGCCGACCCGCCGGGTCGAGGCCTTCAAGTACACCGACCTGCGCTCGGCGTTTCGCGACGCCGCTCATCCGGCCGAGATGCCCTCGGCCGAGACCGCCAAGGCGTCCGTGGCGAACGCCAAGGGCTTTGCCGGGATCGAGGCCGTGCGCCTCACCTTCGTCAACGGCCACCTGATCGAAGCCGAATCCGACCTCGGCCGGATTCCGGCCGGCGTCACCGTGACCCCGCTGACCCGGGCGCTCACCGAGGGCCACCCGCAGCTCGACCGGCTGACGCCGGTGCGCCAGGCCTCCGAGAACCCGATCTACCAGCTCAACACCGCCTTCCTGGCGGACGGTGCGCTGATCGCCGTGGAGGCCGGGGCCAAGGTCGAGACCCCGCTGCACCTGCGCTTCATCGGCACCGGCGCGGAGGCCTATTCGACGGCCACCCGCGTGCTGGTGACCCTGGGGGAGGGCGCCGAGATCATGGTGCTGGAGAGCCACGAGGGGCCGGACGGCATCGCCTACCAGCCCAACGACGCCCTCGACGTGACGGTGGCCGACACCGCCACCTTCCGGCACGCCCGCCTGAATGCTGAAGGCCGCGAGGCCGTGGCGCTCTCGACGCTGTCCGTAAAACTCGGCGCCGCGTCGGCGGTCGAGACCGTCAACGTGGTCGTGGGCGGCGTACTCTCGCGCCACCAGGTCTACCTGAACTTCGCCGGGGCCGACGGCCGCGCGGTGGTGAACGGGGCGGCCATGCTCAATGGCCGCCAGCTCGCCGACACCACCTTCCTGGCCGACCACGCCGCCACCGGCGGGGTGAGCCGCGAATTGTTCAAGACCGTGGTGGACGGTGAGGCCACGGGCGTGTTCCAGGGCAAGATCATCGTCCAGCAGGCGGCCCAGCAGACCGACGGCAAGATGATGTCGGCCTGCCTCATCCTGTCCGACGACGGCCAGATGATGAACAAGCCCGAGCTGGAGATCTTCGCCGACGACGTCGCCTGCGGCCACGGGGCCACCTGCGGCGCGCTGGACGAGGACCTGCTGTTCTACCTGATGCAGCGCGGGCTGCCGAAGGCCCAGGCCGAGAGCCTGCTGGTCCAGGCCTTCCTGGGCGCCGCCATCGAGTCGGTCGCCCATGAGGGCGCCCGCGAGGCGCTGGTCGGCACCATCGAGGCGTGGCTCGCGGCGCGCGGCTGATCGCATCCCGACAGGGCCCTTCCCCCTTGCGCGGGGGGAAGGGTCGCGCGCGCCGGACACCCAACAGGTATCGCCATGAACGCACCCGTCCTGAACACCCCCTACGACGTCGCGGCGATCCGGGCCCAGTTCCCGATCCTGGCCGAGAAGGTCTATGGCCGGCCGCTGGTCTATCTCGACAACGCGGCCTCGTCGCAGAAGCCGCGCGCGGTCATCGACGCCATGGTGAACTGCATGGAGACGGGCTACGCCAACGTCCATCGCGGGCTGCACTTCATGGCGAACGCCGCCACCGAAGGGTTCGAGGGCGCGCGCGAGACCACGCGGCAGTTCCTCAACGCCGACTCCACCGACGAGATCATCTTCACCCGCAACGCCACCGAGGCCTACAACCTCGTGGCCTCGTCCATGGGCTGGGCCGGCCTGATCGGGGAGGGGGACGAGATCATCCTCTCGATCATGGAGCACCATTCCAACATCGTGCCCTGGCATTTCCTGCGCGAGCGGCGCGGCGCCGTGATCAAGTGGGCGCCGGTCGACGACCAGGGCAACTTCCTCGTCGAGGAATACGAGAAGCTGTTCACGCCGCGCACCAAGATGGTGGCGATCACCCATATGTCCAACGTGCTCGGCACGGTGACGCCGGCCGCGGAGATCGTGCGTATCGCCCACGCCCACGGGGTACCGGTTCTCCTCGACGGGGCGCAGAGCGCGGTGCACCAGCCCATCGACGTGAAGGCGCTCGATTGCGATTTCTTCGTCTTCACCGGCCACAAGGTCTACGGTCCCACCGGCATCGGTGTCCTCTACGGCAAGCGGGAATGGCTGGAGCGCCTGCCCCCCTACCAGGGCGGCGGCGAGATGATCCGCACCGTCTCCCAGGACACGGTCACCTACAACGATCCGCCGCACCGCTTCGAGGCCGGCACGCCGGCGATCGTCGAGGCGGTGGGCCTCGGCGCGGCGCTGGAATTCATGATGACGCTCGGCCGCGACAGGATCGCCGCCCACGAGGCCGCCCTGCTGGCCTATGCCCAGGAGCGCCTCGGCGCCATGAATTCCCTGCGGATGATCGGCACCGCCAAGGACAAGGGCGGCGTCATCGCCTTCGAGATGAAGGGGGCGCATGCCCACGACATCGCCACGGTGATCGACCGCTACGGCGTGGCGATCCGGGCGGGCACGCACTGCGCCATGCCACTCCTCACACGTTTCGGCGCGACCTCCACCTGTCGCGCCTCGTTCGGACTGTATAACACCACGCAGGAAGTCGACGCCCTCGCCGAGGCGCTTGCCAAGGCCGAGATGATGTTCGCCTGAGGACCAGACCATGAGCGACGCAGCCATCACCGGCGGGGCCAACACCCCCACCATCGCGAGCGACTCGGCGATCCCGCCCGAGGAACTCGACCGCCTGACCGACGACATCGTGGTCGCCCTGAAGAGCGTCTACGACCCCGAGATCCCGGCCGACATCTACGAGCTCGGCCTGATCTACAAGGTCGACATCGCCGACGACCGCAAGGTCGCCATCGACATGACCCTCACGGCCCCGGGCTGCCCCGTGGCCGGCGAGATGCCGGGCTGGGTCGAGACGGCGGTCGCCGCCGTGCCGGGCGTCCAGTCCTGCGCCGTCACCATGGTGTTCGACCCGCCGTGGGACCAGAGCCGGATGTCGGACGAGGCCCGCGTCGCCCTGGACATGTGGTAGCGCAGGCTCAGGCCTCGGCCGCGAGATCCCGGCGCGGCGGGAAGCTCAGGCCGTCATAGATGTCCGCCATCGCCAGCGTCGCGCCGATGGCGGGCAGGTCGATGACGGCGTCGAGCCCCTCGAAGGTCTCGATGTCCCATCCCGCTCCGAGGCGCCGGTAGAGCAGGGCCTGTGGCTTCAGCGTCTCGACGAGAAGGATGTAGGCCAGGGTCGGGTGGCGCTTGTACTCCTCGACCTTGCGGGTCTGGTCGATCGTGGTGGTCGACGGTGACGCCACCTCGACCACGAGCTTCGGCTCTCGCGCCTCGTAGGTGTCTTGGACCAGGGGCGCGCATTCGACCATCACGTCGGGTCGGCGCAAGCCCCGAATGCTGGTCCGGAGCGCGATGTCGGCCGTGGTCGGACGGCAGGATGTCCCGCGCAGTTGCGCGTACAGAGAGCCGATGACGTTCACCGTCGCCCGGTCGTGCTGCATGCTGGCCCCGGTCATCATCCGGTGTCGCGGCACCGGGTGGCCGTCGACGAGTTCGTAGAGTTCGTCCTGGTCGCGCTGCCAGACGAAGAAATCCTCGGGCGTCATGATGAGGCGTGCGGCGTCTGCCATGACGATCCTTCCTGGCCTTCCCTCGCGCCACTCTACCACAGAGCGCCGCTTCCCGCGCGGTCGGCCATGGACCGCAGGCTCGGCAATCCTTATCTTAACCGGGTTCGATCATCCTCACCCGCCCGGGCCTTGAACCCGGCCGTCGGAGAGACATCATGGCATCCAAGTTCCAGGTCCTGTCGCTGACCGACGCGGCCGCCGCGCGCATCAAGGCGATCATCGCCGATGCGGACCGGCCCATCGCGGGCCTGCGCGTCGGCGTGAAGAACGGCGGTTGCGCCGGCATGTCCTACACCATGGAATACGCCGAGGCGCAGAAGCCCGGCGAGGACCGGGTCGAGGATCGCGGCGTCACCGTCTTCGTCGATCCGAAGGCGCTGCTCTTCCTGCTCGGCACGCAGATGGACTTCCAGACCAGCAAGCTTTCGTCCCAGTTCGTGTTCAACAACCCGAACCAGACTTCGGCGTGCGGCTGCGGCGAGTCCGTGGCGATCACCCCGGTGAACCCCGAGGCGGTCGGCGCGCGCGCCTGAGCCGAGGCTCGCCCCACCTCAGGCGACGTGGGGCAGGTGCGCCGCCTCCGCGTCGTCGACGGTGCGGTTGCGGCCGTCGCGCTTGGCGCTGAACATGCACTGATCGGCGCGCTCCAGGAGCGACACGGCCGTGTCGCCGGGGCGCGTCATCGCCAGCCCGAGCGAGATCGTGACCTTACCCAAGGACTCGCCCGTCGAGCGCTTGACGAGTTCGCGTGCCATCACGCTGACGCGGACTTTCTCCGCGATGGCCCGGGCGGTGGCACGGTTGGTGTCCGGCAGCAGCATGGCGAATTCCTCGCCGCCGAAGCGGGCGAGGATGGCGCGGCTCTTGACCTGCTCGCGCATGACCACGCCCACGAGGCGTAGAACCTGGTCGCCGGTGATGTGGCCGTAGACGTCGTTGAAGCGCTTGAACGAATCGACGTCGATCACGATCAGCCCGGCGGGTGCGCTCGCGGAGGCGCCCTGGACCAGCGCGCTCAGACTGTCCTCGAAATGCTTGCGGTTGGACAGGCCGGTGAGCGGATCGGTAAGGCTCTCGAGCCGCGTCGCCTCCAGGGTCTCGCGCAGGGCCTCGATCTCGCTGCGGCTCTCGCGCATGCGGGCCTTGAGGGTGCGGTTGTTGGCGCTGACCTCCCGCGTCGTCGCCGCCAGGGCCGCGACGATCCGGTGAACGGCGGCCTGGCTCGGGGCGGGGCCGTCGAGGTCGTGCGCCAGGGCGCGGAGCGATTCACCGTACTGCGTGGTGGAGCCGAGCGAGAGGTCGAGCACCTCCATCACGCCGGCGATCTCGCTCAGCACGCCGGTGCTGGCGTGCTCCGTTGCGGCCGACAGGCGGCTCGGATCCAGATAGGTCCGGTAGAGGGTCTCGATGTCGTCCTCGGTGAGGGCGGCGGAGGCCGCCGTCAGGCGCTTCAGGGCATCGTTCAGCAATGGCTGCGTGCCGGAGACGTACGCGTACCAGACGGCATAGGAGCGCGGGGCCGCGGAGGGCCCGTAATCGCGCATCAGCGTGTTGGCGCGTTCGGCCAGCGCGAAGCTCCGGTCGCGATCGCCATGTGTGCCGTCCATCGTCCGTCCCATCGTCCGCAGGCGCCCCGGATAGAGAGCGCACCCGCGCGATTCATCCTAGGGCGGCGTTGGTGCAGAGTGGGTTAAAGGCGGCTCATTTCGGTGACTTGATCACCGCCGGACGCAGCAGGAAGGCCGGAACGTGCGAGCCCAGGCCGACCGGCGTCTCGCCCTCGTCCTCGTCGCCCCGGCGCCGGGGCGGGGGACGACGCTCCTCGCGCACCCGCTCGGGACGCGGCGCCCGCTGGGCCACGGGGGACGCGGGCGCGGCTTCGCGTTCGGCGATCTCGGCCAGGACGGCCGGGGCACGCTCGGGCGCAGCCCGGCGGGCGGCGGACCTGCCGCCGCGCCCATCGCGCTTGGGCGCGCGGCCCTCGGGCCTGCTCTCGGATTTCCCGCCCTCGGATTTACCGCCCTCGGGGCTCGCGGTCTCGGACCGCGTCACCTCGGATCGGCCAGCCTCGGCCCGACCGCCGGCCCCGGACCGTCCGGCGGCCGCCTTGCCCGCGCCGGGGCGCAGGCGACGGCCACTGCCGGCCTTGCCGCGATAGCGGGTGCGCGTCGAGTCGCCGTCCTCGGACGGGGCGCTGGATTCCGGCACCGAGGCGAGGTCGCCCTCGGCCCAGGGGATCGGCTGCCCGATCAGGGCCTCGATGGCATGGAGCGAGCGCTCGTCGGCGCGGCTGACCAGGGTGAAGGCGTGGCCGGCGCGGCCGGCGCGGCCCGTACGGCCGATGCGGTGGACGTAGTCTTCCGGATGATGCGGCACGTCGAAGTTGAAGACGTGGCTCACGGCCGGGATGTCGAGCCCGCGCGCCGCCACGTCGCTGGCCACCAGGAGCGGCACCTCGCCGGAGCGGAAGGCGTCCAGCGCGATCGTGCGAGCGCGCTGATCCATGTCGCCGTGGAGCGCGGCCACGTTGAAGCCGTGGCTCGCCAGGGACTTCTGCAGCAGCGCCACGTCGCGCTTGCGGTTGCAGAAGATGATGCCGTTGTTCAGCTCGGCCTCGCCGCGGATGAGGCGGCGCAGCAGGTCGCGCTTCTCGTGGCCCTCCGAAGGCGTCGCCACGAGCTTCTGCACGATGGTCGCCGCGGTGGAGGCGGGCCGGGCCACCTCGATCCGCTGCGGCGTGTGCAGGAACATGTCGGCCAGCCGCTCGATCTCCGGCGGCATGGTGGCCGAGAAGAACAGGGTTTGGCGCGTGAAGGGCACCATCTTCACGATGCGCTCGATGTCGGGGATGAACCCCATGTCGAGCATGCGGTCGGCCTCGTCGATGACGAGGAGTTCGACGCCGGTGAGCAGCAGCTTGCCGCGCTCGAAATGGTCGAGGAGCCGGCCCGGCGTCGCGATCAGCACGTCGGTGCCGCGCATCAGCTTGGCGTCCTGCTCGGCGAAGGAGACGCCGCCGATGATCAGGGCGACGTTGAGCTTGTGGTTGATGCCGTAGCGATCGAAGTTTTCGACCACCTGGGCGGCGAGCTCGCGCGTCGGCTCCAGGATCAGCGTGCGCGGCATGCGGGCACGCGCCCGGCCGTTCTCCAGCAGCGTCAGCATCGGCAGCGTGAAGGCCGCCGTCTTGCCGGTGCCGGTCTGGGCGATGCCGAGGACGTCGCGGCGCGCAAGCACGTGGGGGATGGCCTGGGCCTGGATCGGCGTCGGCTCGGAGTAGCCGGCCGCCGTGACGGCCTGGAGGACCTTGTCGCTCAATCCGAGGTCGGCAAAAGACATATTCTATGAGAACCGTTGCGCGCGGGAATGGACCAACCGGCGCGGAGGACATCGACACGGCGACGGCTGGCAGAAAGGGCGGCTTCGACACGACCCGCCGCGCACACGCGTTGCGGGGACACTTAGGGCCTTGCGCCGCCTTGTCAATCGAGGCCACCCTCGACAGGGCGGCTTATCCGCAGGCGCGCGCCGCGCCGGCCCGACCCCGAGGTTCGTCCCGCCTTGCGCATCCTGCTCATCAACCCGAACACCACCCCCTCCGTCACCGACCTCGTGGCGGACCATGTGCGGTCGGTGGCCGGGGCGGGAATCACCCTGGTGCCCGCCACCGGGCGGTTCGGGGCGCGCTACATCGCGAGCCGGGCGGCGGTCGCCATCGCCGGCCACGCCGCCCTCGATGCCCTCGCCGAGCACGTCGCCGGCTGCGACGGCGTCTACCTCGCCTGCTTCGGCGATCCGGGGCTCGCGGCCCTGCGCGAGGTCTCGCCGGTCCCCGTGGTGGGCATGGCCGACGCCGCCTGCCGGGCCGCCGCCAGCGGCGGCCGGCACTTCGCCATCGTCACCGGGGGCGCCCTCTGGGAACCGATGCTGACCGAGTTCGTCGCGGCCATCGGGCTGGCCGAGCGGTTCGCGGGCGTGCGCGCGGTCGCGCCGACGGGGGGCGAGATCGCCGCCGATCCCGACGCGGCCCTCGGCCTCCTCGCCGCCGCCTGCCGGGCCTGCGCCGAGGCAGACGGCGCCGAGGCTGTGATCCTTGGCGGCGCGGCCCTGGCGGGGCTCGCCGCGCGCATCCAGCCCGCCGTGCCGGTGCCGGTCCTCTGCTCGGTTGAAGCCGGCACCCGCGCGGTCCTGGCCGCGGCCGGCGGTGCGTGCCCGGAACGCGGCGCGCCCGCGGTGGCGAGCACCGGCCTCGCCCCGGCCCTGGCGCGCCTCCTCGCGGAGACCTGACCGACCTACTTTGCATCGCAAAGAAAATCCTTGCGTCGCCTCGCGCCCAAAGTTACTTTGCATCACAGAGTGCGAGGCGGGGCAGGGCGGCATGAGCGATCTCGACAAGGCCCTGGCCGACATCGTCGCGATCCGCTCGCAGCTGGTCCGGGGCACGGCCTTCAGCGGCTACGGCTCGGCCGCCTTCGCGGCCACCGCCGGGCTCGCCCTCGCCACCGCGACGGTGCAATCCCTCCTCCTCGACGACCCGGATGGCCGGCCCCTGGCTTATTTCGGCGCCTGGATCGTCACCGCCGTGATCGCCCTCACGCTGATCGGCGCGGAGATGCGGGCCCGGGCCCGCCGGCACACGGGCAGCCTCGGGGACGCGATGATCCAGGACGCCGTCGAGCAGTTCCTGCCGGCGGGCGCCACTGGCGCGCTCCTTGCCCTGGTGCTGGCCCGGGTCTCGCCGGAGAGCCTGTGGCTGCTGCCGGGCCTCTGGCAGGTGCTGGTCAGCCTCGGCATCTTCGCCGGAATCCGCGTCATGCCGCGCGGCGTCGCCCTCGTGGGGGCCTGGTATCTCGTCGCCGGCCTCGCGGTGCTGATCGTGTCGGGGGAGGGCCGCCACCTCTCGCCCTGGGCGATGGGCGTGCCCTTCGCCGTCGGCCAGGGCCTGATGGCCCTGGTGATCCGCGCCGCTTCGGAGACCGACGATGTCCAAGATTGAGACGGGC
>NZ_JAIEOF010000399.1 GCF_019750675.1 Methylobacterium sp.
GCGGGGCTGAAGCCCGGCACCATCCTGTTCACCGATCACCGCGACGATCCGGCCAAGCCCGAGAGCGGCCTCGTGCCGTATCTCGACTGGGGCAAGCTCCGCCCCGGCGAGCGCGCGGCGCTGGCGCCCCACCCGGCCTATGCCGAGCCCGACTATGTGCAGACCCTGAACGGTGTCGCCAAGCGCCGGCACGAGACCCTTAAGGTCTACGTGGCGCAGGGGCGCTTCGTGGTGGCCAAGGCCCCGGAACGCATCGATCTGGCCGCCTACGCCACCCTCGGCTTCGTGGCCAAGATGGACCCGGTGATCAAGCACAAGGGGCTCAACCCCGCCGATGCGACGCCGAACAAGGACCCGGCCGCCGCCTTCGCCAAGCGGCCGGACCGGCCCTGGTGCGAAACCGGCACCACCTGCATCGAATCCCGCTACGACCTCGAGGGCAAGCTGCCGCTTGGCGTCAAACTCGCCAACCGTCTGGAGGACGGGGCCACGAAGAAGATCGCCGAGTTCGTCGCGTTCCAGAGCGAGTTGCGCACCCTGCCCCCGGCGGAGATCGCCGCGCTCGGCAACCTCACGAAGATCGACACCCCGGTGACCGGCGGACTGGAGCAAACCATCTTCTGGGTCAACCAGATCCTGCGCTTCGGCAAGTTCCTGGCGGTGTTCCAGCCCATGCCGGGCGATCCGACCAAGACCGTGGTGACCACCTACATGGCGCTCGCGATCAAGGCCGACGTCCTCGACCGCAAGCAGGAATACGCCCGCGTGCCGGTGCTCAAGAACCTGCTCCCCGCACAGGTGCTGATGGGCAACTCGTCCTTCAACACCGGCACCTCGATCAGCGCCGGCCTGCCGACCTACGCCCGCAACCGGATGATCGCCTTCGCGGACGCGCTGGCGAAGAACTGAGTGTGCACGGGAGGCGCTTGAATATAACCTGAAGTTGATTGATCATCGCTCCGGTTGATGCGGGGGGATGATCATGGCGATCGTACGCGAAGACACGAAGGGCAAGATTCGGGACCTGCCGATCCACGACACCTTGCGGGCGGTCCTGATCGAGGCCGCGGATGCGGCCGGCATCGACGTGGTGCGGGTGACCTCCGGCGGGCAATGTCCGAAGGGCACGTGTCGCAAACGCACGGGATCGACACGGCACGACAACGGCTTCGCGGCCGATCTCCAACTTCTCGTGGACGGTCGCCGGGCCCTCGATTTCACGAAGACGGGCGATCGGGACATCGTCGCCGCCTTCGTGACGGCGGCGGCCGCCAATGGGGCGACCGGCATCGGCGCGGCGGTCGACTATATGGGACCGACGACGCTTCATGTGGGCTTCGGCACTTCGCCGCGGGACACGTCCCGGTTGGTCTGGGGTGCCGGCGGCGCCGCCGCCACCGCCCCGGGTTGGCTCAGGAAGGCGGCCCAGAAGGGGTGGCAGACGTCTCCGAGCGCCGTGCCGCGCGTCGCCTCGACATCCGCCGTCTCGGGGGCCGACCAGTATCGCGTGATCGCGCGCGGGGGCCTCAAGCTCCGGGGAGGGCCGGGCCTCGATTTTCCGATTCTTTCCGCGATCGATACCGGCACGGTGCTGACCGTGCTGGCCTTTGAGGGGCGCCTGAACGATTGGGCACGCGTCGATATCGAGGGGGACGGCCTCGTCGATGGGCACGTCCACCGGGCCTTCATCGCGCCGCTGAGCGCCTCGTCCGCGACGAATGACGATCTGAACGACGAGGATGCCGATCCGAGCGAGGCTGCCCCGGAGCCGGACGCGGACGAGGCCTGACGGGACGGCTTCCGGCCCCCGGCCACCGCAGGCGTGATGCCGCGGCGGTGCGGGCCGGGCGCTTCGGGGCGCTCGGTCCGCCTTCAGTTCCCGCGGTTCACGATCGAAGGCATCGAGGGCTGGGTGTACGCGCGGTTCACGTCGCGGCGGGTCTGGGTGCCGTTGGTGTCGTTGGAGCGGCGGTAGTTGCTGGTGTCGAAGGCGTCGGAGACGCCGCTGCGACCGCTCGGGCTGTCGCTGTTGCAGGCGCAGAGACCGCCGAGGAGGGCGGCGGCGAGGACGAGGGGGGCAAGGCGCATCGGCTGGTTTCCTGGTGTCGCGAGTGGACCCGTGGTGCTGCCGACGTCCTGCGCGCGTCAAGCGCAAGGCTAACGAATCGTCGCCGGTTCCTGGCGGAGTGATGTCACCGCGCCACGAATGCGCTCACCACCCTGGCAGGCAAGCGGCCTCCGGGGGCCGAAGATGTGGAATCCCACGGCCCGCAGGCTGGCGCTTTGGCGGCGAACACGCGACACATGGGGCCAATGAGCAACGTAGTCCCCTTCCTTCGACGCCCCGCCGCCCCGGCGGTCGTGGTCACCGACGTGGTGGCGGTCGCCGACGACCTCTTCGCGCTCTTGGAGCAGCTGGAGGCGGTGAGCGCCCGGGCCGCCGCGATGGGGCGTCCGGCCCGCGAGGTCGAGCGCACGGTCCAGAACCTTCTCGACGCTGTCACCGCCGTGGAGCGTGCCCTGGACTGCATCGGCGAGGGCGACGAGGCCGGGCAGGCCTGAACCCGGCCGGCGCGGGCCACGCGCCTAGCCGATGACATCACGTTACACAGTTCCCCCATCGAAAGAACAGAATCGTCTCACTTATGTCTACTTGTAGACAGACGGCTGCGCGGGCGATGCGCTAGAGGCCGAAGAGACAGACGGTGAACACGGCGCGCTCCATGGCTTCGGCCCAAGATTCCTCGGAAAGTTCCAAGGACGATTCGACGGAAGACCCGACGCAGGAGCCGGCTCGCGATTCGATGTTCTCTCCAGATCGGGATGTGGTCCCGGTCTCGATGTCGCCCCGAAACACCCCCGCATCGCGAATCATCCCCGTCCCGGGCAACCTCCTCCTCGACGGCCTGCAGCCCGAGGACCGGGCGCTGCTCGATCCCTACCTCGACTATGTCATCTGTGAGCGCGGCGAGACCCTGTTCGAGGTCGGCGCCTCCGTGCGGACGATCGCCTTTCCGTGCGATCAGACGGTGGTCAGCCTGATGGTGGTCATGCGCGACGGGCGCGGGGCCGAGACCGCCACCGTCGGGCGGGAGGGCGCCGTCGGGGGCATCGTCAGCAGCGGTTTCCTGCCGGCCTCGACCCAGGCGGTGGTGCAACTCGGCGGTCCCCTCCTGCGCCTGGACGCACACCGCCTGCAGGAGGCCAAGGCCCGCTCGCCGGCCCTGCGCAACCTCTTCACCCGGTACGCCGACTGCCTTCTGGCCCAGGTGCTGCAATCCGTGGCCTGCAACGCGCTGCACCCCATCGAGGCGCGCTGCCTGCGCTGGCTCCTGACCCTGCAGGACCGGATCGGGACCGAAACCCTGCCGGTGACGCAGGAGCTGCTCGCGACGATGCTCGGCGTCCAGCGCACCTACCTCACCCGCATCCTGCGCACCCTGAGCCGCCAGGGCCTGATCGAGGTCGGGCGCGGGCGCATCACCATGCGCAGCCGGCTCCAGGCGGAGGCGGCGGCCTGCGAGTGCCACGGCGTCGTCCGGCGCCACTACGAGGCCGTCCTCGGGGCGATCTACGGGGCCGACGGTCTGCTCCTGGCGGTCGAGCCGCCATCCGGCCGGTCCGGTTCGCAGGACCCCCGGGTGCTGGCCGCGCCCGAGCCGGCCTGACCGCCGCCCCGCCCCGCCCGACCCCGAGACCGGATTTTCGCCACCCGCCATGACGACGCCGGCCATGACGACGCCCGCCGCAGAGACGCCGCCCGGCACGCCGCAGGACGGGGCCGGTCCGGCTGCGGAGCCCGGCCGCCCCGGCGCCCCGGCCGGCGCCGCGCCGGTCGAGGACGTCCGATCCCCGCGCGCCGTCGAGGAACGCTACCGCCTCGCCGCGCGGGCGACCAACGACGCGATCTGGGATTGGGACCTCGTCACCGGCACCGTGCTGCGGACCGGGGGTCTGACCACCGCCTACGGCTGGGCGCCCGACGCGATCGAACCGACCGACGCCTGGTGGCGCGCCCGCCTCCATCCGGAGGACCGCACCGGCGTCGAGGCCGGCCTCCACGCGGCGATCACCGGCAGCGGTGACGCCTGGAGCCAGGAGTACCGCTTCCTGCGGGCGGAGGGCACCTACGCGGACGTGCTCGATCGGGGCCACCTCCTGCGCGATGCCTCCGGCGCGGCGGTGAGGATGGTCGGCGCCATGCTCGACCTGACGGAGCGCAACCGGGCCGCCGCCCAGTTCCGGGCGGTGTTCCAGGGCGCCAATATCGGCATCGTCCAGTTCGATCCCCGCAGCGTGCGGGCCTTCGCGGTCAACGCCAAGCTGTGCGAGATCTGGGGCGCGCCGGAATCCGAGATCCTCGCCCATTCCCTCGCCCGCTGGACGCCCCCCGAGGACGATCCCGAGCGGGAGACGCTGCACGCGCGCCTGGCCTCCGGCGAGACCCTGCAGTTGCGGCTGGAAAAGCGCTACCGGCGCCTGGACGGGCGCATCATCTGGGCCCGGGTCAACCTCGTCTCGCAGCGCCTGGGCAACGACGTCCACGCCACCGCGATGATCGAGGACATCACCGAGGAGAAGCGCAGCGACGCCCGCCGCGAGGCGCTGATCGCCCTGAGCGACCGCCTGCGCGACCTGCACACCCATGCGGACGTGGTGGCGGTCGCGGCCGAGAGCCTGGGGCGGACCCTCGGAGTCGTCCGCGCGGGCTACGTCCAGGTCGATCCGGGCGGGCAGATCGCCTCGATCACCCCGGACTGGATCGCCGAGGGGATCGACGCTTTGTCCGGCGCCGCAGGGTTGCCCGCGGCCGCGCGCTCGCCCCTGGCCGCGAGCGTCGGCCGCCTCGCGCGCGGCGCCATCCTCAGCGTGCCCGACATCGCCGCCGATCCGGAGGGCGTCGACGATCCGGCGGCTTACGCGCGCCTCGGCCTGCGGGCGGTGATCAAGGTGCCGGTCCTCAGACGTGGCCGGCTCGTCGGCATCCTCTACGTCCTCGACCGCGTCCCCCGCGACTGGAGCGCGGGCGAGGTCACCTTCGCCCGCGAGGTGGCCGAGCGGGCCTGGAGTGGCCTGACCCGGATCGAGGCCGACGAGCAGCAGCGCATCCTCAACCGCGAACTCAGCCACCGGCTCAAGAACACCCTGGCGATGGTCCAGGCCATCGCCTCGCAGACCCTGCGCAACGTCACCGACGTGGAGGCGGCCAAGGAAGCCTTGGCGGCCCGCCTCATCGCCCTGGGCAAGGCCCACGACATCCTGCTGGCCGGCGTGCATGAGAGCGCCGAGATGGAGGATGTGATGCGCGGCGCCCTCTCGATCCACGACGACCGTCAGCCCGGGCGCTTCCACTTCGCCGGTCCCCCCATCGTTCTCGGCGCGAAGGCCGCCCTGTCGCTGGCGCTGATGCTGCACGAACTGGCGACCAACGCGGTCAAGTACGGCGCCCTCTCGGTCCCGGACGGCCGCGTCTCCCTGGAATGGAGCCTCGTCCCGGAGCCCGCCGGTCCGACCGTCCGAATGGTCTGGTCGGAAGCGAACGGCCCGCCCGTGGTGGCGCCCGCGCGCAAGGGCTTCGGCTCCCGGCTGATCGAGCGCGGGCTCGTGGGCGCCGTCGGCGGCACGATCCGTCTCGACTACGCCCCAACCGGCCTCGTCTGCCGCGTGGCGGCCCCCCTGGCGGGGTTCCAGGCGAACGGCTGAGTCAGCGGCCGGACGCCCCGCCCCAGGCGCCGGGCGGGTGGACACCGCCTCCGGCGAGACCCGGATTGCGCGGGAACTCAATTTTCGCGGTGACAACGACGCGTCCCGGCAGCGGATGACGGCGTTCCTCGCCCGTGAGATCGCCGTGGCGGAGCGCACGAAGAACTGACCCGCTGCGGCGCCTTGCGCACAGGCCCCGCATTGCCGCCGCACCGCACCCTGGGGTAGAGGGCGGGACCATGTGGACTCGTCTCGCCCATCCCGGCCACTTCCTGCGCTGGACGCAGCCCGCGATGCCATGGCTCGCCGGGCTGTCGGCCCTGCTGCTGGCAGTCGGTCTCTACCTGACCTGGTTCGTGGTCCCGCCCGACTACCAGCAGGGCGAGACCGTGCGCATCATGTACATCCATGTGCCGGCGGCCTGGCTCGGGGTGTTCTTCTACGGCTCCATGGCGGTCTCGGCCCTCGGGACCCTGGTCTGGCGGCATCCCCTGGCCGACGTGGCGCAGCGCGCCGCCGCGCCGGTGGGAGCGGCCTTCACGCTGATCTGCCTCGTGACGGGGTCCCTCTGGGGCAAGCCGATGTGGGGCACCTACTGGGTCTGGGACGCGCGCCTGACCTCGATGCTGGTGCTGTTCCTGATCTATTGCGGCATCATCGCCCTGTGGCGGACCATCGAGGACCCGAACCGCGCCGCCCGCGCCATCGCGATCCTGACCCTGGTCGGGGCGGTGAACCTGCCCATCATCAAGTTCTCGGTGAACTGGTGGTCGACCCTGCACCAGCCCGCCTCGATCATGCGCATGGGCGGCTCGGCGATCGATCCGAGCATGCTTTATCCGCTCCTGGAGATGATCCTGGCCTTCACGGTGCTGGGCGTGACCCTGCACCTCGCCGGCATGCGCACCGAGATCCTGCGCCGCCGGGTCCGCACCCTGACTATCCGCGAGGCCGAGCGGCTCGACGACGGCGCCGCCTCGGCCCAGCGCCGGTCGGCGGCGCCCCTCGGCCGGGCCGTCCCGGGCCTGTGAGACCGGCCGCGCGACCGCCGATGCTCCACCCCATCGCCCGATTCACGGGAGTCGCACCCTGATGCTCGGACCCCATGCCGGCTTTATCCTCGGCGCCTACGCCTTCACTGCCCTCGTCGTCGGTTGGCTGATCCTGCACGCCCTGCGCGACCACCGGGCCCAGGCGCGGGCGCTCGCCGCCTTGCAGGACGGCACGGGGGAGCGCCCGTGAGCGGACCCCTGACGGAGGCGCCGGCCCCGGCCCGGCGCTCGCTGCTGCTCGTCCTGCCCCTTCTCACCTTCGCGCTGCTGGCGGGGATCTTCTTCCTGCGCCTGCGCTCGGGCGCCGACCCGGCGGCGATTCCTTCCGCGCTCATCGGCAAGCCCGCGCCGGCCTTCGCGCTGGCGGCGATGCCGGGCCTCAACGCAAACGGCGCCCCGGTGCCGGGATTGAGCCGGGACGACCTCCTCGGCCGGGTCACGGTGGTGAACTTCTGGGCCTCCTGGTGCGCGCCCTGCCAGATCGAGCATCCGCAACTCATGCGGCTGGCGCGCGAGCCGGGGGTGCGGCTGGTCGGCATCGACTACAAGGACACGGCGGAGAACGGCCGCCGGTTCCTCACCCGCAACGGCGTGCCCTTCGCGGCGGTGGGAATGGATACCGAGGGCCGCGCCGGCATCGATTTCGGGGTCTACGGCGTACCCGAGACCTTCATCATCGGTCCGGACGGCACCATCCGCGACAAGCTCGTCGGCATCGTCACGCCGGAGAACTATGCCGGCGTCCTGGACAAGATCCGCGCCGCCGGGGTCCCGGCCGCACGTTGAGCCGACCGCCCGGGGCGACCGTGCCTCAGGGGGCGACGCCGATCAGGCGCCGGTACTCGCGCTCGGGCATTCCATAGCTGCCGCCGGCGGCGGCCTTCAACTTCTCGCGGTCGAGGACCTCGACCTGCGAGCGGCGCGCCCTGATCCCGCCGGCGCCCTCCAGGCTGTGGATCGCCGTCGTCACGCCCGGCCGGCGCACCCCGAGCATCGTCGATAGGAACGCATGGGTCACGGGAAGCGCGTCCCCCGGAACCCGGTCGTGGCACATCAGGAGCCAGCGGGCGAGGCGCTCCTCGAGGGTGTGATTCCCGTTCGAGATGGCGGTGTCGGCGGTCTGGAGATGTGCCACGTAGGCGTAGAGGCTCAGGCAGCGCCGCAACGCGTCGTGCGCCTGGATCAGCCGCAGGAAAGCCACGCCCTCCACCCGGAGGGCTTCGCCCTCGATCTGCACGAAGGATTCGTAAGGCGTCCGGTCGACATCGAGGAGGAGGGGCACGCCGACGAAACCCTCCCGGCCCGTGAGGTTCACCTCGATCCTCCGGCCCCCCGGGGTGGCGGTCACCTCCGAGACGACACCGGATTCGAGGAAGTGGACATGGGTGATCGGCTGGCCGGCGGCGATGAGCACGTCGCGCCGTGCCAGGGAGACCGGCTCGGCCACCGCACGGACGGCCTCGTAATCCCGCAGATCCAGTGCGCCCAGAAGCGTATTCCGAACAAATCGCTGTGACGGCACCGACATGACACATTGCGGCTCAAGGGAGCAGCCGCGCAATGTTCTGCTGCTCGATGAATGGGACGGACGTCCCTCATAACCGGATCGACGTCTTGGGGAACCGGAGACGGGCCGATCTGTACTGAGTCGTACAATCGCGAAGACCGGGTTCAGTTCATTCCTGAACACATCCGTACGCGATCAGACACTCGCGAAGGGGATCGTGAGGAGGACCGTGCCGGTCTCGTCCGTGATCTCGAAGCTGCGCGCCTGCCAGGGGCCGGGCGCACCGTAGACGTTTGGCCGTCCCAGGATGTCGTTGATGATCTCCAGGGCGAGTGTCCGGGCTTCGTCGAGGTCCGGGATGTCGTCCCCGTCGGGGTCGGCGATCAGGGCGTCGTTGTCCCTGATGTTGAGGAAGTATCGAGGCATGAGCGTCTCGTCCGGCGCGTCCCGGGCCGATGCCGCCTCGCGCGCGAGCCGAACGGCATCGCTTGAGCGGCAGGCGCCGCTCTCCTTACGTCCCCCGGGTCGAGCATAAGGCGCAAGACCCAGCGGCTCAAGCGCCCGGCCCGGTACCCCGTGGGCCCTCCCTGAGCCCGCGGAAATGGCGTGGGGCCTGCGCGGCCGGTGGCGGCGTCACCAGCGAGGTCTTTTCTCAAATTACCCCAGTATTGAACCTTACGGTTGTGATGGGTTTGTTGAGAAGATTTGTTCCGTACGCTAGCGGACTAAAGTGTACTGAGGCATTCTCTTCACAACGCTCGGCCGATGTGTCATGTCCGCTGCGTCGCCCGAGACGGATCGGGCCGCGGGTGATGATGCGTTCGGAGTCCCGCCCGTGAGATCTGCGGAGTCGTGACGTCGTTCCCCATTCAGACTGACATCCGCAACCACTTGCTGCGCACGCTGTGCGCAGCCGATTTCGACCGTCTGCGCGCGCATCTCGTGCGCTGCTCGTTCGAGCAGGGCGCGGTCCTTGAAAGCCCGGGGGAATCCGTGGCGGCGGTACACTTCCCCGAGCCCGGCATGCTGTCGCTGGTGGCCCATGCGGTCGACGGCACCAGCGCCGAGGCGGGCATCATCGGCCCCGAGGGCATGACGGGCCTCGTCCTCCTCAACGGGGTGGATGCCTCCCCACACACCATCCTGGTCCAGGTGCCCTGCCGGACCCTGCTCATCGAGGCCGGCCCCTTCCGCCAGGCCCTGGACGCCAGCTGCACCCTGCGCGAACACCTGCTGCGCTATGCCCAGGTCTTCTCCGTGCAGCTGGCCCAGGGAGCCCTGTGCAACGCGCAGTTCACCATCGAGCAGCGCCTGGCCCGCTGGCTCCTCATGTGCCACGACCGGGCCGACCGTGAGGACTTGCCGCTCACGCACGAATTGCTGTCGCAACTGCTCGGCGTGCGCCGCGCCGGCGTGACCACGGGCCTGCGCGTCCTCGAACTCTCCGGTGCCCTGAAGACCCGGCGCGGCGGCATCAGCATCCGCGACCGCGCCGTCCTCAGGACGATCGCGGGGGCCTCCTACGGGGTGCCCGAGGCTGAATACGCCCGCATCCTCGGCGGTTCCTGAGGGGCCCGCCGCTCAGGCCGAGCCGGCTCCCGGCTCCTTGCGCTCGTGGCGCATCAGCAGGGGCGTCTGGGCCAGCGCGAAGGCGATGGTCAGCGGCATGATGCCGAACACCTTGAAGCTGACCCAGAAATCCTCCGTCTGCGTGCGCCACACCACCTCGTTGATGGCCGCCAGCACGAGGAAGAACACGCCCCAGCGGAAGGTGAGCTTGCGCCAGCCATCCTCCGTGAGGGTGAACATCGAGTCGAGCACCACCGAGAGCAGGGACTTGCCGAAGGCGAGCCCGCCCAGCAGCACGAGTCCGAACAGCGTGTTCACGATGGTGGGCTTCATCATGATGAAGGTCTTGTCCTGCAGCGCCAGGGTGAGGCCGCCGAACACCACCACCACCACGCCCGACACGAGCGGCATGATCGGCAGGCGCCGCACCAGCGCGTAGTGGATGCCGAGCGCCACCACCGTGGCGACGACGAACACGCCGGTGGCCACGAACAGCTTCTGGTCGGGATGCACCCCGAGGCGCTCCGCGTAGGCGTTGCCGAAGAAGAAGACCATCAGCGGCCCGAGCTCGAGGGCGAGCTTCACGAGGGGCGGCAGGTGGCGGTGCGGGGGGACGGCTTCGATCTGCATGGGGTCCATCATAGAGGGTTCCGGGCGGCGGCCCGCCGCGACACGGCGCTTCAGGGGGCGAGGGGCGCCTCAGCCGGCGTCCAGGCCCGCGATGGCGCGGGCGAAGTCGCGGGCCGCGAAGGGCTCCAGGTCCTCCACCCCCTCGCCCACACCGATGAAGTGCACGGGCAGACCGAACTTAGCCGCCAGCGCCACCAGGATGCCGCCGCGCGCCGTGCCGTCGAGCTTGGTCATGACGAGGCCGGTGACGTTGGCCGCCTTCGAGAACAGCTCGACCTGACTGAGCGCGTTCTGGCCCACCGTGGCGTCGAGGACGAGGAGGACGGCGTGGGGGGCCTGCGGGTCGATCTTCCGGATCACCCGCAGGATCTTCTCGAGTTCGGCCATCAGCCCGGCCTTGTTCTGGAGCCGGCCGGCCGTGTCGATGAGGAGGACGTCGGTGCCCTGGGCCTTGGCCGCCTCGTAGGCATCGTACGCCAGGCCCGCCGCGTCCGCTCCTTGGGCGCGCGCGATCACCGGGGTCTGCGTGCGCTGCCCCCAGACCTTCAGCTGCTCGATCGCCGCGGCCCGGAAGGTGTCGCCGGCGGCCAGCATCAGGGAGTGCCCCTCCGCCTTGAGCTTCAGGGCGAGCTTGCCGATGGTGGTGGTCTTGCCGGCTCCGTTGACCCCGATCATCAGGATCACGAACGGCTTCTTCGACGTGTCGATGCGGAACGGGATCGCCACGGGGATAAGCGCGCGCTCCACCTCCGCCGCCAGGATCTCGCGGACCGCATCCGGCGAGATGCCCTTCTCGTAGCGGCCCTTGCCGACGGCTTCCGAGATCCGCGTCGCGGTCTCGATGCCGAAATCGGCCTGGATCAGGGCGTCCTCGAGTTCCTCCAGGGTGTCGGCGTCGAGCTTGCGCTTGGTGAAGAGCCCCGTGACCCGCTCGGTCAGCGCCGTGGAGGTGCGCCTCATGCCCCCGGTGAGGCGGCTCCACCAGCCGCGCTTCGGCTCCTCGCCCGCCGCCTCGGGCTCGGGCATGAAGATCTGCGTCGAGACCTCGGGCTCGGGTTCCGGCACGGGCTCGGGGGCCGTCTCGGGCTCGGGGGCCATCTCGGGCACGAAGGCGGGCTCGGGCGCGAAGGCCCGGGTCGTCGTGTCGGCGGCCTCGGCGCCCCGGCCCGGGTCG
>NZ_JAIEOF010000195.1 GCF_019750675.1 Methylobacterium sp.
CTCTCGGGCCGGTGCTCGGCCCGGAGCGCGTCGGCGAAGGCCGGCATCCCCTCGCGGGCAAGCCAGGCCGGGTCCTGCCACTCGGGCAGCACCGGCAGGCGCTCCAGGGCGGCATGGGCCAGCTTCGAGATCGCCCGCGAGGTCAGGCCCTCGGTGGCGCCGTAGATCGGCTCGACGGTGGGCTGGGCGGCCAGGCCCGCCTCGTCGACGATGCGGGCGGGATGGACCATCTGGCGGTGCCCGTCCCAGAGGTCGATGCGCCCGGTGATGTAGCGGTGGGCGCCCAGCGGCAGCATCTTCTCGACGCGGGCCTGGGGCATGCCGAAGAACACGAGCGTGATGTCGCCGGTGGGGTCCTCCACCAGCACCCGGAAGGGGCGGCGCCCCGGCCCGGCTTGCGGCGCCCGGTAGCCCGTCACGGTGACGCCGAGCGTCACGGGCTCGCCGGGGGGCGCCTCGGCGATGGAGCCCATCATCCGGCGGGCGACGCCCCCTTGCGGCAGGTGGAACAGGAGGTCGACGATCCGGGCCGGCTGCTCGGGGGTGCCCAGCAGCCGCTCGATCATCGGCGCCATCTTCGGGCCGATGCCGGGCAGGCCGCGCGCGGGGGCGAACAGGGCATCGAGGATGCTCGGGCGGAGCAGGGGCGGGCGGGGCGCAGGCTCGGTCATGCCCGCCCTCCGGCGCCGCGCGCGTCGGGTCGGACCAGACCAGATCTGTGAGCCGGGACGGGGTGCATGCCCCCCGCCATAGAATGCGGAGCGTGACCGGGGCAACATGCGCGTTGCCGCTCCCGCGCCCGCGCGACCGTTGCCACCGGATCGTTGCCACCGGATCGTTGCCATGGCTCCCCCACCCGCCCTATGCGATGATCCACCCCTCCGATCCGACATCCTCCGATCCTGGGATCACGGGATCACAGCAGCACAGGACCGACCGCATGTCCGGCACCACCCGCACCAGCGCCGACCTCGATCCGCGCCGCCGCCGCACCCTCTTCCGGGCCTGGCACCGGGGCATCCGCGAGATGGACCTCATCATGGGCCGCTTCGCCGATGCGGAGATCGGCACGCTCTCGGAGGAGGAACTCACGCTCTTCGAGGCCCTGATCGAGGTGCCCGACCGCGACCTGTTCCGCTGGCTCACCGGCGAGGACCCGACGCCGGAGAACTACGACACGCCGGTCTATCGCCGCCTCAAGGCCTTCCACAAGCACGACGCGCCGATCCATTAGGGGCCCGAATCGGCCGGGGGCCCGAAGCCCGCGGAAACGTGAAGGCGGTGCCCGCGTGAGCGCGGCGGCGGCGATCGCGCCCCGCGCGGGCGACGCGACACCTTGATTTTCGGGGCGGACGCTAGATTTCGCTCGCGGTGCGGGATCACGCACGGGTCGCTGTCGTACGCTCCCCGCCGGCGGCGCGGGACCGACGCCCCGATCCGCCCGACGACGCCGGTCCTGTATCGAGAGGGATTCCGATGAACGAGATGACGATCGACAAGACCAACACCGAATCCTATCCGATGGCGGGCCGATGCCCGTTCGGAGGCGACCGGATCGGCGGGGCGCTGGGCAGCCGCCCGGCCCTGGAGAACTGGTATCCGCACCGCCTGCGGGTCGAGCTCCTGCATCAGAACGGGCTCGCGGCCGACCCGCTCGGCCCCGATTTCGACTATGCCAGCGCGTTCGCGGCGCTCGACTACGACGCGCTCAAACGCGACATCAAGCAGTTCCTGACCTCGTCGGTGGCGTGGTGGCCGTCCGATTACGGCAATTACGGCCCGCAGATGATCCGCATGGCCTGGCACTCGGCCGGCACCTACCGCATCGCGGACGGGCGCGGCGGCGCCGGCACCGGGATGCAGCGCTTCGCGCCGATCTCGAGCTGGTGGGACAACGGCAACACCGACAAGTCGCGCCGCCTCCTGCAGCCGATCAAGCACAAGTACGGCAACGCCCTGTCCTGGGCCGACCTGATGGTGCTGACCGGCAACTGCGCCCTGGAGATCATGGGGCTGCCGACCTACGGCTTCGCCGGCGGGCGCCTCGACGCCTGGGAGGCGGACGACGCCACCTACTGGGGGCCGGAGGTCGTCGAGATGGGCTCGGTCTCGAGCTTCGACGAGATGGTCAACCGCGACAAGCGCTGGCGGGGCAAGAACGGCGACGCCGACTACGACCTGGAGAACCCCCTCGCCGCCTCCCACCAGGCGCTGATCTACGTGAACCCGGAAGGGCCCTACGCGAACGGCGATCCGCAGGGCTCGGCCAACGACATCCGGGTGACCTTCACCCGCATGGCCATGAACGACGAGGAGACGGTGGCGCTGATCGCCGGCGGCCACGCCTTCGGCAAGAGCCACGGCATGGTCCCGGCCAAGGAGATCGGGCCGCCGCCGGAAATGGCGCCCATGGAGGCGATGGGGCTGGGCTGGCACAACCCGAAGGGCGCCGGCAAGGACACGATGACCAACGGCATCGAGGGCAGCTGGACCCCCGACCCGACGAAATGGGACAACGCCTACCTGGAGAACCTCTTCCGGTTCGACTGGGAGCAGACCAAGAGCCCGGCCGGCGCCCTGCAATGGACGCCCAAGGACCCGAACGCGCCGCGGACCCCCGACGCCCACGTGGCGGGCCAGTCGCATCCCCTGATGATGATGACCTCCGACATCGCCCTCAAGGTCGATCCGGAGTACCGCAAGGTCTGCGAGAAGTTCCTGGGCGACTTCGACGCCTTCACGCAGGCCTTCTCCAAGGCGTGGTACAAGCTCACCCACCGCGACATGGGGCCCAAGCACCGCTACCTCGGCCCGGAGGTGCGGATCGAGGACGGCCTGCTCTGGCAGGACCCGATCCCCGATGCGGCCTACGCGCCGATCGGCGAGGCCGAGATCGCCGCCCTCAAGCAGGCTGTCCTGGCCACAGGCGTCTCGATCTCGGATCTGGCCTTCACCGCCTT
The DNA here is from genome assembly GCF_019750675.1 of Methylobacterium sp. Classification (GTDB taxonomy): domain Bacteria; phylum Pseudomonadota; class Alphaproteobacteria; order Rhizobiales; family Beijerinckiaceae; genus Methylobacterium. Next base: position 2,961 of record NZ_JAIEOF010000195.1, read on the forward strand.
CTCGGCGGCCTCGACCTACCGCGACAGCGACAAGCGCGGCGGCGCCAATGGCGGACGCCTCGCCCTTGCTCCGCAGAAGGACTGGGCCGTCAACCGCCGGGCCGCACCGGTGGTCGAGGCGCTGCGCGACGTCATGGCCGCGTTCAACGAGGGCCGCGGCGACGGCAAGCAGGTTTCGCTCGCCGACCTCATCGTGCTCGCCGGCTGCGCCGCCGTGGAGCGGGCCGCCCGGGACGCGGGAGTTGAGACGCCCGTGCCGTTCACCCCCGGCCGGGTCGACACCACGCAGGAGCTGACCGACGTCGAGATGTTCACCTGGCTGAAGCCCGTCGTGGACGGCTTCCGCAACTACGTCGACGACGGGTTCGGCGCCATGGCACCGAAGCTGTCGCCGGAGGAGATGTTCCTCGACAAGGCCAACCTGCTCACCCTGACCGCGCCCGAATGGGTGGTGCTGACCGGCGGCCTGCGCGCCCTCAACGCCAACCACGACGGCTCGGACCTGGGCATCTTCACCGACCGGGTCGGCGTGCTGACGACGGACTTCTTCCGCACCCTGACCGACACGGACCTGGTCTGGGAGAAGACCGACGCGACGGGGACCGCCTTCGCCCTCAAGGACCGCGCGAGCGGGCAGGTGCGGTTCACCGCCACCCGCGCCGACCTCATCTTCGGGTCGAACGCGCAGCTGCGCAACATCGCCGATGCCTATGCGGGCAGCGACGGCCAGCGCCGCTTCGTGGCGGATTTCGTGCGGGTCTGGGACAAGGTGATGATGCTCGACCGGTACGACGTGAAGGGCCACCGGCGTTACGGACCCATGGCTGCCTGATCCGATGGCTGCCTGATCGGATGGCGGCCTGATCGGATGGCCGCCTGACCAATCGGCCGCCCGATCCGAGGGCGGCCTGATCGCACGGCCCGACGCCCCGTCCCATGATCCGCCGGGACGGGGCGTCGGGCGTTCCGGCACTCCCTCGCGAGCGCCGGAACGTTGATAAGTCTTGACAATATTCCTATTTCGTGCGTCTATGGCCCCACCTGCCGCCCGCACCAAACGGGAGCCCGACCGGAGACCGACCGGATGGGCTTGGGGGCGGCGGGGCGGTGCCCGCGTCGGTGGCTTCGGTCGCTGCCGCCCCGGGCGACGGCTCGCTACGACCGTTGGCTCGGGACAGGGCGGCGCGCCGGGGAGGAAATGCCCTTGGCCGTCCGACCCGTCGCTGGGACAGCGGAGAACAGCTGCGGCGCCGCCCATGACGAGGCGGCGTGCGACGAAGGCTCGCTCGGAAGCGTACGGGGTCCCCCTTGGAACCCGCCGAACTTAGCGCCAGCGCGAGACCCGTCGGAGACACCGCGACGCTGATGGCCCCGGCGGCGACGCCGGAGCCGAGGGACGCCGGGGGACCGGCACAATCAAGAGCGCAGTCCAAGGGTTCCGCGGCGTCCCGCGTCCCCGTTCGGCGTGTCGTTTTCTCGGGCCATGCCCCCGGCGCGGAATCGCGCGCGGGGGTGAAGCCGCGTGGAGAGGAACAGCGCGAGGCCGAGCGTTGCGCCGGATCGACACGCCGGCATGCGTTAACGCCGGTACGCCGCCGCGCGAGTCTGGTAAGGACCGGCCGCAGGGATACATAGGGTCCGCGCCCCGCGGTCCGCGCCCCGGGGGCAACCGACACCGCCGTCGCGGCGGCCGGGGCGGTCCTTCAGACGACGAGGCCGGACGGACGCGCGCGCATCCGACCGGCGCAGCACGAGTGCAAAACCCAGACCCGATGGCCAAACCCCAGCCCAAAGCCCCCGCGCCCGCGCCCAAACCCCAGACGGCGCGCTTCGCCCTGCCGAAATCCGGCGCGCTGGCCCGCGCCCTGGAGGCGCTCAAGCGGGGCGACAGCCCGACGCTGGCCAACGTGCCGGAAGGGTTCGACGCGGTCGTGGTGGCGGATCTGGCCCGGGCGCTGAGCCGCGATTTCGAGGGGCCGGCGGTGCTGGTCCACGTCGCCCGCGATTCCGGGCGCTCGGCCGCCTTCGTCAACGCCCTGAAGTTCGTCGCCCCCGAGATCGAGGCGATGAGCGTGCCGGCCTGGGATTGCCAGCCCTACGACCGGGTCTCGCCCAACGGATCAATCGCGGCCCAGCGGATGACGGCCCTGTCGCGGCTGTCGCGCTCCCGCTCCTCGGAGGAGCAGCCGCGCATCCTCTGCACCACCGTCAATGCTTTGATTCAGAGGGTGCCTCCCAGAGAGAAGATCGCGGTGGAGACGTTCTCGGCCGCCATTGGCAACGTGGTGCCGATGGACACCGTGATGGCCTGGGTCGAGGCCAACGGCTTCCTGCGCACCGGCACCGTGCGGGACACCGGCGAGTACGCGGTGCGCGGCGGCATCCTCGACCTGTCGCCCCCCGGCCTGCCGAACCCGATCCGCCTCGACTTCTTCGGCGACACCCTGGAGTCGATCCGCGCCTTCGACCCCGAGACCCAGCGCACCGTCGGGCAGCTGCGCTCCCTCGACCTCGTGCCGATGAGCGAGGTGCAGCTCACCACCGAGACGATCCGGCGCTTCCGCCAGGGCTACGTCTCGAATTTCGGCGCGGCCACCCGCGACGACCGGCTCTACGAGACGATCAGCGAGGGACGGCGCTATGCCGGCCTCGAGCACTGGATGCCGCTGTTCTACGACCGGCTCGACACGCTGTTCGACTACGTCGGCGGCGTGCCGATGGTCTTCGACGCCCAGGTGGACGAGGCGGCGACCGAGCGCCTGACCCTGATCCGCGACTATTACGACGCCCGCGCCGAGGCGGTGAAGGCACCTTCCCCCGGCGTCGCGCCCTACAAGCCGCTGAAGCCCTCCGCCCTCTACCTCACCCCCAACGAGTGGCGCGACCGGGTCGCGGCGGCAGCGGTCGCCCGGCTCACCCCCTTCTCGATGCCCGAGAGCCCGGACCGGGCGACGATCGACTGCGAGGGCCGCCAGGGCCGCACCTTCGCGGCCGAGCGCGCCGACGAATCCGCCAGCGTGTTCGACGCGGCGGTCGCCCACGTGAAGGACCTGCAGGGCTCCGGCCACCACGTCATCCTGGGCTCCTGGTCCGACGGCTCGCGCGACCGGCTCTGCTCGGTGCTGGCCGATCACGGCCTCAAGAAGCCCGTGGCCATCAACACGCTGGCGGCGGTCAACGCCCTCAAGCGCGGCACCGACGTGGCGGTGGCGGTCTGGGGCCTGGAATCCGGCTTCGTCGTCGACCGCCTCGCGGTGATCTCGGAGGGCGACATCCTCGGCGACCGGCTGGTGCGCCAGAAGCGCAAGGCCAAGCGCCCGCAGGACATCATCCTGGAGGTGCAGGCCCTCCAGCCCGGCGACCTCGTGGTCCATGCCGACCACGGCATCGGCCGCTTCGTCGGGCTGAAGACGATCACGGCCGCGGGCGCGCCGCACGACTGCCTGGAGATCCAGTATGCCGGCGGCCTGCTGCTGCTCCCCGTCGAGAACATCGAGCTCCTGACGCGCTACGGCTCGGAGGATGCCGAGGTCGCCCTCGACCGGCTCGGCGGCGGCGCCTGGCAGGCCCGCAAGGCCAAGATGAAGAAGCGCATCCTGGAGATGGCCGGCCAGCTCATCCGGATCGCGGCCGAGCGCTTCGTGCGCCAGGCCCCGCGCCTGCACGCGCCGGAGGGGCTCACCGACGAGTTCGCGGCCCGCTTCGCCTTCAACGAGACCGAGGACCAGGCCAACGCCATCGACGCGGTGCTCACCGACCTCAACGCGGGCCGGCCGATGGACCGGCTGGTCTGCGGCGACGTCGGCTTCGGCAAGACCGAGGTGGCGCTGCGCGCCGCCTTCGCGGGCGCCATGGGCGGCAAGCAGGTGGCGGTGGTGGTGCCCACGACCCTCCTGGCGCGCCAGCACTACCGGACCTTCGCGGAGCGCTTCAAGGGCCTGCCCGTGGAGGTCGCGCAGATGTCGCGCTTCGTCTCGAACACCGAGATGAAGCGGGTGCGCGACGGGCTCGTCGCCGGCACCGTCGACATCGTGGTCGGTACCCACGCCCTGCTCGCCAAGACCGTGGCCTTCAAGGATCTCGGCCTCATCATCGTCGACGAGGAACAGCATTTCGGTGTCGCCCACAAGGAGCGCCTCAAGGCGCTCCAGGCCGACGTGCACGTGCTCACCCTCTCGGCGACGCCGATCCCGCGCACGCTGCAACTCGCCATGACGGGGGTGCGCGAGCTCTCGATCATCGCGACGCCGCCGGTGGACCGCCTCGCCGTGCGCACCTCCGTGACGCCGTTCGACCCGCTCCTCGTCCGCGAGGCGCTCCTGCGCGAGCGCTATCGCGGCGGCCAGTCGTTCTACGTGGTGCCGCGCATCGAGGATCTGGCCGAGGTCAAGCGCTTCCTCGACACCGAGATGCCCGAGACCACCGTGGCGGTCGCCCACGGCCAGATGGCGGCGGGCCAGTTGGAGGACGTGATGACGGCCTTCTACGAAGGCAAGTACGACGTCCTGCTCTCGACCACCATCGTCGAATCCGGCCTCGACATCCCCACCGCCAACACGCTCATCGTGCACCGGGCCGACATGTTCGGGCTCGCCCAGCTCTACCAGCTGCGCGGCCGCGTCGGGCGCGCCAAGGCCCGGGCCTACGCGCTGTTCACCACCCCGGCCAACCGCACCCTCACGGTCCAGGCGGAGAAGCGCCTGCAGGTGCTCCAGACCCTCGATACCCTCGGCGCCGGCTTCCAGCTGGCGTCCCACGACCTCGACATCCGGGGTGCCGGCAACCTGCTCGGCGACGCCCAGTCCGGCCACATCAAGGAGGTCGGCTACGAGCTCTACCAGCAGATGCTGGAGGACGCGGTCACGGCCCTCAAGGCCGGCATCGACGAGCCCGTGGAGGAAGCCTGGTCGCCCACCATCGCGCTCGGGGCCCCCGTCACGATCCCGGAGGACTACGTCGAGGACCTCACCGTCCGCCTCGGCCTCTACCGCCGGCTCTCGACGCTGGAGAACGACGCCGAGATGGAGAGCTTCGGCGCCGAGCTGATCGACCGCTTCGGTACGCTGCCGCCGGAGGTGGAGCAGCTCCTCAAGATCGTCACCATCAAGATCCTGTGCCGCGACACCAACGTGGAGAAGGTCGAGGCCGGCCCGAAGGGCGTGGTCATCCACTTCCGCGACAAGGCCTTCGCCAACCCGCAGGGCCTCGTGACCTACGTCACAGAGCAGGCCTCCTTCGCCAAGGTCCGCCCGGACATGAGCATCGTCTTCATCCGCGAACTCGACAGCATCCCGGAGCGGCTCAAGGTGACGACGACGATCCTGCGCAGCCTCGCCACCATCGCGCGCCGCAAGAAAGCGGCGTGAGCCCCGACGCGAAAAGGGCGCGCCGGCGGCGCGCCCTTTTCGAAGAACCAGGGGAGGGGCTTTGGTGTCCCTCCGTGCCGAGCCTCTCAGAGGTCGGGCTGATTGAGGACGTAGGGGCCGATCTGGCTCTGGAGATCGATGAACGTGCCCGAGCGGCGCGCCATCACCTCATCGACCACGATCACCGGGATGCCGGCCTGGCGCATCTGCTCGCGCAGGCGCTCGGAGAGCTGGGCATAGGCCGGGTCGCGCCGGGAGGAGGTCTGGAGCAGAATCGCGGCCGGGCGCGCAATCACCGCGAGCACGTCGTGCGCCGCCTCCAGGGAGGCCGTGACGCTGGCGTAACCGAGCTCCGCGAGCTCGGCGGCGAGCGAATGATCGATGGCACGATGGCCATCGTCGACAACGAGAACTTGTTGCAGCGCACCCATGAGCATCAGTGCTAGCCCATCCATCGTCCCTTGGGAAGAGACCTGTGTGACAACACACATGGAGGCGGTTGGTTCGCCGGCCACGGTTCGAACGCCACCGTGCCGTGCCACCGGTGACCAGAGGATGAACCGAATCGGTGCGCCGCATCATCCGCGCAGGGGAACGCGCACCCGGGAACGCCAAGACCCTGGAAGGGCCCGATATTCCGGTTCGCCGCGCCGCGGCGGTGACCCCCGCGATCCGGGTCGCCGGCGGGGGCGGAGCCCGATTTTCCGCGCCCCCCGAAATGACGGGGGCATGACGGATCAGGCGCGGCGGATCGCCAGGGTCTGCCCGTCCTCGATGCTGGTCAGGAACGCGGCGGCGGTCCAGGCGTCGGCCATCTCGGTGAGCGGGATCTCGCGCTGCAGCGGCTCGGCGTGGCAGGCGCGGCCCCGGAAGGCGAGGCGGCCATCCACGTCCCGGCGCAGGGTCATGAGCGTGGAGAACAGCTGGCCGCGCTCCGGGTAGGTCAGGGTGACGGCGACGTCGTTGGCGTCCCGCGCGCCGGTGAGCAGGGCGGTCTCGTCGAAGGCGACGACATCCACGATCGGGCGGCCCGCCTCGGGGTTCAGCCAGCGCGGCCCCAGGCGTCCGGGTGCACGGTGTGCCAGGACGATGGAATCCAGGGTCGCCGGCAGGCGGCTGGCGGCGAGGTTGCGCTCCAGGGCGGCGGGGGCGACGAGGCGGGTCGGAAACGGCCGGTCGAGGGCCGCGGCGAAGCTGCGCGCCTCGAAGACCGGCAGGGTCTCCAGGCCGGCCCCCCCGACGAGAGCGGCCCCGAGACCGGTGACGAGGCCGCGCAGGTCGCCCTGTGGAATCAGGGAGAGGATGCGGTCCCCCGGCAGAACCCGGGCGGTGACGAGGTGGACCGCGATGGCCGCGAGCAGGGCGTCGCCGCTGCGATGGACCGGGCGGGCCGGGTCGCCGCCCGCGAAGCTGATCAGTCCGCCGGGCCCCGGTGCGTGGGGGCCGCCCGTGCCGTCGAGGGCCATGGCGTCGAGGTTGATCACGCCGTCGGGCACGTCCGGCCCGAAGGCGGCGAGGTAGCGCAGGCCGAAATAGCGCACCGCGACCCGGCAGAGGCGCTCGGCCGGGGCGAGGGTGCCGCAGCGGGCCTGGGTGATGATGGCGGGGAGGGCGGCGGCCTGCACCGCGACGAGCAGGGCGTCCTCGTCGAGGTCGAGGGGCAGCAGGCAGGGGATGTGCCCGGCCGCCTCCACCGCGAGGTAGGCCAGGAAGCTCTCCGAGCTGCCGGCGAGCGCGATGCCGATCCGGCTCCCGGGCGCCAGGCGCCAGGTGCGCAGGCCGTTGGCGAGGCGGCCCACGATCTCGGCGGCGGCCGCGTAGGTCCAGGTGATGGCGGGCCGCCCGCTCCAGGCGGGCTTGTGCGGCGAATCGACGAAGGCGAGGCGCTGCGGATGGGCCTGCGCGGTGGCCGCCAGCAGGGTGCAGAGCCGCTGCGACCGGGGCGGGACGCGAACACCGTCCGCCCCCGGACCGGCGGGCCCGGATTCGGACGTGGACCGCGCCTCCCGTCCGGCCGCGCCTCCGCTGCCGGGGACACCGCTCGTCGGGGCGCCGACGCGGGACAGGGGAATGCCCGCCCGGATGGAATCGAGGAGATGGGCTGCTTGCTGCGCCGACACGTGCGCTGACTCCCGCTACCCGTCGTTCATGAAGGTTTAGGGTTAAGCCTCGCTTAAGGCGCCGCACGCCGGATCGACGCCGTCCTGGCGCGGTCCCGAGCCCGCGCAACGGCCGCGGTGTCATGTCTTCGCCGCAATCGGGAGGAAAGCAGGCCGCCCTGTCGTTCGGGCGGGATTGCGCCGTCGACCGGCGCGGCCCGTGGGCGACCGGACGGTGGCGGAAGGGTTCCGCCGCGCCGGTGCGTCCCGGTCCAACCATGATCTCGGCCAAGGGGTGATCTCGGTCACAGGGGGCAATTCCGGCGATCCGGCGCGGCGATTGCGCCGGGCCGCGGCCGGAACGCCGCCGCGATGCCCGAAGCGCCCTTGAAGTCCGAACCATTCGATGCGAATCCGCGCGCCAACTTCACGGCGCATCCCGCGAGCCGAATCCGTTACGCCGAAATCCAAGGGGTCAGAGCTGATGTTCTTCGCCAACCATCCCGCGCGCCCGCTGCGCGTCGCCGCGTTCCTCGCCCTGGCGGGTCTTGCTGGAGCAGGTCTCGCCGGAGCCGGACCGGCCCTCGCGCAGGCGCCCAAGGGCAAACCGGCGGCCCCGACCGCGCCCGCTCCGACGGCCCCGCCGGCCGGCGCGCCGACCAACGCGGCCCAGACCGGCCCGCAGATCGTCAACGTGAAGTCGGATCCGGCCCAGACCGAGTGGACCAAGGTCTGCGGCAAGGACCAGGGCAGCGGCACCGACGTCTGCTACACCACCCGCGACTTCGTCTCCGACCAGGGCCAGCCCGTCCTGGCGGTCGCCGTCTACGAGATGAAGAATGCAGCCCAGAAGCAGGAGGTGCGCGTGGTGCGCTACCTGCTGCCGCTCGGTCTCCTGCTGCAGCCCGGCATCCGCTTCACCGTCGACGGCCAGCAGGCCACGGCGGGCAAGTTCGCGGTCTGCTTCCCCAACGGCTGCTTCGCGGAAGCCGGCGGCGTCGGCCCCGAGCTCATCAACGCGATGAAGAAGGGCACGTCCCTGAACGTCAGCGTCCAGAACCAGACCCAGCGCGAAGTCACCTTCGCGGTGCCGATCGCCGGCTTCGGCAAGGCCTTCGACGGCCCGGCCATCGACCCGAAGGTGCTCGAGGAGCAGCAGAAGAAGCTCCAGGCCGAGCTCGAGAAGCGCTCCGAGGACATGCGCAAGAAGCTGGAGCAGCAGAACGCCGGCGGCGCGGCCGCTCCGGCCGCACCGGCCGCCGCCGCTCCCAAGCCGTAAGAACGACGCATCCGGCCGGCGGCTTCCC
>NZ_JAIEOF010000019.1 GCF_019750675.1 Methylobacterium sp.
CGAAGTCCATGCCGGCTTGCCGTCCGCGGCGTCGAGGACGCGGGTCGTCAGGCGTCCGGTTTCGTCGGGCCACGCCGTGATGTTCCGAAGCCGTCCAGGCTCTTCTCGCTTGTGGCCGCCCCGCGTCTGCGCGGCCCCGCACCGACCGAACGAGCAGGACCGATACCGGGTTCTTCGCGCCGATCGTCAGAAATGACGGAACGATCCGGTTCCGATGGACAGCACGCGCCCGGAGGCCTGCCGGAAGACCGGTGCCCCCTGCCCCGCCGTAACCGCCCCGATGCAGGTCAGGGGCACGCCGACCGCCTCGGCTTCCGCCAGCAGCGCGTTCAGGCGCTCCGGCGCCACCGCGCACAGGATCTCGTAGTCGTCGCCCCCGGTAACGATCGTCGGCAGCACCGCGGGGGCCGCCGCCAGGGCGCGGGCGGCCGCCTCGGACAGGGGCAGCGCGGTGAGATCGATCTCCGCCGAGAGCCCCTGCTCGTCCGGCCCACCCTTGAGCATCTTGGCGAGATCCCCAGCGAGTCCGTCCGAGACGTCCATCGCGGCCCGCGCATGCGCGCGCAGGACGGGCGCCAGGGCGATGCGCGGACGCGGGTGCCAGTAGCGGTCGATCAGGGCGGCGCGGTCGGAGGCGTCGAGGGCCTCCGCCCAGGTCGCCGGAGGCGCTTTACGCAAATGCAGCCCGAGGGCGGCATCGCCGATGGTGCCGCTGACGCAGAGGCGGTCGCCGATCTGTGCCCCCAGGCGCCTGACCATGGCGCCGCGTGGCACCTCGCCGATGGCGGTGACGCCGATCACTGCCGGTCCGGCCGCCCGCACGGTGTCGCCGCCGAGCAGCGTGCCGCCGAACGCGGCGAGCCCCGCACCGAGCCCGGCCGCGAAGCCCGAGAGCCAGTCTTCGCTCCAATCGTCCGGCAGGGCCAGGGTGAGCAGGTAGCCGCGCGGGCTGGCACCCTTGGCGGCAAGGTCCGAGACGTTCACGCCGAGGGCCTTGCGGGCGATCGAATCCGGTGGGTCGTCGGGAAAGTAGTGTACGCCGGCCACGATGGCATCGGCCGTGAGAACGAGGTCGCAGCCCGGGCTCGGGATCAGGGTGGCGGCGTCGTCGCGCAGGCCGTCCGCGCCGGGGCCGGCCAGGGGGGCGAAGTAGCGGGCGATGAGGCCGTCCTCGTCGGGCCGGGGGCCCCCGGGCCGCCGGCTTCCGGCCAGGTTGGCCTTGGGCCGGTCCTCATCCACGCGGTTCAGGCCCGCCCGGAGGCCGGAAGGCCGGCGAACTCGTTGCCACGCACCTCGCGCGCGACCTTGTCGAGGACGCCGTTGATGAGTCCCGGCTCGTCGCCGTCATAGAAGCTGTGCGCGACGTCGACATATTCCGAGATGGCGACGCGAGCCGGCACGTCGCGCCGGTACATCAGCTCGTAGGCCCCCGCGCGCAGGATGGCGCGCAGCACCGCCTCGATGCGCTTCAGGGGCCAGCCCGCCGCGAGCGCCCCGTCGAGCTGCGGGTCGATGGCGCGCTGCTCGTCGACGACGCCGCGCAGGAGGTCGCGGAAGAAGGCGATTTCGGCCTGCGGATGGGCGATGCCGTCCACCTCGCGACCGATCCAGAACGTCTCGAACTCGGCCAGCGCCTCGATCACGCCCTTGCCCGAGATCTCCATGTCGTAGAGCGCCTGCACCACGGCGAGGCGAGCGCCGCTCCGTTCGGAGCTCTTCGACTCGGAATTCTTGGACTCGGAATTCTTGGCCATGATGTTCAATCCTCTCCGACCGACGCCGCCGATGCGTCGCGCTTGAGCGACAGCACCGCGAGCGCGGCCTCGGCGGCACCGCCGCCCTTGTTCAGTTCGGCGACCCGGGCGCGGGCCTGGGCCTGGGCCTCGGTCTCCACCGTCAGGATGCCGTTGCCGAGCGGCAGACGCAGGGTGACGGACAGGTCCATCAGCGCCCGCGCGCTCTCGCCCGCGACGATGTCGTAATGTCCGGTCTCGCCGCGGATCACGCAGCCGAGGGCCACCACCGCGTCGTAGGGCTGTCCCGCGCGGGCGGCGGCTTCGACCAGGATCGCGATGGCCGCCGGAATCTCCAGGGCGCCCGGCACCGTCACTACGGTCGCCACCGCCTCGGCCGCCGCCAGGGCACCCTCGGCACCGGCCAGGAGCTCGTCGGAGAGATCCTCGTAATAGCGGGCCTCCACCACGAGGACGCGCGCGCCCTTGACGTTGGTGGGGGCGGTGCGGGCGGCGTAGGCGTGCGATACCATCGAGGGGCCTTCACGGATGCGATCGATGCTCGGCGCGCGGCCGGTCCGTCCTGGGCGGCGGCCCGACGGAGCGGCGCGTGCCGGCGTGCGCGGTTCGACCGGCGGGGGAATCCCTCGATCGCAGGCGCGAGCGATAGACCGAAGGTGCCGTTGCGACAAGGCTGAGCATCGCGGGGGCCCGCCCCGCGCCGTGATCATGCGTCGCGCGCGGGCCGGCTCTCGGACAGGCGGGCGGCGTAGCGGGCGATGAGATCGACCTCGAGGTTGAGCCGGTCCCCGGCCCGGCGCTCGCCCCAGGTGGTGACCGCGAGGGTGTGCGGGATGAGGAGCACCGAGAACAGGTCGTCGTCCACGGCGTTCACGGTGAGCGAGGTGCCGTCGAGGCAGACGGATCCCTTCTCGGCGATGAAGCGCGCGAGCTGCGCCGGAGCCCGGAGGGTGAAGCGGTCGGAGGGGGCCCATTGCGGATCGCCCGCGCCGCCCGTGACGGGATCGCGGGCGACGAGTTCGGCGAGACCGTCGACGTGGCCGGTGACGAGGTGGCCGCCGAGTTCGTCGCCGATCTTGAGGGAGCGCTCCAGGTTGAGGCGCCGGCCTTCCCGCCAGGCACCCACATGGGTGCGGGCCAGGGTCTCGGCCGCGGCGTCGACCGCGAAGATGCAGCCGCCCTCCACGGGCTCCACCGCCACCGCCGTGAGGCAGGGACCCGAGCAGGCGATGGAGGCGCCGAGCGCGATAGAGGCCGGATCATAGTGCGAGCGGATGCGGATGCGGCGCAGGCGGTCGTCGCCCTCGACCGACACCACTTCCCCGACATCCGTGACGAGTCCGGTGAACATCTCAGACGCTCCGCTCATAGGTGACGGCCCGGTCGGGCCCGAGGGGCCGGGTCTCGATCGCTCTGAGATGGCCGCGGGCCAGACGTTCCTGAAGGGCTGGTCCGACCGCCGGCAGACCGCCGGCACCGCCGAGGGCGTTTGGGCCGGTGATCAGCGTGAAGACGTCGACGAGATCGGCCTCCGCCAGGGCGTCGGCGAGGCCGGGGCCGCCCTCGCAGCAGATGCGCGTCAGGCCGCGCTCGGCCAGGGCCCGCAGAGCCTCGGCGAGGTCGATCCGCCCGGTCCGGTCGGAATCGACGGCGATCACCTCGACCCCGAAGGAGGCGAGCATACGCTTGGCGTGGATGGGCGCGCGGCGGGTGGTGACGACCAGCGTCGGCACGTCCCGCGCGCTGCGCACCAGGTAGGTCGAGGGCAGGATGCGCAGGGAGGAATCGAGTACCACCCGCAGGGGCGAGCGGTCGGACAGGCCCGGCAGCCGCACGGTCAGGGCGGGATCGTCGGCCCGCGCGGTGCCGATGCCGACCAGGATGGCGTCGGCGTGGGCGCGCCAGAGATGGACGGCGCCGTCGGCGATCGGCCCGGTGATGCGCAGGCGCTCGGTGGGGGCCCCGGCGAAACCGTCCCGGGTCTGGGCGAGCTTCAGGTGCAGGCTCGGCCGTCCCTGGGTCACGCGGGTGACGTGGCCGCGGTGATCCCGCGCCGCCTCCTCGGCCAGGAGACCGGTGGTCACCGCGATGCCGGCCTCCGCCAGGAGCCCGTGCCCCCGGCCGGCGACCCGAGGATCTGGATCCGTCAGGGCGGTCATCACCTGGGCGATCCCGGCCCCGATGATCGCGTCCGTGCAGGGGGGCGTGCGTCCATGATGCGAGCACGGCTCCAGGCTGACGTAGAGAGTCGCGCCGTGCCCCGCCGCACCGGCCATCGCCAGGGCGATGGGCTCCGCGTGCGGCCGCCCGCCGGGGGCGGTGACGCCCTGCCCTACGATGCGCTCCGCCCCGGGTTCGCCCGCGACCACCACGGCGCCGACGGACGGGTTCGGCCACGTCCGTCCGAGGTTGCGATGCCCCAGGGCGAGGGCGAGGCGCATGAACCGCCGATCGGCGGCGTTTCCGGGCACGTTCGAGGGCCGGCTCACGGGGACGACCGCGTCTGGCGCTTGGTCCGGAGCGGCGTCACCTGCGGCGGAAGCTCGCCCGAGGGTGCATCGCGCTCCGGTTCGGAGGTGGTCGACCCCGGCGCGATGGGGGGCGCGAGGGTACCCAGCAGCGCCTTGAAGTCGCTGGCCTCGCGGAAATTCTTGTAGACGGAGGCGAAGCGCACATAGGCGACGTCGTCGAGACCCTTGAGACCCTCCATCACGAGTTCCCCGATGGCCTCGCTGCCGATCTCCGCCTCGCCGCTGCTCTCGAGTTGCCGGGTGATGCCGCTCACCAGGCGCTCGACCCGCTCGGGGTCAACGGGGCGCTTGCGCAGGGCGACTCCGATGGAACGCTGAAGCTTGTCGCGATCGAAGGGCACGCGCTTGCCCGAGCGCTTGAGCACGGTGAGTTCGCGCAACTGCACCCGCTCGAAGGTGGTGAAACGGCCGCCGCAATCCGGACAGACCCGGCGGCGGCGGATCGCCGCCGCGTCGTCGCTCGGACGCGAATCTTTCACCTGGGTGTCGGGACCGCCGCAATAGGGACACCGCATCGGACGGACACCTGGGTTGAGCCGGAGATCGACGGAATGGCAACGGCCGCGAACCCGAGGGTTCGCGGCCGTTGCATGGCATGGTGAGGGGCGCCGGTTCAAGCGCCGGAGATCAGCCCCTCCGGGGCGTCTCGTCTCAGCTGTAGATCGGGAAGCGGTCGGTGAGGGCGTGCACCCGCTCCTTCACGCTCGCCTCGATGGCGGGATCGCCCGCATCGCCCTTGGCCACGAGCCCATCGAGCACCTCGACGATGAAGCCGCCGATCTGCTTGAACTCGGCGACGCCGAAGCCGCGCGAGGTGCCGGCCGGGGTCCCGAGACGGATGCCCGAGGTGATCGTGGGCTTCTGCGTGTCGAAGGGCACGCCGTTCTTGTTGCAGGTGATGTCGGCGCGGGAGAGCGCGGCTTCCGCCGCCTTGCCGGTGAGGCCCTTGCTGGTGAGGTCGACCAGCATGAGGTGGTTGTCGGTGCCGCCCGAGGTGATGTTGTAGCCGCTCGACATCAGGGTGTCGGCGAGCGCCTTGGCGTTCTCGATGACCTGTTTGGCGTAGATCTTGAACTCGGGCTTCAGGGCCTCGCCGAACGCCACGGCCTTGCCGGCGATGACGTGCATGAGCGGGCCGCCCTGGAGGCCGGGGAAGATCGCCGAGTTGAACTTCTTGGCGAGCGCCTCGTCGTTCGTGAGGATCATGCCGCCGCGCGGGCCGCGCAGGGTCTTGTGGGTGGTGGTGGTGACGACGTGGGCGTGCGGGAACGGCGAAGGGTGGACGCCGGCCGCGATCAGGCCCGCGAAATGGGCCGCGTCGACGAAGAAGTACGCGCCGACGGCATCGGCGATCTCGCGGAACTTGGCGAAGTCCCAGTGGCGCGGGTAGCCCGAGCCGCCGGCGATGATCACCTTTGGCTTGTGCTCGTGCGCGAGGGCCTCGACCTGCTCCATGTCGATGCGCTGGTCGTCGCGACGCACGGTGTAGGAGACCGGCTTGAACCACTTGCCCGAGACGTTCGGGGGGGCGCCGTGGGTGAGGTGGCCGCCGGCCGCGAGATCGAGGCCGAGGAAGGTGTCGCCCGGCTGCATGAGCGCGAGGAACACGCCCTGGTTCGCCTGGCTGCCGGAATTCGGCTGCACGTTCGCGAAGCCACAGTCGAACAGGCGCTTGGCGCGCTCGATGGCGAGGTTCTCGGCGATGTCGACGAACTGGCAGCCGCCGTAGTAGCGCCGGCCCGGATACCCTTCCGCGTACTTGTTGGTGAGCACCGAGCCCTGCGCCTCGAGGACGGCGCGCGAGACGATGTTCTCGGAGGCGATCAGCTCGATCTCGTGCTGCTGGCGGCCGAGTTCCTGGGCGACTGCCTGGGCGATCTCCGGATCCGCGTCCGTGAGGGGGGCCGCAAAGAACGAGTTGGAGAAGTGCTTGTCGGCAGCAGTACCGGCGCTCATGGAAAGCCTCGATTGTTGAACGGGCGGACGCACCCGTAATCCGCTGGCGTGGGGCGGGCGGGCGTTCGAAGGCTGGATTACTACACGGGCCCGGTTCCAAGGCCAAGCACAGGCATTTTTTCGCGGGCCATTAAAAAAATTCAGCACAGAGCGCGACGTGAAGTCTCGCGGACGCAACAACCCGTGTCGTGGCGTCGCATCCGCCACGCAAAAGGCCCGCGCTATGCAGCGCGGGCCCCAATCGCGGACAGTCTTGGCGTCTCGCTTGTGCTTAGTTCTCCTCGTCGCCCGGCTCGAAGCTCTGGACCGGCTCGGCGCTGGCGACGGGGGTCGGGGCCGAGAGGGTCGAGGGTACGTTCACGCCGTCGCGCTTGTAGATGTCATCGCGGAACTGAACGAGGCCGTCCGGCGTCGACCAGGCGGTGATGTAGGTCCAGTAGACCGGCACCGGGGAGGACAGCGTGGCATCGACGCGCTTGCCGCTCTCGATGGCCTGCTCGACCTGGTCGCGGCCCCAGCCGGGCGTGTCCTTGAGCAGCCAGGTGATGTACTCGCGCACGTTCTGCACGCGCACGCAGCCCGAGGAGATGAAGCGGAAATCGTCGCCGTAGACGCCCTTCGAGTTCGTGTCGTGCATGAACACGCCGTAGGGGTTCGGGATGTTGATGCGCACGATGCCCATCGAGTTGAAGTCGGCGCCCGAATCCTGGCGGTAGCGGTAGCGCGTGCCCTCGTCGGAGTTCCAGTTCACCGAGGCCGGCGAGATCTCGTTGTCGCCCGCGAAGATGCGGATCTTGTTCTCGGTGAGATAGGTCGGGTCCTTCTGCATCTTGGGGATGAGGTCCTTCTTCACGATGGAAGCCGGAACAGTCCAAAAGGGGTTGAAATTGATCTGCGTCGCCTTGGTGTTCATGATCGGCGACTGACGGTCGATCTTGCCGACGCCTGCGGCGTGGAGGGTCACGACCTGGCCGTTCTCCACCGTCTGCACCAGGGCGGCGGGGATGTTGGTGATGACGAAGCGGTTGCCGAGGTTGCCGGCGTAGGACCGCAGGCGCACCACGTTGATCTCGAGCTGGTGCAGGCGCACGTCGGCGGGCACGTTCATGGCCGCCTGCGTGGTCTGGCTCATGGCGCCGGTCTGGCTGAGGCCGTGCCGGGCCTGGAAGCGCTTCACGCCGGCCGAGACGTAGGAATCGTAGACGCCCGAGCCGCCCGAGGCCGGGTCGAGATCGCCCGTGATGATCAGGCGCTGGCGCAGGGCCGCGACCGCCGGGCCCTTGGCGCCGACGCGCAGGCGGTCGGCGCCCGAGACGGGCTTCCAGCCGCCGCGATTGACGATGTCGCGGTAGCGCTCGATCATCTGCTCCGTGGCCGTCACGGTCTGGGGCGACAGGATCGGCGTGGAGGAGCGCTGCACCTGCATGGCGGCGGGCGAGGCATAGTCCTGCGCCCATTCGGCCTGAGCGAAGCCGCCGGCCTCGCGCGCCATCGCGGACGAACCGAGGACGCCCGCCGACGCGAGCAGTGCAAGGCCGAGCGACCGGGTGTGGAAAGCCTGTTTCAGCATCGGACGTGAACTCTGATCTGATTTACGAAGCGACATGTGGCGCCCGTGATCCCAAACGCGTCGCGCCGGGACTTCGAACTCCCCGTGCCGCGAACGTGTCGGGGTAGGGTTAAGAACTCATGGTCACCCGGCCACATTGTGGCACAGCGGGGTTTATCCCCGTGATCCCCGAACACAGCCTCTCGACTGCGGCCCGTGCGCCACAGCACCGTGCGGCGCTCCGCGATCGGCATGGCGCCGGGACGGCCGATGGCGTAAGTCGAGTCACGATGACGTTCCCGGCACATCAGGCAGGCCACGGAGGTTGGGCTCCCTTACGCGCGGTCACTGCGGTGATCGCGTTGTACGCGTTCGTGCTGAACGCCATTCTGGGCGGGCTCGTCCCATTGCCCGCCTCGATCTCGCACGGCGTGCTGTGTCTCGGGCAGGCGGACGACGCGGGTCCGGCCATGCCGGACTCGTCCCACGCCCATCATCAGTCCTGCTGCACCGTGGCCGGGCCGATGCTGCAGGCGGCCCTGCCGGAGATCGATGCTTACGCCGTCGTCTGGCCGCCCCGCGCCGGCCAGAGCCGCATCGCATGGCAGCGTAAGGCCGCCCACTTCGTACGCGGTCCGCCCGGCGCGATACCCAGGCCGCGCGGTCCCCCCGTCGTCTGAAGCGATCACGCACTTCCGATCCCTTCCGACACGGACTCGACCCATGACCCGCATTCTCCGCGCCGCGCCCCTCGCCGGCCTCGTGCTTTCCCTTGTGCTGACCACCTCCGCCGCCCGCGCGCACGCTGCCCTGGAGCGCAAGGAGGCGACCCCCAACGCCAGCTATCGCGGCGTGGTCCAGATCACCCATGGCTGCGACGGGCAGCCGACCAACCGCGTCAGCGTCACCATCCCCGAAGGGGTCGTGGGCGCCAAGCCGATGCCGAAGCCCGGCTGGACCGTGACCACCGAGAAGGGCGCCTACGCCCGCGCCTATCCCTACTTCCACGGCGACATCCGCGAGGGCGTGAAGACCATCACCTGGACCGGGGGCAGTCTGCCGGACGATCAGGTCGACGAGTTCACCTTCCTGGCGCGGGTCACGGATGCCTTCGCCCCCGGCGCCACGGTCTACTTCCCCATCGAGCAGGATTGCGCGAAGGGACAGTATCGCTGGAGCGAGATTCCGGCCGCGGGCCAGGACGCTCATGCCCTCAAGTCGCCCGCCCCCGGGGTCCGGGTCATCGCGGCCGCGACCAAGGCTGCGCCCGCCGGCGCGGCCGCCTCCACGACCGTGAAGGCCGGGGACCTCACCATCGAGACACCCTGGATCCGCGCGACCCCCGGCGGCGCCAAGGTGGCGGGCGGCTACGTGCGCATCACCAACACCGGCACGCAGGCCGACCGGCTCACCGGCACCGCGATCCCGCTCGCTGCGCGCGGCTCGATCCATTCCATGACCATGGAGGGGAGCGTGATGAAGATGGCTCCCGTCGAGGGTGGCCTCGCGATCAAGCCCGGCGAGACGGTGGAACTTAAGCCGGGCGGCCTGCACCTCATGTTCGAGGGTCTCAACGGCGCAGCGAAGGCCGGCGACGTGATCGCGGGCAGCCTGACCTTCGATCGGGCCGGAACCGTGCCGGTGAGCTTCAGCGTCGCGCCGATCGGGGCGTCGAAGCCGGGCGCTCCCGCCTCTGCGGCTCATCACGACCACTGAGCGCCCCCCGGCACGCGTGCCGGTTCGGCCCGGCCAGCGCATGATGGTCCCGGCCTGAAGGCGCTTTGCGATCCGGTGCGCCCGCATCTGCTCCCTGCTTGATCCAGGCCGGGGGGCATCGGCCCTGTCCCAAACCTCTGGTTTCTCTCACCGGGATCACGCCGGCCCCTCCGCGCCTGTCGCTGAGCGCGGGCCCGTGGTCCGGAACCTGTTCGATGTCCGCTCCCCGGCCCCGCCTAGTCGTATCCTGCACCCTCGCCATGGGCCTCTCGCTCCTGGCGATCTGTCTCGCGATGAACCAGGCCGCCGCGCAGGAAACCGCCGCCGCGACGCTCGCGGAACTCAGCGTGGAGGGCGCGGCGGCGGGTTCCCTCACCGTGCCGAGCGTGGCCGCCCAGCGCGCCGCCGTGAACGCCACCGTCGGCTCCGTCGCATTCGTGGACGCGAAGGACTTCCAGGACCGCTACGCGAATACCCTGCGCGACACTCTCAAGGAGGTGCCGGGCGTCTACGTCCAGGAGCGCTACGGGCAGGAACTGCGCCTGTCGGTGCGCGGCTCGGGCATCTCGCGGGGCTTCCATCTGCGCGGGCTCGAACTCCTGCAGGACGGCATCCCGCTGAACCTGGCCGACGGCAGCGGCGACTTCTACCAGATCGACCCGCTGAGCCTGCGCTCGATCGAGGTCTACAAGGGCGGCAATGCCCTCACCTTCGGAGCCACGACACTGGGCGGCGCCATCAACGTCGTCACGCCGACGGCCTATACGGCCTTCGCGCCCAATATCCTGCGCATCGACGGGGGCGCCTTCAATACAATTCGCGAGAACTTCCAGGCGTCCCGGATCTCCGGCCCGGCCGATTTTCTGATCAGCGGCACGATCACGAATTCCGACAGCTATCGGAACCACGAGACCCAACGGACGCAGAACTTCAACGCCAACCTCGGTTACCAGCTCGCGCCGGGCGTCGAGACGCGGTTCTTTGCCGGGATCTACCTCACCGATCAGAAGCTCCCGGGCACGCTGAGCCTGTTCAACGCCCTGAACAACCCGACGCTCGCCAATCCCACGGCGATCTCGGGCAACCAGTCGCGCAAGGTCGAGACCGAGCGGATCGCCAACCGGACCTCCTTCGCCCTCGATGTCGGCAAGCTCGACATCGACACCTGGGCCATCCACAAGTCGCTGTATCATCCCATCTTCATGGTCATCGACCAGGACGGCTGGACCTACGGCATCGCGCCGCGCTGGGCCGGCAGCTTCGACGTGGGAGGCTTCCGCAACGATACGATCCTGGGGCTGCGCGCCTTCGCCGGCCAGAACTCGGCGCTTCAGTTCTTCAACAACGGCGGCCAGCGCGGTGCCCAGACCCTGCGCGCGGTCCAGAGTGCCTCAAACTACGAGGCGTACGGCGAGAACCGCTTCTGGTTCCTGCCGGATGTCGCACTGATGACGGGCGCCAAGGCGTTCTCGTCGAATCGCACCTACAGCAACAAGGGTGGCTTCAGCGGCGCCAACGCGCGCGCCTCCTTCGCCGACGAGACCTACCAGGGCATCAATCCGAAGCTCGGCCTGCTCTGGCAGCCCTTGCCGGAAGTCCAGGTCTTCGGGGACGTCACCGGCTCGCGGGACGTGCCGGATTTCTCCGACCTCGTGCAGATGAATTCCCTCAACACCACCTTCGTGCCGCTGCGGGCCCAGCGGGCGGTCACCTACGAGGCCGGGACCCGGGGGCGCATCGACCGGCTGTCCTGGGACGTGACGCTCTACCGCTCCGAGGTCCGCGACGAACTGATCAACTTCTCCATCAATCCCGGGCTCAACATCCCGGCCGCGACCTTCAACGCGCCGCGCACCCGCCACCAGGGCGTCGAGGCGGCCGTCTCCCTCGATCTCGCTCGCGACCTCCTCGGACAGGGCGACGGCCTCGTCGTCTCGCAGGTCTGGACCCACAACGACTTCCGCTTCGTGGGCGACCCGGTCTTTGCCAACAACCGCATCGCCGGAATCCCGGACGACGTCCTGCGGACCGTGATGACCTACCGGAACCGCGCGGGCTTCCACATCAGCCCGTCCCTCGACTGGGTGCCGCGGGGCGCCTTCGCGGACCATGCCAACACCCTGCAGGTGCCGGGCTACGCGGTACTCAACCTCGCGGCGGGAATCGACTTCGCGAACGGCGTCTCGCTGTTCGTGGATGCCCGCAACCTGACCGACACCCGTTACGTCTCCGACATCAGCGTGGTCACCAACGCCGCC
>NZ_JAIEOF010000123.1 GCF_019750675.1 Methylobacterium sp.
GCCGCTGCGGCCATAGGGGGAGGGGCCTTGCGAGGGCCGGCCGTAGACCGTCGGCGTCCGCGCGCGGTTCATTTCGTCGGCCAGGGTCTTGACCAAGCCCTCCGACACGGTCCGGGCGGTGGCCAGCACCGCCTGGTTCGTCTCGACGGCCTGCGTGAAGCGCGCATGGGCGGCCTTCAGGGCGGTGATGCCCTCGGGTGCGAAGCGCGCGAGCGCTATGGCGTTGGCCTTGATCGCCTCCAGGCCCTGGAGGTAGTCGGAGGCCAGCCCGGTCTTGCGCTCGGTCTCGGCCAGGCCCTCGCGCAGGCGCCCCACGCGGACATGGCTGCTCTCGCGGGCGAGCAGCGCTTCCAGGGCGTCCAGGCTCGCCATCACGGCGGCGACCAGGGCCGCGGCGCCGGCCCGGTCGGTGACGCGGGGAAGCTGGCCGTCAGTTGCTCGCTGCACCGGTTCCCTCCTGCATCTTCATCATCTCGCGGAAGACGCCGTCGGCGATGCCGACGCCGCCGCTCTTCACGATCTGCGCGGCATATTCCTTGGTGAGCATCGAGCGGTAGACGCCGCCGCCGGTGCCGTTCTCGCCCAGGGGACCGTCGGTGCCGTCGGACTGCGTGAGGCGATCCAGCGACTGCTCGAGGAACATCGACTCGAAGTCGGTCGAGGCCTTGCGCGCCTTGGCCTCGGCGGCGGCCTTGCCCGTGGTGGCCGCCGCGGAACCGACAGCGCCCTGCACGGATTTGGCGATGTCGCCGATGATGGCCTTGCCGACCCCGAGGGCGGCGCTGGCGGCGAGTGGTGCGAACAGCATGGGTGTCACCTCGCTTGGCTGAGACGGAAGGGGGCCGGCATCACATCACCTCGATATCGGCCTGAAGGGCGCCCGCCGCCTTGATGGCCTGCAGGATCGAGATGAGGTCGCGGGGGCCGATGCCGAGGGCGTTGAGCCCGTCGACGAGTTCGCGCAGGGTCACGCCTTCCTTCACCAGGGCGAGCTTGTTGCCGTCGCCGGTATCGACCTTGACGCCGGTGCGCGGCACCACCGTCGTCGTGCCGTTCGAGAAGGGCGCGGGCTGGCTCACCTGCGGCTGTTCGGTGATCGTCACCGTGAGGTTGCCCTGCGCGATCGCCACGGTGGAAACCCGGACGTCGCGGCCCATCACGATGATGCCGGAGCGCTCGTCGACGATGACCCGCGCGGTCTGGTCGGGCTCGACCTTGAGCTGCTCGACCTCGGTGACGAGGCGGATCATGTTGCCCGAGTAGCGCGCCGGGATCTGCAGGGTGACCGTCGCCGGGTCGGTGGGCTCGGCGGTGTCGGCCCCCATGAAGTCGTTGATGGCGGCGGCGATGCGCTTCGAGGTGGTGAAATCCGGGTTGCGGAGCGACAGGCGCAGGGAGCGCATGTCGTTCATCTTGAACGCCATCTCGCGCTCGATCATGGCGCCGTTGGGCACGCGTCCGTTGGTGGGGACGCCCCGGGTGATCTTGGCGGCGTCGCCCTCGGCCGAGAAGCCCGCGATGGCGACGGAGCCCTGAGCCAGGGCGTAGACCTCGCCGTCGGCGCCGAGCAGGGGCGTCACCAGCAGGGTGCCGCCCTGGAGGGACTTGGCGTCGCCCAGCGACGAGACCGTGATGTCGATGCGGTTCCCCTGCGTGGCGAAGGGCGGCAGGCTCGCGGTCACCATCACGGCCGCGAGGTTCTGCGTGCGCATGGTCGCGCCCCGCGTGTTGACGCCGAGGCGCTCCAGCATCGCCTGGAGGGACTGCTTGGTGAAGGGGATGTTGTTGAGGGTGTCGCCGGTGCCGTTGAGGCCGACCACGATGCCGTAACCCACGAGCTGGTTCTGGCGCACACCCTCGACGCTGGCGAGGTCCTTCACCCGCGACAGCGCCCGGGCAGGCGCCGTCTGGCCGAACGCCATCGCCAGCGCCAGGAGGCACAGGGCGAGGCGACGGAGCGGGGCGGGACAGGCAAACCGATCGATCATGGCGCACTTCGAGGCGGACGGGTCCCGATCCATCTGCCAGGAGCGTGCCACGCGGACGAATTTCGCCAAGCCTCTGACCAAACTCATTTTTTCAAGACTATAGGACTTCGCGGCCGGGCCATCCGAACCGCCTTTCCTGCCGACCCGGCAGCTTCTGCCGGGCCGTTTGCAGTTCGTTAACCACGCCGCCCGGATGCTGGGACCGTTGGGCGGTTCATCGCCCCGATCGGTCTCAAGCCATGCGCGTCGACACTCGCTTCGTCACCACGGGCACCGCCTCCGCCGGAACCCCGCGCCGCGCCGAGGGCGCACCCGCCTTCGCCGTTTCGAATCCCGCCGCGACCCCGAGCAGCGCCGCCGCGACGCCGGCCGCCACCCTGGCGGGCCTCGACGCGATCCTCACCCTCCAGACGAACGCGGATACGCCGGAGGAGCGCCGTCGGCGCTCGGCCAAGCGGGGCAGCGACCTTCTCGACGGTCTCGACCGGCTCAAGGCCTCGCTCATCATGGGCCGGGTCTCGACCCGGGATCTCCAGGCCATCGCAGCGCGCCTCGCCGAGCGCGCCGGTGTCAGCGGCGACCCGCGCCTCGACGGGCTCATCGCCGATATCGAATTGCGGGCGGCCGTCGAGATCGCGAAGCTCTCGGCCGCCCGCGCCGCTTGATATCCGGAAATGCCGTCTCGACGTTCCGGACGGGGTCGGATCACCCCTTGGATTTGGCCTTCGCGCGCGGGGCCGCCCCGGTCTCCTCGACCGCCTCGCTGCCCTCGGCGTTGATCCGCTCGGCGATCTGGCTGAGAAGCGCGTCGGTCTTCTTCTCCTCTTCCAGGGTCTGCTCCAGCAGCTTGGCTGCGTCCTCGTAGCCGAGTTGGCGGGCCCAGGTCTTCAGGGTGCCGTAGCGGGCGATCTCGTAATGCTCCACGGCCTGGGCGCAGGCGGCGAGCACCGCATCGGCGGCGGGGCTGCCGGCGAAATCCTCAAGGTCTTCCTCCATCTCGGACGTGATCCCCTGCATGGCCTCGCAGGTCTTGGCCCGGGCCGGCTTGCCGATGATCTCGAAGACCTGGCTCAGGCGCTCGACCTGCTCGGCGCTCTCCTCGGCATGGGTCTCGAAAGCGCTGCGCAGATCCTCATGCTCGGCCGCCTTGGCGGACTTCTTCAGAGCGCGGACGGACTGCTTCTCGGCATAGTAGACGTCCTTCAACGTCTCGTAGAACGCGTCGTGCAGGGTCTTCGTCTTGGCGGCCATGACGCTTGCTCCGAATGATGGATGATGAGGGAACGAATTCTCGGGCCCGGTGCCAGACCTTCGTAAGGTCAGGGGCAGACTTACAATCTCGCAAGTCGGCCGGTGTTCACGTCGGGCGACGCTAAAAAATTTGGATCGGCCTGCGTAATGCTCGGATGCCAGCGCGTTTCGTTGCCGCCGAGTCCAACGTGAGCCTCTCCCGGCAGTGCCGCGATATCGGCGGGGCGGCCCAACTTCGGGCCGAGATGCCGGTGGGTCGGCCGGACGCGACACCTGCATTTTAACGCAGGGGAGCGAGTTCGTGACAAACAGGCGTCGCTGTCGCGTGTCGGCCTACGCCCCCAAGTGCTTACAGCCGTTGCGTGTTTGCCGCAGCGCCAAAATCATCCGTGACGATTGCGGTGGGCGGCGTTCACGATGCGTTGTCGTGGCCTAGCCCCTGCATTATAGCCACGCGAAATGATCGCCGCGAACCGGCTGCAAGAGGCGCGAATGGCGAAGGTCACGATTGAGGACGGGTACGTACCGAGTGAGAACGAGCCGTTCATGAACGATCGGCAGCGTGAATATTTCCGCCGAAAACTTCTGAGCTGGAAATCGGACATCCTCCGCGAAGCTCAGGATACGCTGGTGGCGCTCCAGACCGAGAACGAAAATCATCCCGACCTGGCGGATCGTGCCTCGTCGGAAACCGACCGCTCGATCGAATTGCGGGCGCGCGACCGGCAGCGCAAGCTCAACGGCAAGATCGACGCCGCGCTGGCCCGGCTGGAGGACGGCTCCTACGGCTATTGCGAGGAGACGGGCGAGCCGATCTCCCTGAAGCGCCTCGATGCCCGGCCCATCGCCACCCTGTCGCTCGAAGCGCAGGAGCGCCACGAGCGCCGCGAGCGGGTATATCGCGACGATTAGAGACCGGCGGCGCGGGGGGGCGACGCCCCCGCCACGCCCGCCGCTCAGAACGGCAAGATCACATCCACCAGTTGCTGGCCGTAGCGCGGCTGCTGGACGTCGCTGATCTGACCACGGCCGCCATAGGCGATACGGGCCTGGGCGATCTTCGTCGACTCGATGGTGTTGTCGGACTCGATGTCCTCGGGACGCACCACGCCGGCCACGACGAGTTCGCGCACCTCGAAGTTGATGCGGATCTCCTGCTTGCCCTCCACCACGAGGTTTCCGTTCGGCAGGATCTGCGTGACGATGGCGGCGACGCTGGTGGTGACCGTCTCGTTGCGCTGAACCGAACCGGCGCCGTCGCTCGACGAGGTCGAGGTGGCGTTCAGGAGCTTGTCGGCCGCGATCCCCGCCGCCGCGACCCCGGCGTTCTTCTCGAGGCCGAAGGCGTTGGGCAGGCCGAAGCCCTCGGCGTTGGAGCGCGAGCGCTTGGTCTCGTTGTTCAGGTTCGCCTTGTCGGTGACGTTCACCTTGACCGTCACGAGGTCGCCGATGCGCGCCGCCCGCTGGTCCTTGAAGAAGGCGCGCGAGCCGGTCCGCCAGAGCGAGTTCGGCGCGTAGGAGACGGGCTGAACCTCCGGCATGGGCAGGCGCACGGGCTTGTACCCGGCCTGCGCCGTCGGGTCCTCGATCGCCGAGAGGGCCGGGGTCGCCCCGATCTGCGAGAGCCGATCGACGGTGTTGCAGGCGCCGAGCGAGACGCAGAGCAGCGCGACGGCGAGGGCGGGGGACGCATGGTAGGTCATCGGGACCGAACCTTTGGAAAACCGGATGGACGGGCCGACCGCGAAGGGTCAGCGCTGAAGGGCGGGCGCGTCGAGGGCGGCGCTGGCCTGCCGGATCGCCGGGGCGGGGCCGACCGAGACCCGGCCGGGACCGATCACGGTGGCGGACAGGATCTTCTTCGAGATCGGGTTGGTGACCGTGATGGTGGCGCCGAGGCGGCCGCTCTCGTTGGCGAGGGCTCGCAGGGACAGGTTGAGGCCGGGCGCGTCGAACACGATGGTCACCGCCTCGCCGCGCGCGACGAGATCGGGCGGCGCGAGGTCGCCGGCCCGCAGGATCGCGCCCGCGCTGAGGCCGCGCTGGGCCACCTGACCCGGGAGCCCGCCCTGGGCACCCTGCGCGTCCGGCGGGGTGGCCTCGCGCGGGCGCCGCTCCAGGGTGATGTCGGCGGCGGTGACGGCTTCGCCCCGGTTGAGGGCGCGGCCGAGGACGGCGACTTCGCGGATCTCCACGACCTGGCCGGTGACGCGCAGGGAGGCCTGACGCTCGCCGAGCGTGATGAGGGCGGCGATGCGGCGCGAGCGCGGATCGTAGGCCACGTCCAGGGCGGAGGCCGGCCCGTCCAGGTCGACGGGGGCTAGCAGGACCGGTGCCTCGCCGTCGAGGCGCACGGCGAGGTTGCGGGCATCGAGGGCGTGGCCCGACTCGAGGGCGCGCTTGAGGGCGGCCTCGATCTCCGGCGCTGTGACCCGGCGCGCCGAGCGCAGCACCGAGACCTGGACCCGCCCGCCCGTCTCGACCGCGCCGAGCCCGAGGCCCGCGACCGCGTCGGCGATGCGCCGGGCCTGGATCGTGCCGGTGGCGCCCAGGGCCGGCGCCCGGAACAGCGGCTGGCGGGCGGCCTCCGTGGAAGCGCCCTCCACGAGGTCGCCGAGGGTGAGGACGTCGCCGCGCGCGGTGACGTCGCCCCGCAGGCGTAAGGGAGCGCCCGCTCTGGCGTCCTGCGCCAGCACCTGGCCGACGAGCAGACACAGCGCGAGGACGGCGAGCAGGGCGCGGCCGACGATGCCGACGCTGAGGGTGGCGACCCGCGCGGGGCGATAGGGGGGGATCTGCCGGAGGGCGTGCATGGTGGGGAGCCCGGTCAGCTGCGGAACATCTGGGAGGTGGTCGAGAGCATCTGGTCGGCGGCCGTCACCACCTTCGAGTTCATCTCGTAGGCGCGCTGCGCGGCGATCAGGGAGGAGATCTCGGTGACGGCGTTGACGTTGGCCTCTTCGAGATAGCTCTGCTGGAGGTTGCCGAAGCCTTCGGCGCCGGGCAGGCCGTTGATCGCCGGCCCGGAGGCGGCGGTCTCGATGAACAGGTTGTCGCCGATCGATTCGAGGCCGACCTTGTTGACGAAGCGCGAGAGCTGGAACTGCCCGAGCGCCTGCGGCGCCGTCTGGCCCGGCACGGTCGCCTGCACGGCGCCCTGCGCGCTGATCGTCACCGAAGTTGCGTTGTTGGGCACCGTGACGCCCGGATCGACGAGGTAGCCGTCGCGGGTGACGAGCTGCCCTTGCGCCGAGAGGTCGAACGAGCCGTCGCGGGTGTAGGCGGTGCGGCCGTCCGGCAGGGTGACGCGGAACAGGCCCTCGCCGCGGATCGCGACGTCGTAGTCCTTCTCGGTGCTCGTGAGCGTGCCCTGGGACATCACCCGCGCGGTCGAGGTGGTCTTCACGCCCGAGCCGATGGCGAGGCCGGCGGGCAGCTGGGTGTTCTGGTCCGAGGTCGAGGAGCCGGCCCGGCGCAGGTTCTGGTAGAGCAGGTCCTGGAAATGGGCCTGCTGGCGCTTGTAGCCGGTGGTGCGCAGGTTCGCGATGTTGTTCGAGATGACCTGGACGTTGAGTTCCTGGGCCGCCATGCCCGTGGCGGCGGCGTAGAGGGCGCGCATCTGCGGTGTTCCTTACGCGACGTCGGCGAGGCGGCGGATTGCCGTCCCGCGCAGGTCGTCGAGGCGCGAGATCACGCCCGAGACCATGGTGTAGGTGCGGTTCACGTCCATCAGCCGGGTCATCTCGACCACCGGCTTGACGTTGGAGCGCTCCAGCGCCCCGGCTTCTACCCGGCCCGCGAGGCCCGCGGCCTGGGGCTGGGCGGTGGAGCCGTAGAGGTTGGCCCCTTCGTTGGTGAGGGCCTGCGGGTTGGCGAAGGTGACGAGGCGGACGCGGCCCCGGATGCCCAGGTTCGTGGAGACGGTCCCATCCGGACCGATGGCGATCCCGGTCTCCTGCGGGCCGATCTGGATCGGCCCGCCCTCGCCCTGCACGGGGTAGCCGTCGCTGGTCACGAGGGTGCCCTGCGCGTTGGTCTCGAAGGCGCCGTTGCGGGTGTAGCGGTCGCCGTTCGGCGTGCGCACCACCAGGAACGCATCGCCCCGCACGGCAACGTGGAGCGGGTTGCCGGTCTGCTCGATCGGCCCCTGCGCGAGGTCGAGGGCGGTGCCCTGGTCGATGACGTAGGAAACGCGCCGGTCCGGCTTCTGGAACGAATCGGCGCTCGCCACCGGCATCAGGTATTCCTGGAAGCGGCTGTTGCGGGCCTTGAAGCCGTTGGTCGAGACGTTGGCCATGTTGTTGGCGATCACGTCCAGCTCGCGCTGAAGCGCGACCTGGCTCGAAACCCCCACGAACAATGCGTTCTGCATGACACCCTGAGCCCCGACACGCGACGACGTCAGGGTTACCGCACGGTACGTGCCAATCGCCAGAGCTACGATTTTCCGTTACTTTCGAGAGGTTTAGGCGGAAGACGGGCGGCCCGCGACGGCGGACGCGCCGCGCCGCGCGGCAAGTCCGACCCGGCAGCTTTTGCCGCCTTAACGACACGTTAACCCTGTTCGCCCGATACCGGTGTCAGGCTCCTCCGAGAAGGGGCGCCGATCCGACGATCCCGTCCCATCCCCGAGGTCCCGCCATGGCCAAGAAGCCGAAGAAGGCCGCGCCCGAGGGCGAGGAGGGCGCCGAGGGCGAAGCTCCGAAATCCGGCAAGAAGAAGCTGATCGTCATCGGCGCGGTGGTGCTGGCGCTCGCGGGCGGCGGCGGGTTCTTCTTCCTGAAGAAGAAGGCCGGCGGCGACGGGCACGGCGAAGCGGTGGCCGAGGTCAAGAAGCCGGTCGTGTTCCTCGATGTCCGCGAGATGATGATCAACCTCGCCAGCGAGCCCGGCCAGGACAAGACGCGCTTTGCCAAGATCAAGGTCGCGATCGAGCTGAAGGACGCCAAGGTCGAGGGCGAGGTGAAGCCCCTGATGCCGCGCATCGAGGACGCCTTCCAGGTCTACCTGCGCGAACTGCGCGCCAGCGACTTGTCTGGCTCGGCCGGCATCTACCGCCTGCGCGAGGAATTGCTGCGGCGGGTGAACGTCGCGATCCATCCGGCCCGCGCCGAGGCGGTCCTGTTCAAGGACGTCGTGGTCCAGTAGCCGGCGCGGCCGGCGGAGCGGGACGACGAGAACCATGCGAGTGACGAGAGTCTGATGGCCGGACCGGACGACGCGATCGACGAGGACGACTGGGCGGCCGCACTCATCGCCCAGAACGGCGAGGGCGGGGAATCCTCGCTCGCCGACGAATGGGGCGCCGCGCTCGCCGAGCAGGGCACCACGACCCATGCCAGCGACGTCGCCGCCGAATGGGCGACGATGATCGAGGACGGGGAGACCGACAATCTCCCCGAGCTTGCCGGCAACGACCGCATCCTGAACCAGGACGAGATCGACGGCGTCCTCGGCTTCTCCCTGCGCGAGCTCTCGGCCTCGGGCGCGGGCGGCGTGCGCGCCATCGTCGATTCGGGCGTCGTCCAGTACGAACGCCTGCCGATGCTGGAAATCGTCTTCGACCGGATGATCCGGTTGTTGTCGACGAGCCTGCGCAACTTCTTCCAGGACAACGTCGAGGTGACGCTGGACAACATCACCTCGGTGCGGTTCGGCGACTACCTCAACGCGATTCCGCTGCCGACCCTGCTGGGCGTGTTCCGGGCCGATGCCTGGGAGAATTCCGGCCTCGTCACCGTCGAGTCGAATCTCGCCTACTCGACCCTCGACCTGCTGCTCGGCGGCAAGCGCGGCGGCTCGTCGACCCGGCTCGACGGGCGGCCCTTCACCACCATCGAGATGCAGCTGGTGCGGCGCCTCGTGGAGATCATCCTTACCGACCTCGAACTCTCGTTCCAGCCGCTCTCGCCGGTGCGTTTCGCCATCGACCGGATCGAGACCAACCCGCGCTTCGCCACCATCACCCGGCCCGCCAACGCCGCGATCCTGATCAGCCTCAAGCTCGACATGGACGGGCGCGGCGGCCAGCTGCAGATCCTGTTCCCCTACGCCACCATCGAGCCGATCCGTGAACTGCTCATGCAGAGCTTCATGGGCGAGAAGCTCGGGCGCGACCACGTCTGGGAGAGCCACCTCGCGACGGAGATCTGGCAGGCCGACGCCACCATGGAGGCGGTGCTGCACGAGATGATGCTGCCCCTCAAGCGAGTGCTTTCCCTGAAGGTCGGCGACACCCTGATGTTCGACACCAAGCCCTCGGACCTCATCGCCGTGCGCTGTGGCGATTGGGCCCTGACGCAGGGGCGCATCGGCCGGATCGACGACAACATCGCGGTTCAGCTCACCCGGCCCCTGCGCCGGTCCCGCACGACCCTCCAGGCCTTCGAGGCTTCCATGAACAACCGCACGGACGGGTGACCGATCACATGAGTGTCCGCCCATGAGCCTCCTCGTCACCCTCACGGCCGACGTCCTCGTGGCGATCCTGCTGGTCGCCAGCATCGTCTCCTCGGTGCGGCTGAGCCGGCGCATCACCAAGCTCAAGGCCGACGAGGCGGCCCTGCGCCAGACGATCGGCGACCTCGTCTTGGCGAGTTCCACCGCCGAGCGCGCGATCGTCGGCCTGCGCGCCACCCTGGACGAGTGCGACCGTACCTTGAGTGACCGCCTCGGCACCGCCGAGCGTTACGCCACGGACCTCGCCGCCCATGTTGAGGCCGGTGAGACGGTGATCGCCCGCATCGCCTCGATCGTGTCCCAGGCCGCCCCCGGCCGCGCCCCCCAGCGCGCTCCGGCACCCGACATCGCTGAGCGGCGCGACCCCAGCGAGATCGTCGTGGCGCCCTTGCGCGCCGCCCCCGCGCCGGCGAGCCCCAACGGCGAGCGCCTCGGGGTCGCCGCCGCCGCCGCGCTCGCGATGTCGGAGCGGGCGCTCGGGCGCCTGCGGAGCAAGGCCGCGTGAAGCGACCCGGCCGCCTCGTCCGCTTTCCACAGCCGCGCCCCTTCCGGCTGCGGTTGATCGATGGCGTGACCCTGGCGGCCGCCGGCCTGCTTGTCCTCAAGCTCTCGGCCATCGCGGTCGAGGAAGCCAAGCCCGGCGCGCCCCTGCCGGATTTCGCCCGCGTCCTGGCCAAGGCCCGCACCAACTACGAGCCGTCGGACCCCGCAACGACGGGGTCGGTGACTCCCAAGGAGCCGGAGAAGCCCGCGCCCGAGCCGGAGAAACCCGCGCCGCGCCCGCCGCCGCCGGCCGAGGCGATGCCGGCCTCCGAGCGGGCGCTGCTGGAGCGCCTGGCCGCGCGCCGGGACAGCCTGAAGCAGCGCAGCGAAGCGCTGGATCTGCGCGAGCAACTCCTCGGCACCGCCGAGCGCAAGCTCGAGGAGGGCGTCGACACCCTCAAGCAGGGCGAGGAAAAGGGTGAGGGCGGCGGGACGCAGCGGGCCGAGGCCGAACGGGCCGCCCTGAAGAACATCGTGACGATGTACGAGACCATGAAGCCGAAGGATGCCGCCCGGGTGTTCGACCGGCTCAACCTGGAGGTGCTCGTTCCCATCGTGCTCGCCATGAACCCGCGCAAGATGGCCGAGGTACTGGCCCTGATGCAGTCTGAGCCGGCCGAGAAGCTGACCGTGGCCCTGGCCAACCGCGCCCGGGGCCAGGGCGCGTCCCCCGTGCCCACGGTAGCCTCGGGGCTTGGTCCCAACGAGCTTCCGGCGATCGAGCCCACCGGCCGGCGCTGAGAACCGGGGAGCGCAGCCCCCCGGGAAACGGCCTCGCGGCGTCCCGTCTCCATTGCGCCGCGCGCCCCCGGCATTTAGGGGCAGGCCATCCGTGGGGCCAGGACGCGCCCTCCGGGTCCGGGGAGCCATCATCGTGACGTTCACCAGCCTGTTCAGACCTCTCGCCGTCGTGGCGATCATGCTCGCCGCCGCGAGCCCGATCCGCGCACAGGACGTCGAGGCGCCCGAGCCCGCGGCGGAAGCCCCCGCCAAGCCCAAGCCCCGCAAGCCCGCCCCCGCGAAACCGGCCCCTCCCAAGCCCGCGACGCCGGCGGCCGCGACGCCTGCTGCTTCGACCCCGGCGGCCGTCTGGCCCGTCGGCGCGACTTCGCTCAGCGAGGTCTACGGGGACTGGACGGTGACGTGCGCGCGCGCCGACGTCGCCGTCGCCAAGACCGAATGCGCGGTGATGCAGGCCCAGGGCGCCAAGGGCCGGCGCGAGTTCGCCATCGAGATCCGCCCGCCGTCAGACGGACGTGCGCCGGGCTTCATTCTGATGCCCCTCGGCCTCGCGATCGAGCCGGGGCTGACCTTCAAGCTCGACGACGCCGTCCTCGGCAAGGGCGCGCCCTACCTGTCCTGCAGCCAGGAGGGCTGCCTGGTGCCGATCGCCCTGCCGACGCTGGCGACCGACACCATGAAGACGGCCAAGAACCTCCTCGTCTCGGCGATGAAGCCCGAGGCGAAGGACCCGACCGTCATCACCGTTCCGCTGACCGGGTTCGCCCCGGCCCTGGCGCGTGCCACCGCCCTGGCGAACTGAGCACCTTCGCGGACTGAGCGCCTGGGTGAGTCCGGAACCTCGGCCCGGGGC
>NZ_JAIEOF010000273.1 GCF_019750675.1 Methylobacterium sp.
AGCGCCAGCACGCCGGTGACGTTGTGCGCGTCGAGCCAGCCGCGCTGGGGCGCCTTGTCCCGCCGCAGCGTGAAGAAATCGGCGAAGATGCGCCGGTGGGTGATCACGCCCGAGATCAGCGCCACCAGCATGACCAGGGCGCAGACGCCCACGATCCAGCGCCCCCAGAGCGGGGGCATGTGGAGCTCGAAGTGGAAGCGGTAGAGGAAGTCGCCGCCCCGCGTGTCGCGGACCACGGCCGGTTCGCCGGTCGCCGGGTCGAGGCGGGCCTGCCCGGGCGGGGTGCCGGGCCGGGTGCGCCAGAACAGGTCGATGACCGGGCTGTCCGGCTGCGGCAGGCCGATGAACCAGGTCCGCGCCCCGCCCGCATGCTCCTGGAGATGCGCGACGCCGAAGGTGGCCGCCCGCGCCATGGCGTCGGGCGAGAGCGGCGCGATCCGGCCGATCTCGGGCCGCATCCAGCGCGAAATGTCGGCCCGGTAGTAGCTCGCCGTGCCGGTGACGAAGACCGCCAGCAGCACCCAGCCGACGACGAGGCCGGACCAGGTGTGGAGCCAGGCCATGGCCTGGCGGAAGGTCGTGCCCATCGCGTCCTCCGGGAGATGGTGG
This sequence comes from Methylobacterium sp., assembly GCF_019750675.1. Classification (GTDB taxonomy): domain Bacteria; phylum Pseudomonadota; class Alphaproteobacteria; order Rhizobiales; family Beijerinckiaceae; genus Methylobacterium. The sequence continues at coordinate 610 of NZ_JAIEOF010000273.1, forward strand.
TGGCGCGACGGCGCTTACCAGCGGTAGCGCAGGGTGGCGTAGACGGTGCGGGGCAGGCCGTAATAGCAATTCGAGTAGCTGAAGCAGCCCGTCACATAGCGCTCGTCGAGGAGGTTCTGCGCGTTGACCTGCATGGTGAAGCCGTTGAGCGCCGCGTCGAGGTTCTTCAGGTCGTAGGACAGCACCGCGTCCACGAGGATGCTTTCGGGAACCTTGAAGGTGTTGGCCGGGTCCCCCCAGGAGGTGCCGAGGTAGCGCACGCCGCCGCCGATGCCGAGGCCCAGCAGGGGCCCGCTGGTGAAGCGGTAATCGGCGAACAGGGAGACCGTCGTGTCGGGGATCTGCACCGGCGTCCGCCCGAGCAGCGGCACCTGCTGGTTGGTGAGCTGATCGAGCGTCCTGGTGATGTCGCCGACGACGCGCGCGTCGATGAACGAGACGCCGCCGATGACGTTCAGGCCCTCGGCGAGGTTGGCCCGCGCCTCGAATTCCAGGCCCTGCACGCCGACCGCGCCGGTCTGCACCACGAAGCCGCCGCCCGGGTTCGCCGGATCGGGGTTCGTCGCGTTCGAGCGGCGGATGTCGAAGGCGGCGGCGGTCAGCAGGATGTCGGTGCCGGGCGGCTGGTACTTGATGCCGGCCTCGAACTGGTCGCTGGTGATCGGATCGGGGATGCGCCCGGTCGAGCCGAAATTCGGGTCGAAGATCCGTCCCGCGGTGATCGGCTCGAAGGCCTCGCTGTAGGAGACGTAGGGCGCGAACCCGTTGTCGAAGCGGTAGAGCAGGCTCGCCCGGCCGGTGAAGGCCTCCGACGGCACGTCCTGGTTCGTCACGACGTTCGTCGAGAGTCTGCGGGTCGGTCCCGAAGTGCTGGCCCAGTCGTAGCGCCCGCCCAGCGTCAGGACGAGGCGGTCGAACTTCACCTGATCCTGGAAGTACACGCCGGTCTGCTCCGACGTGATCCGCGAATCCGTGGTGAAGGGCGGCGTCGGAATGGTCATGGCGTAGTTGGGCGCCAGCACGTTGAGGCTGGGTGCCGCCGGGAAGTCCGAGGACAGGGTGCGGGTCTCGAAGCTCCGGTAATCGACGCCGACGAGCGCGGTGTGCGCGAAGATGCCGGTGTCGAACCTGGCCGTCAGGTTGTTGTCGATGGTGTAGACGTCGAGGCCGACCCGGGTGGCGATGCGCGAGCGGTCGATGAGCGGGCCGCTGGCGAAGGGGCCCGTCGTGTCGTTGAAGGCGCCGTAGACGCTGCGGTAATCGCCCTCGGTGCGCAGGTAGCGCGCCGCCGAGTGAAAATGCAGGTACTCGTTGACGTTGTGGTCGAAGATGTAGCTGATCGAGGCCTGCGTCCGGTCCGATCGCTCGAAGTTGCGGTCGCCGTCGTAGAAGTCCACCGGCAGGCGGCCGGTGAAGCCGTTGCCGAAGTTGCGGGGGAACACCGTGCCGACGGCGGGAAAGCCCCCGTAGAAGCCCGAGAACGGATCGCGCTGGTAATTGCCGATGACGGTGAGCGTGGTGTCGGCCGACGAGCGCCAGGTGACGCTCGGATTGATGAGGACGCGCTCGACCTGCGTGGTCACAGCCGGGCCGTCGCCCTTCCAGCCGAGGCCGATGACCCGGTAGGCGAACTGATCCGCGAGGGGGCCCGCCTCGGCGGGGATCGGGCCGCCGACGTCGAAGCCGCCGCGCACCTCGTTGAAGCCGCCGCCCTGGACGAAGATCTCGCCGTGCTGCGTGAAGCGCGGCATCTTGGAGACGAGGTTGACGATGCCGCCGGGGCCCGACTGCCCATAGAGCACCGAGGCCGGGCCCTTGATGATGTCGACGCGCTCCAGGCGGTAGGGGTCGACGCTGGGGAAGGCGTCGCGGTTGCTGGGCAAGGCGAGGCCGTCGAGGAAGAGGGGGGCGACGAAGCCCCGGATGTAGAACTGCTCCAGCCGCGTCGCGCCCGAGCCGCCGCGCTGCTCGGTGGTGACGCTCGGCGCGTAGCGCAGGGCCTGGTTGATGGTGAGCGCGTTCTGGTCCTCGATCTGCTGGCGGCCGACCACCGAGATCGACTGGGCGGTCTCGACGATCGGCGTGTCGGTCTTGGTGGCCACCCGGCTCTCGGTGGCCACGTAGCCGCGCACCGGGCCGACCGCGCCGCCGGGCTGGCTGCCGGCCGCGTTGCGGCCGGTGCCGGTGCCCTCCACCGAGAGGGTGTCGAGGGTCACCGTCTGGCTGGCCTCCTGCGCTCGGACGGGGCCCGAGGGGCTGCCGGTCCAGGCGACGCCGGACAAAAGCGTCAGCATCAGTCCGCGCTGCACGATGTTACCGACGCGACGGGAGGAAGGGGGCAACATAAAGCAGGACACAGCCAAGACCATTCGTGGGAACGTACCAGCGGCTTCGCAGGATCGTGATGTGATCAACTTACCCGGGCCGAGTAATGTCTTGACAGGATTCATTATACGCATGCAAGGCGTATGTTTTTTACTTATTCCAACGTAGAACTGCGTTGACCGCCCAGCACCGCGACACGCACCCGCCCGCGCCATAATCCGCCTCGGGCGGGATAAGGACGGGCCTGTCGCCGAAATGCAGCGCGGGCGCGGAAGGGGGCGCGGAAGGGGGCGGGGTCAGGGTTGCGGCCCGGAGGCGGCCGGCGCGGATCTGCGCTAAAGGTCGTTCACGAAACGCCCGCCGGGCCGGCCCGCGCGAGGCGAGACCCGTCGACGGTCGGGCGTTTCGCGAGGCAGGTTGAAGTCCGGGCCGGCCCGGAGAGGAGCGAGGATCGAGGATGAGCGATGACAGCCTGACGGCGCACGGCGTGTTCGACGTCGCGGAGCACGCCGCGCGCCTGCCCGAGACCTCGGACACCATGGTGGCGGACCATCGCTTCACCGACGACCCGGCGGCGAGCGCCCGGGTGTTCCGGGTCTACCACCCGACGCCGCCGCACAGCCACGCCTCGTGCGACGAGTATCTCTACGTCCTCTCGGGCCGCTGCCGGATGAAGTTCGGCGACGAGGCGCCCGTGGAGGTCGGCCCGGGCAAGCTGGTGTTCTTCAAGCGGGGCGTGGTCCATTCCGTGCCGGAGATCCTGGAGGAGCCGATGGTCTTCCTCTCCGTCGACACGCCCCGGCGCGAGCCCCGCGACATCCGCTTCGTCCATGACGGGACGGGCACGCCCGACACCTTCATGCGCCAGTCCTGAGCGGACCAGTCCCGAGGCCGGCGGGGGCCGCGCTACTCGACCTTCTCGTCCGGGTAGACGCCCCAGAGGCGGTTCTGGCGGATGTAGCCGTCGACGTCGCCGCGCTTCTGCGGCAGGGAGACGACGACCCGGCACCAGGCGCCCGTGCAGGCCTTGACGCTGCCGATGACGCCGGCCTGGAGGCGCGCCTCCTCGCCGGCCGCCTCGTCGGCCTTGGCATAGAGCGGCACCGCGACCTTGTCCGCGCCCTTGTCGGTCGCCCGGGGGGCGGTGACGATGGCGGTCCGCCTGCCCGAGAGGAGCGAGTGCAGCACCCAGCCCTCGGTGCCCTCCGAGTCGCGGATGCGGCGCCAGGTCTCGAACTCGGCCACGATCTCGATGGGGAGGCCCGCCCGCTGGAACACCCAGAGGGTACGGTGGTCCTTGGAGGGGCCCTCGCGCAGGTTCACCCGGTCGGTCTTCAGGCTGGCGTAGCGCGGCAGCGGCAGCTTCGTCACCGGCCCTAGGGCGACGTCGGGCCCGGCGCTCGGCGCCGGGGCGGCCAGGGCGGGCACGGTGCCCAGAAGGGCGGTCAGCAGCAGGGCAAGCGCGCGCATCGTCCGGTATCCTTCGCTGGCCGGGGACCGCGCCCGAAGCGCGGCGGCGGACCCTGGCATCCATTGTGTTCCGCGGCCTCTCTGCTAGAGAGGCCACATGAGGTCGAGAAGGCCTGGGGCCGGAAAGGCCTCGGGGTCGCGCTAAGCCATCCGGCTGCCGGCCCGGTCGTTCCGACTGTCTTGACGGGCGCGTGGTTAACGCGCGGTAAGCTTGCGGTGTCGTCCGCGCCCCGGGCATCGAGCCGAAACCGGCCGGTCCGGATTCTGGCGCGGCGGGCCGCGATCGCGGCGAGAGCTCGCGGGGAGGGTGCATGTCGTCGTTGAAGCGCAAGCCGCTCGTGGTCGTCACGCGGCGTCTGCCCGAGGTCGTCGAGGCGCGCATGCGCGAACTCTTCGAGATCCGCCTCAACGCCGACGACGCCCCGATGTCGTCCGAGGCACTGATGGCGGCCATGCGCGAGGCGGACGTGCTCGTGCCGACCGTGACCGACGAGATCGATTCGGGCCTGCTCGCCCAGGCCGGACCCAACCTGCGGTTGATCGCCAATTTCGGCAACGGCGTCGATCACATCGACGTGGCCGCGGCGCTGGAGCGCGGCATCACCGTCACCAACACCCCCGGCGTCCTCACGGAGGACACCGCCGACATGACCATGGCGCTGATCCTGGCGGTCGCCCGCCGCGTCACCGAGGGCGCCCGGATCATCCCCGAGGACGCCTGGACCACGGGCTGGTCGCCGACCTGGATGCTCGGCCGCCGCATCACCGGCAAGCGCCTCGGCATCGTCGGCATGGGCCGCATCGGGCAGGCGCTGGCCCGCCGCGCCAAGGCGTTCGGCCTCTCGATCCACTACCACAACCGCCGCCGGGTGCCGGCCCAGATCGAGCGCGACCTCGACGCGACCTACTGGGAATCCCTCGACCAGATGCTGGCCCGCGTCGACATCGTGTCGGTGAACTGCCCGCATACGCCGGCCACCTACCACCTGCTCTCGGCCCGCCGCCTGAAGCTCCTCAAGCCCGAGGCCGTGGTGGTGAACACCGCCCGCGGCGAGGTCATCGACGAGACCGCGCTCGCCCGCCTGCTCGAGGCGGGCGACATCTCCGGCGCCGGCCTCGACGTGTTCGAGCAGGAGCCGGCGGTGAGCCCGCGCCTCGTCAAGCTGGCCCGCGCCGGCAAGGTCGTGCTCCTGCCGCACATGGGCTCGGCCACCCACGAGAGCCGCGTCGACATGGGCGAGAAGGTCATCATCAACATCAAGACCTTCATGGACGGGCACCGGCCGCCCGACCGCATCCTCCCGACCATGCTCTGAGGCGTCCCGCCCGCCCCATCGAGGGTATGCACCGTCTTCACAACGTAGGATCGGAACGGGGCCACCCCCGGCACGTTGTCCGCCGCGAGCCCTGGGGCGGGGCTGGCGCTTGGAACGGGTGGATCGGAGTATCATGGCCGCGGACACGCCGTCGACCGATGCGGCATCGGTGAGTGGGATGGGGTGCGGGGAGTTCCGGCGGTTCGCCGATTTCGTGCCCCTGATGATGTGGCGCGCCGATACGCAGGGCGCCGCCGTCCATCACAACGAGACCTGGCTCGCCTTCACGGGTCGCTCCCCCGAGGAGGAGAGCGGCCACGGCTGGCGCCGCGGCCTGCACCCGGACGATCTCGAGCGGCACGCCGCCATCGTGGCCAAGGCCTTCGCGGCCCAGGAGCCCTTCACGTCCGAGTTCCGCCTGCGCCGGCACGACGGGGCCTATCGCTGGCTCCTCGACACCGCCAAGCCCCTGCGCGAGAACGGCGACTTCGTCGGCTTCCTCGGGACCTGCTTCGACATCACCGACCGCAAGCACGCCGAGGAGCATTCCGAGCGCGCCCTGGTCGAGAAGGAGGCGCTGCTGGCGGAGGTCTACCACCGCGTCCGCAACAACCTCCAGGTCATGGTTAGCCTGATCGGGCTCTACGGCCGCGCCGCGCCGGCGCCCTGCCGGGGCAGCTTCGAGGCGCTGGGGCAGCGCGTGCGCGCCATCGCGCTGGTGCAGCAGCACTTGCACGAAGCGCCCCACATCGCCTCGATCGACCTGCGCGACTACCTGCACCGCCTGGCTTCGGGCCTGGGGCAGCTGCGCCGGGCCGGCCGCATCGGCGTCGCCGTGGGCGGCCTCGGCACCAGCCTCGTCGAGCCGCGCACCGCCAACGCGCTCGGCATGATCGTGGCCGAGGTGGTGTCGGAATGCCTCGACACCACGGCCGAGACCGTGGCCTGCGCCATCGACATCCAGATCGACGCGCGGGCGGGCGGGCCCGTGCGGCTCACCATCGTCTCCGGGGCCGGGGAGGGGGGCGCGCCGAGCAAGCTGGAGGTGCCCAATCTCGGGCCCCGCCTCATCGCGGCCTATGCCTCCCAGGCCGAGATCGCCGTGCGCGGCATCGGCACGATCGATCAGCCCCTGGAACTGCAACTGCCCGAGGTTCTGGTGCCGCCGCCCGCCTGAGGATCGCAACGCGCCCCGCATATCCTATATGCGGGGAACCCCAGACGCGCACCGAGTCCGCCGGCCGATCATGCTCCCACCCATCGCGACGATCATCGACAATTTCAGCATCCTCGACGAGGGGCCCGACCGCTACGAGTATCTGATCGAGCTCGGCCGGGCTCTGCCGCCCTTTCCCGAGGATCTGCTCACCGAGGAGAACCGGGTCCATGGCTGCGAGAGCCAGGTCTGGGTGGAATCGCGCCTCGACCCGGCCGAGGCGCCGCCCCGCCTCCACCTGCGCGGCACCAGCGATTCCGTGATCACCAAGGGGCTGATCGCCCTGGTGATGGCCCTGCACGACGGGAAGACGCCCGAGGAGATCGGCAAGGTCGACGTCTTCAAGGTCTTCAAGGAGATCGGCCTCGGCGCCCATCTCACCTCCAAGCGCTCCAACGGCGTGCGCTCCATGGCCGAGCGCATCCACCGGGACGCCGCCCGCCTGGCGGCCTGACGGACCGCTCGGCAGCACCGCTCGGCGGCTTGAGGGGCCGCGCGCCTGCCCGCATGGGTGCGGGGGGCGCGGGGCTTGTGTCCCCCCATACGTTTCCCGGGTGATGGCTTCGGTCTGCCGGGGCGCGACATGCTTCCTCTCCTTCGGGAGAAGGTGGGGGTGAGGTGTCGTCCATCTCCGGAAAGGTCACACACCTCACCCTGTCCCCCTCCCGAAGGAGAGGGGACCCGCGCCAGAACCCGAACGATTCAGCCGCAAATCGTATCACGCGCCGTCCGCCGCCCGCCACAGGCGCAGGCGGCCGCGCTCGGGACCGACGGCCTCCCGCTCCAGGCCGTAATGCTCGGCCAGCCGCGCCAGGGCGATGCGGGCCACCACCTTGGCCGAGCGGGCCGGCCAGCGCCGCTCCGCCTCGATCCGCTCCAGCCCTTTCAGGAAGCCGCAGAGGTCGATCAGGAGGCCCGAAAGGTCGTTGCCGACGGCCGTCAGCGCCGCCCGCACGCGCTGGCGCGCGGCCAGCATCGCGTCCGAGCCCGCCGCGGGGTCGCGCGGGCCCGAGCCGTCGACGGACACGCCGCTCCAGTCCTGGCCCATCCGGGGCATCAGCGAGGCCACCGTGAGGTCGCGGCGCAGGCGCTCGCCCGCCTCGAAGCAGGCCGCGTCGATGAGCGGGGCACCGTCGCGGTCGCGCCGCCGGGCCATCCAGGCGAGGGGACTTTCGGACGCGTCGCGCTGCGGCCGGTCCGGCTCCGGCGCATCGCCCACGAGGTCGAGGTGCTGGGCGAGGAAGGGGCTGTGCGCCCCGGCCCGCTCCCGGCGCAGGCGGGCGCGCCCCGCCGGGCTGATCGTCAGGCGGGCCCGGCGCCCGCCCGCCTGCTCCGCGAGATCGGTGGCGAGCAGCTCCCGCCCCGCCGCCGGCGCGAAGCGGCCGCCGCCGAGGGAGACGCCGCGTCCGCCCTCGCGCACGATCCAGCCGGCGGGCTCGGCCGGGTCCGTGATCGCGTAGGCACCCTCGCCGGCCAGCGCGGCGAGGAGGCGGGTGGCGTCCCGGCCGAGGGAGGCGGCGCCGGGCACGGCCCGAGGGCGCCGTGCGGCGGGAATCGGGGCGGCGGAAGTGGCGGGGGACCGAACAATGTTCATGATTTGTTCCATTACACATACCGGCGGCATCGGGGTGCCGCGCAACGATGGTAAGGGAAAAATATCCTAGATCAAGACTTGACGTGTCGCGCCCGTCAGCCGGTTCCGAGCAGGCCCAGAGGGACGCCGCCCGAAACCGGTTTGAAGACGGATCGGCCGTTCAGGCCGCTTCGTCGTAATTGCCGGTGCGAGTCTGGCCGAGGCCGATCGCCTTGGCGAGATCGGAACGGGCCTTGGCGTAGTTCGGGGCGACCATCGGATAGTCGGCCGGCAGGCCCCACTTGGCGCGGTACTGCTCGGGGCTCATGTCGTACTTCGCCCGCAGGTGGCGCTTGAGCGACTTGAAGGTGCGGCCGTCCTCGAGACAGACGATGTGATCCGCCGTGATGGACTTCTTGACGGAAATCGCCGGCTGCAGGGGTGCGCTGGAGGCCTTGGTCTCGACCTGGCCACTGCCGACCTGGGTCAGGGCGGTGTGGATCCGGGTGATCAGCTGGGCCAGCTCGCCGGGGGGGACCGGGTTGTTGCTCACGTAGGCCGACACGATGTCGACGGTGAGTTCCACATAATCGGCAGATTGTACGATGTCGTTCATAACTGGAAGAACTCTCCTTAAAGCGACGCGCGGACAGGCATCAGAGCACCCCGAACGTTTTCACATTGGCCGGTGCCTGGCGCAGGGATCGAATCCCCTGTTTTCTCCCGTCACTCACAACGCAGTACGGTACGCAGCGACTTCGCCCGCCACATTATCTAGGTAGGATATTCGCGATGATGTCGCAAGACGGTTCACAGCAGTCCCGGTAATCTTGAACAACTAGAACGAACAATATTTCAAGGCTGCGTCTTGCCCGTTCATCCTGGTCTTGCCGGGAGGCACCGGCAGCGCCGCGCGACCCCGGCAGATTGCCGCAGCCCGGACACGCTTCCGCGACGCCGCCCCGTTCGCCCCGCTTGCCTGCGGCCGGGGCAGCGGGCACATGGCGCGGATGAGACCTTCGGCGGCACGGGCCGGCGGGGGATCGCCCCTGACCGGAGACGGGTGAAATCCCAGGGACATGGCTTGATGAGGCGCTCCGCCGGCCAGCATTCGATCGCACGAAACCTGCGCGAACCGGCATCGCCGCAGATCAAGACCCGACTCGACATCGTCCTCCCGCAATGTTTCCAGGATTTTTCGCGATGACGTCCCCCTCGACTTCGATCAGCGTTTCGGCGGCCGCCCCGATCGCGGAGGTGCGCCCCCACACCGACACGGTCCACGGCCACGTGCTGCGCGACGACTACGCCTGGCTGAAGGCCGAGAACTGGCGGGACGTGCTCAAGGACCCCGCCGCCCTGCCGGGGGACATCCGGGCCTATCTGGAGGCGGAGAACGCCTATTCGGAGACGGCGCTCGCCGGCACCGAGTCCTTGCGCAAGGCGCTGGTGGCCGAGATGCGGGCCCGCATCCGGGAGGACGACAGCAGCGTTCCCGAGCCCGACGGTCCCTTCGCCTACTACACCCGCCACCGCGAGGGCGGGCAGCACCCGCTCGTCTGCCGGCGCCCGCGCACGATCGTGGTCATCCCCGGCCAGGGCGCCGAGACCGCCGCCGACGGCGGCCCCGAGGCGGGCGAGGTCATCCTGCTGGACGGCGACCACGAGGGGGCGGGCCTCGCCTTCTTCGAGATCGCGGCGGCGGTGCATTCCGACGATCACCGCCTGCTCGCCTGGAGCGCCGACACCAAGGGCTCGGAACTGCACACCATCCGGGTGCGCGACCTCGAGACCGGCAAGGATTTCGATTCCGGTAAGGATTTCGATTCCGGCAAGGATCTGGACTCCGGCACGGAGGCGGTGGACCGGATCGAGGCCACCACCGGCGAGGCCGTCTGGAGCGCCGACAGCCGCGCGTTCTTCTACGTCGCGGTGGACGAGAACCACCGCCCCGCCCGCGTGATGCGCCACGTCCTCGGCACGTCGCAGGCGGCCGACACCCTCGTGTACGAGGAGGCCGATTCCGGCTTCTTCGTGCATATCGAGGAGACCCAGTCGGGCGATTACCTCGTCGTCACCGCCAGCGACCACGAGACCTCGGAGGTCCACCTCCTCGACCGCCGGGCGCCCGACGCGGCCCTGACCGTGGTGCAGCCGCGCCAGCCCCTGCTGATCTACTCGGTGGAGAACTGGGCGAGCCACCTCTTCATCCTCACGAACGCGGACGGCGCCGAGGACTTCAAGATCGTCACGGCGCGGATCGCGGCGCCGGGCCGCGAGAACTGGACCGACGTCGTTCCGCACCGCCCGGGCGTGATGATCCGCCACCAGCACGTCATCGCCGACCACATGGTGCGCCTCGAGATCGAGGAGGCGCGCCCCCGCATCGTGGTGCGCGACAAGCAGGGCAGCGAGCACATCGTCGCCTTCGCCGAGGAGGCCTACTCCCTCGGCCTCCAGCCCGGCCACGAGTTCGAGACGGCGGTGATCCGCTTCACCTACTCGTCGATGACCACGCCGGCCGAGACCTACGACTACGATTGCGCCACCCGCGCCCGGCAGTTGCGCAAGCGCCAGACCGTGCCGAGCGGCCACGAACCGGCCGACTACGTCACCCGCCGCCTGTTCGCGACCGCGCCCGACGGCGCGAGCGTGCCGATCTCGCTGCTGCACCGGCGCGACACCCCCCTCGACGGGACGGCGCCGCTGCTCCTCTACGGCTACGGCTCCTACGGCACGTTGATGCCGGCGGCCTTCCGCACCAACTTGCTGTCACTCGTCGATCGCGGCTTCGTCTACGCCATCGCCCACGTGCGCGGCGGGACCGAGAAGGGCTGGGGCTGGTACCTCGACGGCAAGCGGGAGAAGAAGCCCAACACCTTCACGGACTTCGTCGCCTGCGGCCGGGCCTTGATCGCGGCGAACTACACCGCGCAAGGCCGCATCGTGGCCCATGGCGGCTCGGCCGGCGGCATGCTGATGGGCGCGGTCGCCAACCTCGCGCCGGAGCTGTTCGCCGCCATCGTGGCCGACGTGCCCTTCGTCGACGTGATGAACACCATGCTCGACGGCAGCTTGCCGCTCACTCCCCCGGAATGGCCCGAATGGGGCAACCCGCGCGAGAGCCTCGCTGCCTTCGAGACCATCCTGGCCTACTCGCCCTACGATAACGTCCGCCCGCAGGCCTATCCGGCGATTCTGGCGCTCGGCGGCCTCACCGACCCGCGCGTGACCTACTGGGAGCCGGCCAAGTGGGTGGCGCGCCTGCGCGCCACCATGACCGGGGGCGGCCCGGTTCTCCTGCGCATCAACATGGAGGCCGGCCACGGGGGCGCGGCCGGCCGCTTCGACCGCCT
>NZ_JAIEOF010000457.1 GCF_019750675.1 Methylobacterium sp.
TAGGTGCAACTGGACGTCAACGCGATGGTGCTCGCAGATTGCCTCCGGGGCGCATTGGCTTCTAAGCAGCGCAACCCCGCATCGCCCCGGATCCGATGACCCAGCCCGCCGCGCCCTCAGCCGACGTCCCCCCGCGCCTCGATCTGCGCGGGATCGGGCTGCGCTTCGGTGCGGTGCGGGCGCTCGCGGACGTCTCGCTCCAGGTCCGGCCCGGCGAGATCCTCGCCCTGCTGGGCGATTCCGGCTGTGGCAAGAGCACGCTCCTGCGGGCCATCGCCGGGCTGGAGCAGCCGGAGACCGGCACGATCCGCCTCGACGGCACCCTGGTGAGCGAGGACGGCCGCGGCGTCGCCCCCGAGGCGCGTGGCGTCGGATTGATGTTCCAGGACTATGCCCTGTTCCCTCATCTCACGGTGGCGGAGAACGTGCGCTTCGGCCTCCATGGCAAAAGCCTTCAGGGCAAATCCGCCGCCGAGGCCCGCGCCATCGCGCAGGCCCGGCTGGAACAGGTCGGCCTCGCCGACCGGGCCAGGAGCTATCCCGGCACGCTCTCGGGCGGCGAGAGCCAGCGCGTGGCGCTGGCCCGCGCCCTGGCCCCGGGGCCGCGCGTCCTCCTCCTCGACGAGCCGTTCTCGAATCTCGACCGGCGCACCCGCGACCAGGTCCGCGACGACACCCTGGCGGTCCTGCGCGCCAGCGGCGCCACCACGCTCCTCGTCACTCACGACCCCGAGGAGGCCCTGGGCTTCGCCGACCGCATCGCCCTGATGCGGCGGGGGCGCATCGTGCAGGTCGGCACCGGGCTGGAGCTGTATCGTCGTCCCGCGACGCGCTTCGCCGCCCGCTTCTTCGGCGACCTCGTCGAGATCGACGGGACCTGCCGCGCCGGGATCCTGGCGACGCCGTTCGGCCCGGTCCCCGCGCCCGGTCACGCCGAGGGCGCCGCCGTCACCCTGTGCCTGCGCCCGGAGGCCATCCGTCTCGGCGCGCCGGGGGCGTCCCTCCGGGCCGTGGTGCGGGCGCGCCGCTTCCTCGGGGCCGCCGCCCTCCTGACCGTGTCGGCGGAGGGAGTGCCCGAGCCCCTGCGCCTGCCCGTGCCGGCGGACGACCCGCGCGAGCCTGGGGATACGGTCGGCCTGAGCCTCGATCCGGCGCACGGTTTTATTTTTGCGAGCGAGACGGATTAAAACACAAGACCGGGGTGAGCTTGCGCTCGCCCATGAGCAATAGTTTTGAATTGTTTTAAGTCCAAAACATCGTGCTTGTGTTTTCCTCGCCGATGCTTCTGAACACCCGCCACGTTTTGACGGAAGGGTGTCGGCGCCATGGCGGGTGGGATCAAGGCAATCGGGTTCGCGGGCCTCGCGCTGGCGGCCCTGATCGGGACGGCGTCGGCGGCCGAGGTCAACCTCTACACCACCCGCGAGCCCGGCCTGATCCGGCCCCTGCTCGACGCCTTCACCGCCAGGAGCGGCGTCACCGTCAACACCGTCTTCGTCGAGAAGGGCCTCGCCGAGCGCGTGGCGGCCGAGGGCGCCCGGGCCAAGGCCGACGTGCTGATGACCGTCGACGTCGGCAACCTCATCGACCTCGTCGACCGCGACCTCGCCCAGCCGGTACGCTCGAGTGTGCTGGAGGCGGCGGTGCCCGCGACCCTGCGCGATGCCGAGGGCCGCTGGTTCGCCCTCTCCATGCGGGCCCGCGTGCTCTACGCCGACAAGGACCTCGCCGACCTCAAGGCCATCACCTACGAGGGGCTGGCCGACCCGAAGTGGAAGGGCGGCCTCTGCCTGCGCTCGGGCCAGCACCCCTACAACACGGCGCTCATCGCCCACCACCTCGTCAAGCACGGCCCGGAGAAGACCGAGGCCTGGCTGCGCGCCCTGAAGGCGAACCTCGCCCGCAAGCCCGCCGGCGGCGACCGGGACGTCGCCCGCGACATCCTCGCCGACACCTGCGAGATCGGTCTCGGCAATTCCTACTACGTCGGCCTGATGCGCTCCGGCCGCGGCGGCCCCGAGCAGCAGAAATGGGGCGCGGGCATCAAGGTGGTGATGCCGACCTTCGCGGGCGGCGGAACCCACGTGAACATCTCCGGCGCGGTGGTGGCCAAGAACGCCCCCAACCGCGACGAGGCGGTCAAGCTCCTCGAATACCTCGTCTCCGACGAGGCCCAGGGGCTCTACGCCAAGGCGGATTACGAGTACCCGGTGAAGGCCGGGGCACCGATCGACCCGCTGCTCACGGAGCTGGGACCGCTGATGATCGACGCCGTGCCGCTGGTGGAGATCGCCCGCAACCGCAAGGCGGCGAGCCTCCTCCTCGACACGGTGGGCTTCGACAACTGAGGGCTGCCCACGACCCGGTCATCGGAAAACGCATTTGAGACCAGCATGACCGGGGCCGTCCCCGCCCTCCCGCTCACCGGCCGGCCGCGCGGCCTCGCCTGGAGCGCCGCCGCCCTGGCGCTCTGCGTCCTGGTGCTGAGCCCGGTCGTCGCCCTCGTGGTCGCGGCGGGGGACGGGATCGGGGCCGGCGGGGCGTTGTGGCCCCACCTCGTCGCCCACGTGCTGCCGCAGGCCCTGCGCGACACCGCCCTGCTGCTGGCCGGCGTCGGTGTGCTGGTGGTGGTCCTCGGGGCCGGATCGGCCTGGCTCGTGGCGGCCTACGAATTTCCCGGCCGGCGCCTGCTGGAGGCCGGGCTGCTGCTGCCGATGGCGGTGCCGACCTACATCATCGCATTCGCGTATCTCGACCTGATGCACCCGATCGGCCCGGTGCAGACGACCTTGCGCGACCTCCTGGGACTGACCCGACCGCGCGATCTCGTGCTGCCCGAGATCCGCTCGCTGCCCGGCTGCATCCTGCTCCTCGGCTTCGTGCTCTACCCCTACGTCTACCTGCCGACGCGGGCGCTGTTCCTGATGCAGGCCGCCAACCTCATCGAGGCGGCGCGGATGCTCGGGCGCCGGCCCTCCGCCACCTTCCTGCGCGTCGCCCTGCCGATGGCGCGCCCGGCCATCGCCCTGGGGGCGAGTCTGGCCCTGATGGAGGCCCTGAACGACATCGGCGCGGCGGAATTCCTCGGGGTGCGCACACTCACGGTCCAGGTCTACGCCACCTGGGTCAACCGCTCGGACCTCGCGGGTGCTGCCCAGATCGCCCTCGTCATGCTGGTGGCCGTCGTCGCCCTGGTGGCCCTGGAGCGCTGGGCCCGGGCCGGGCGCGGGTTCTCGGGCGGCGCCCAGCGCCCGCGCCGCCTCGCCCGGCAGCGCCTGACGGGCCTGCGCGCCGGGGCCGCCCTGGCCCTCGGGCTCGTCCCCGTGGCCATCGGCTTTGCGATTCCCGCGAGCTACCTCGTGTTCTCCGCGCTCCGCCGGGTCCGGCGCAGCGGCCTGCCGGAGACGATCCTCTCCGAGATCGGCCACACCCTGCTCTATGCCGGGGCCGCGACCGTGATCGCCGCCGCCATCGGCTTCGTGGTGGCGGCGGGCCCGCGCCTCGTCCCGCGCCGCTGGGGGGAGGCGCTGATCCGGGTGGCGAGCCTCGGCTACGCCCTGCCGGGCGCGATCCTGGCCATCGGCCTCCTCGGGCCCCTGGCCCTTGCCGACAGCGCCCTCTCGGCCGGGACGACGCAGATCTTCGGGGTCGCCCCGGCCCTGATCGGCCTCGGCACCGGGGGCGCCCTCGTCACCGCCTACCTCGTGCGTTTCCTGGCCGTCAGCATCGGCACCTGCGAGGCCGGCCTCGGCCGGGTGCCCCGCAGCCTGCCCGATGCCGGGCGGATGCTCGGGCGCGGCCCCGGCGCGACCCTGTGGCGGGTCCAGCTTCCCCTGGCCTGGCCGGCGGTGCTCAGCGGCGCGCTCCTGGTCTTCGTCGACTGCGTCAAGGAGTTGCCCGCGACCCTGCTGCTGCGCCCCCTCAACGTCGAGACCCTGGCGACCCACCTCTACGGCGAGGCCGCGCGCGGCACCTACGAGGACGGGACCGTGGCGGCCCTCCTCATCGTCGCCGTCGGGCTGGTGCCGGTGGTGATCCTTCTCCGGCTCGGAACCCCGCGCCAGGAAACTTCCGGGAATCAAGAGACTTCCGGGAATCTGGAGACTCCCGGGAATCAGAACCCGCCGGGAATCATGCGGATCGACGCTTGACGCCGCCGCGTCTGTCGCCCTAGAAGGCCCTCGGTCCGGGTGCGTAGCTCAGCGGGAGAGCATTCGCTTCACACGCGAAGGGTCACAGGTTCGATCCCTGTCGCGCCCACCATTCTCCTCGAAGCCAGTCCGCCGCTTCGACGTTTTTTCCTGAACATCATCGTACGTGTTTCGGGCCGCTGATTATCGGCAGGTTGCCGAGACCTTGTTTCGGCCTGAGGCCGATCGATCGCCGTACCGCCTTCTCTGGCTCGGCGCGCGGCCGATGACCCGCCGGCGCCGCGGATCACCGGTGAGCCGTCGCGGGGTCACGCCCCATCGACGGCGCGTTTCGGCATCAGCGCAGGTCGGCCGATCGCGTCGCGGCCTTGCCGCGCGTTCCCCCGTCGAACACGCTCCGGCAGCCGGCGCTGAGGCTCGCGCGGTTGACCTTCATGCAGGAGACGATCGCGGTCCGGTCGGGAACCGCGGTCAGGCACAGCCGCATGACGTCGCCCCGGCAGAGGGCCGCCTGCTCGTCCTCATTCGCGCCTGCGGCTACGGCGGTGAAGGCCGGCAAGGCAAGGCATGCCGCGAGAGCAATACGGCCGATCATGTCCATCTCCACGTCCCGAACACGGGTTGGGTCGGCGAGGGCGCCGACCACCTGGGGTTGGGAATGCGAACCGCGAAGGTAAGTTCCTCGCGCGGCTGAGGGCCAGTCCGGACCCGCGTGGCCAGGGCCTGCGGAGAGCGATGGTAAAGAGTTTGTTGAAGCAATCTGCTGCGTTTGAGGCAGTCTACCTTGTCTCGATTCAATAGCTCGTTGGCTGATCCAGTGACGCGACCGAGGGCGGTAAGGTTTTCGAAAGCATTCACCTACCTTGTAAAGGGATCGATGGATTTCAGCAGGGCACGCGTGACCACGGCCGTTTCCAAACTTCCCGTGACCGTCGACGGCGCGGCCTCGCTGCGCACGGTGCTGAGCGAGGCGGGCCGGGCTCCGGGCGTCCTCTGGACCATGCTGCGCAGCATGGTCGATGCCTGGCCCGACGAGGTCTACACCCGGACCCTGGTCGAGACCCGGCTGCTCGGGCAGCGCACCGCTTTCGTGGTCGACCCGACGCTGATCCGCACCCTGTTGGTGGACGAGGCCAACGGTCTGGAGCGCGAGGCCTTCGTCACCCGGGCCCTGGCCCCGGCCCTCGGCTGCGGGCTCCTCACCGCCGACGGCGGATCGTGGCGCGCGCAGCGCCGGACCGCCGCGCCGATGTTCCGCCCCGAGCGCGTGCGCGACTTCGTCCCCGCCATGGCCGCGGCCGCGCAGGCGACGCGGTCGCGCTGGCTGGCACGCCCGGCCGGTGCGGGCGCGTTCGACGTGTCCACCGAGATGATGCGCACCGCCCTCGACATCATCCTGGCCACGATGACCTCGGGGGAGGGGGGCCTCGACGAGACGCGGTTCGGCGCCGCCATGGAGGACTACCTCGGCCAGACCAACTGGAAGATGGCCTACGTCATGTTCGGCGCCCCTGCCTGGCTGCCCCATCCGGGCGCCCGCCGGGGCGCGGCGGCGGCACGCGAACTGCGCGCTGCGGCCGCCGCGCTGATCGCGGCAAGGCGGGCCCGGGGCGGCGGCGGCAGCGACCTCCTCGGCCTGTTGCTGAACGCCCGCGATCCCGTCACCGAGGCGCCGATGGCCGAGGCCCTCCTCGTCGACAACCTGCTCACCTTCGTGGCGGCCGGCCACGAGACGGTGGCCCTCGCGCTGACCTGGCTGTTCCGGCTGCTCGCCGACCATCCGGCGGTGGAGCGCCGCATCCTCGACGAGATCGCCCGCGTCGGCACCGATTTTTCGGGCGATTCGGGCCGCCTCGACGCCCTGGTCTACACGCGCCAGGTGGTGATGGAGGGCATGCGCCTCTATCCGCCCGCGCCGCTGATCGTGCGGCGGACGACCCGCGACATCCGGCTCGGCGACGCGGTGATTCCGGCGGGCCGCTCGGTCCACGTGCCGATCTACGCCCTGCACCGGCACCGCCTTCTCTGGGACCGGCCGGACGCGTTCGATCCGGACCGCTTCGCCCCGTCCGTCCATGCGGCGCGGGACCGCTACGCCTACCTGCCGTTCGGCGCCGGGCCGCGCGTCTGCATCGGCATGGGCCTCGCGCTCCAGGAATGCCTCGTCATCCTGGCGACCCTGCTCCCGGCGTTCCGGCTGTCCCCGGCGCGGGCGGGGATGCCCGAGGCCCGCTTCCGCGTCACCCTGAGGCCCCATGGCGGAATGCCGATGGTGCCGACCCGGCGGGCCGGGTGAGATGCGAATCGCCCGATACCTGCTGTCCTGGTGCCGCACGAAGGCGCCGCCCCTGATGCCCCAACGGAACGGGGCCGCCTTCTCGACGGAAGAGCGCGACCGCCTCGAGACGCAGGCCGAACTGCTCAACGAGACCCTGCAAATGGCCAACTACTCGGCCGTGACGCACCTCGCCGTGGTCTTCGCCCTGGCCTACATGTTCTGGGACACCGCTTCGCACCACTATCTCGTGGGGCTGATGGCGGCGATCTCGATCATCATCGCCGCGACCCTCGGCACGACCTGGTACTACCGCAACACCTTCCGCAGCGAGGTGACGGAGACCGCCGTCCGGCGTGGCTCCTGGATCTCCAAGGCGCTCGCCCTGGCCCTGGGCCTGACCTGGGCCACCATGCCGGCGATCCTGATCCCGCCCGCCGACGGCGGCCACCGCATGGTGGCGGTGGCAGTGACGGCGGGCCTCATCTCCGATGCCTACGTGGTGGGGCCGTTCTTCTCGGTGGCCTTCCTGCTCGCGGCTCCGATCGTCGTCGGCGGGTTCATGGGCCTGGCCGGCTGCGACGCGCCCTTCGGCGCCTACGTGTCCGTTCTGCTGGTGATCTACGCGCTCTTCATCTGGTTCAGCGTTCGGCGCATGTCGCTGCTCTCCTACCAGCGCATCTGGCAGCGCGTGGTGATGCAGCACCAGGGCGAAACCATTGGCCTGCTGCTCAACGACTTCGAGGAGGGCGCCAGCGACTGGCTCTGGGAAACCGACCCGGACGGGCGCCTGCGCCAGGTCCCGGCCCGCATGGCCGCCACGCTCTCGCGGGACCCGGCCACCCTGCAGGGCGAATCCCTGCTCGCCATCCTGGCCGACACGGGCCAGCCGGACCACGCGGCGGCGCTGCGCACCGCCATGGCGATGCGCGAGCCGTTCCACGAGCAGGCCGTACGCGTGTCCGGCGCGCACGGCACGCGCTGGTGGAACCTCAACGGCAAGCCGGCCTTCGACCGCTACGGCGGCTTCCTCGGCTACCGGGGGGTCGGCTCCGACATCACGGTCAGCCGCGAGGCCCAGGCCCGCATCGCGTTCCTGGCCGGGCACGACACGCTCACCGGCTTGCCGAACCGGGCCGCCTTCCAGGACGCGATCCAGGCCATCTATCAGGGCGGGGAGACCCCGGAGACCCGGGAGACCCCGACGGCCCTGCTCTGCCTCGACCTCGACGGCTTCAAGGCCGTCAACGACAGCCGGGGCCACGCCGCCGGGGACCTCCTGCTGGCGCGCGTCGCCGGGCGCCTCGTGCGCCTGACGGAGGGGCGCGCGCGCAATTTCCGCCTCGGCGGCGACGAGTTCGCCATCCTGTATCCGGGCGTGGGCCCGGAGGCGGCCGAGCATCTGGCCCGGCAGGTGATCGGCGAGATTCGCCGGCCCTACCAGATCGGCGTCTCCCTCATCGAGGTCGGCGTCAGCATCGGCATCGCCCATGCCCCCCGGGACGCCCATGATCCGGCGGCCCTGCTCGGCCGCGCCGATCTCGCGCTCTACAGCGCCAAGGCCGCCGGAAAGGGCTGCTGGTGCAGCTTCGACGTCTCCCTGGAGGATCGCGGATTCCGCCAGCGCCAGCTCGACGCCGACATGCGCCTCGCGTTGAGGTCCGGCGAGATCGCCCTGCATTACCAGCCCCTCGTGGACCTGAGGAGCGAGCGCGTCGTCGGTCTCGAAGCCCTGCTGCGCTGGAACAAGCCCGGGGAAGGCTGGATCTCGCCGACCGAAATCATCGCCATCGCGGAATCCACCGGTTTCATCATCGAGATCGGTCGCTGGGCCCTGCGCCGGGCCTGCCTCGATGCGCGGTCCTGGCCGGGCCTGCGGGTCGCGGTGAACATCTCGTCGATCCACGTGCGCCGCCTCGACTTCCACGACGAGGTCGCGGCGATCCTTTCGGAAACCGGCCTGGCCCCCGAGGGCCTGGAGATCGAGATCACCGAATCCGTGCTGCTCGACCGCGAGAGCGAGGTCCTCACCAACCTGAAGCGGCTGCGCGCCCTCGGCGTACGGATCGCCCTCGACGATTTCGGAACCGGGTATTCGAGCCTGAGCTACCTGACGGACTTTCCGTTCGACAAGGTCAAGGTCGACCGCTCCTTCGTGCGCGACCTGCAGGCGCGCCCCGAGAAGATCGCGGTGATTGAGGCGATCGTCACCATGGCCCGCGCCCTCGCGATGGACGTGACGGTGGAGGGCGTCGAGACGCGCCAGCAGGAGGCGGTCCTGCGCCACAAGCAGTGCGGCACGGCGCAGGGCTTCCTCTACAGTCCGGCCCGTCCGGCGGCCGAGATCCACGATCTCGTACGCCGCCTCGACACCCGGAAGGCCTCGGTCGCCTGACGCGGGCCCGCGGGTGCCGCGCCCCGGCCGGATGTGCGATGATCGGGGCCGAGCCGGGCATCGGGCCGTGACCACGCACCTGCGCCTTCCCTTCACGCCACCCTACGACTGGGCCGGGCTGCACGCCTACCTGGCGGCCCGTGCCATCCCGGGCGTGGAACTGACCCGTCCCGGCCTCTATGCCCGGAGCGTGGCGCAGGGGGGCGTGCACGGAACCCTGCGGGTGATGCCGGCGCCGGACGACGCCCTGCTGGCGACGCTGGACCTGCCCGTGGCGATGCCGGATCTCGCCGCGCGCCTCGGCCGCCTGTTCGACCTCGACGCCGACCCCTTCGCGATCGGCCGCGCCCTCGGGCGCGATCCGCTCCTGGCGGCCCGCATCCGGGATCGCCCCGGCCTCCGGGTGCCGGGCGCCTGGGACGCCTTCGAACTCGCGGTGCGGGCGATCCTCGGCCAGCAGGTCTCGGTCGCCGCCGCGACCCGCCTGGCCGGAACGCTGGTCGCCGCGTTCGGCACTCCGCTCGCCCGGCCCGGCACCGAGCCCGGCCTCACGCATGTCTTTCCGGGCGCCGAGGCCCTGGTCGAGGCCGACGTCGCCCGCGTCCTCGACATGCCCCGTGCCCGCGGAGCCGCCATTAAGGCCCTCGCGGCCGCCACCCTCGCCGAACCGGATCTCCTGGCGCCGGGGCAGGGCTACGCGGCGGCGCGTGCGCGCCTCACGGCCATCCGGGGCATCGGCGACTGGACGGCCCAGTACATCGCCATGCGGGCCCTGCGCGAGCCGGATGCCCTGCCCACCGGCGATATCGGTCTGCTGCGCGCACTCGCGGAGGCCGCCGGGCGTCCCACCGCGCGGGAACTGGAGGCACGATCGCAGGCCTGGCGTCCGTGGCGGTCCTACGCCGTCCTCCATCTCTGGGCCCATGACGCCGCGCGGGGTGCGGGCGGCCCGGAACGGGAGCCGCCGGCGGAAATCCGGCCGCGATCGATTGTGGAGCAAGAAGCGGGATGCGCGGACGCGGCGGCGGGCGCCAAGGTGAAGCCATGAGCCGGGGCACCCGAGCAGGAGTATCCGCCATGCCGCCTGTCGCGATCGAGGCAAATGCGAACGCCGTCGCCCCCGGTCCGGACCGGGAGGATGCGGAGCGATGGGAGGCCCTGGCCGCGCGCGATCCGGCCTGGGACGGTCGCTTCGTCTACGCGGTCCGGACCACGGGGGTGTATTGCCGCCCCAGCTGCGCGGCCCGGACGCCGAGGCCGGAGAACGTCAGTTTCCACGCCGGCTGCGCGGAAGCCGAGGCGGCGGGCTTCCGCCCGTGCCGCCGCTGCCGCCCCGACGCGCCGTCGCGGGCCGAGCGGCAGGCCGAGGCCGTCGCCCGGGCCTGCCGCCGGATCGACGAGGCCGAGACCCTGCCGGCCCTCGACACCCTCGCGCGGACCGCCGGGATGAGCCCGTTCCATTTCCACCGGGTGTTCCGCGCGGTCACAGGCATCACGCCCAAGGCCTACGGGGAAGCGCGCCGGGCCGAACGCCTCGCGACGAGCCTCGGCGCGGCGGGCAGCGTCACGGAGGCCGTCTACGCGGCCGGGTACAATGCGCCGAGCCGGTTCTACGCCAAGGCGCCGCAGCGCCTCGGCATGTCGCCCGACGCCTATCGCCGGGGCGGCGCCGGCACGCGCATCTGCTTCGCGGTCGGAGCGTCCGCCCTCGGGGCGATCCTGGTCGCCGCCACCGATGCGGGCGTCTGTGCGATCCTCCTCGGCGACGATCCGGACGCGCTGGTGCGCGATCTGCAGGACCGCTTTCCCCGGGCCGCGTTCACGGCCGGCGATGCGGACTTCGCGCGCTGGATGGCCGAAATCGTCGGCTTCGTCGAGGCGCCGGGCCGGGGGCTCGACCTGCCCCTCGATATCGGCGGCACGGCGTTCCAGCAGCGGGTATGGACGGCGCTCCGGGCGATCCCGGTCGGCACGACGGCGACCTATGCGGAGGTGGCCCGGGCCATCGGCGAGCCCGCGGCGGCACGCGCCGTGGCCCTGGCCTGCGGGGCCAACCGTCTGGCGGTGGCGATCCCCTGCCATCGGGTGGTGCGGACGGACGGTGCGCTCTCCGGCTACCGCTGGGGTGTCGCGCGCAAGCGCGCCCTCCTCGACCGGGAGAAGGGCGCACTGACGGAAGGCTAACCCTCAGGAACCGCCCGGATCGGTCTCCCCGTCCGGTTGCCCACCACCCTTCGGGCCCTCGCCCGGCTTGCCGTCGGTCTTCTCGTTGGGGTCCTTGACCGCGTCCGGCGCGGTGTTGGCGGGCTTGTCCTTCGGTTGCTTGTCGTCCTGGGCCGGCATGGCGTCACTCCTTGGGCGAACGGGGGCGGTCGGACTGCCCGTCGGACGAGCCGCCGGCGGGGGTGGGATTGCGCCCCTTCGGCGACCCGTCCCACGCGGCATTGCGCGCCGCATCGGTCTGTCCGCCGGAGCCCTGCTGGGTGATGGCGGCCTGCTCGGCCGATTGCTGTCCGCCGGCGACCGCCGGGTCCCCCGGCTTGCCGACGTCGGAATCGGGCTTGCGCGTGCCGACGATGGGGATGTGGTCGTTCGGCATCGCTATTCCCCCGCAGCCTGACCGTTGGGCGCGGTGGCGCGGTCGATCGCCTCGCGGGTGTCGCCGGAGGTTTCGGCTTCCGCCTTCCGGGCCGCCTGGCCGATCTCGCGGACCTTGTCCGGGCCGGGCGTACCGGTATCGGTGGATGTGGGCGGGGATGTCTCGCGCGGCGTATCCGTCATGATGTCCTCCTGATCTTGGAGGCTCAACCGCCCGCGCGTGCCGAGGTTGCCTTCGGGCAGCCTCCGCTCGTCCGACCCGCGCCGCGCGAGGATGCTTCGCGATCCGCTGGTCGCGAGGGGGCCACCTCTCGCGCTCTGCACGAGGGGCCGGCCGTGCCCCTGGCAAGCACCGAAGGGATCGGGCCGACGGCGCCGGCTCCAGCGTCGGGGGTGTGGAAAACGGTGGACACGGTGACGGCTTCCGGGCGCGGGCCCGAAAGCCGGATCGGCGCGCGGCACCTGAGCCTTCGCCCGGGTGCCTTAAGTCTCAGAGGCCTTCGAACAGCGCCGACGAGATGTAGCGCTCGGCGAAGGAGCAGGCGACGGTGACGATGCGCTTG
>NZ_JAIEOF010000260.1 GCF_019750675.1 Methylobacterium sp.
GTCTCAGCCGGGGCGGCGGGCGCGGCCGGCTCAGCGGCCTTTGGTGCGAAGCCGCGCAGCTTGGCGAGCTGCATCAGGCGAGCGGACGGGGACTGGCCCGCCTGGATCGCGGCCTGCACGATGCCGAACTCTTCCTCGCGCACGGCCTGGACCGCGTCGGCCTCGGGCACACCGAGCAGCTGCAGCTCGGCGATTCGGCCGGAGAACAGGTGCTCGTAGGCCTGGGCGAACTCGGGCTGGGCCGCGATCGTCCGCTGCACGTCGCCGCGATAGGCGGTCAGGACCTCGTTGCGCTGGGTCGCCTCGACACGCTGGGCTTGCTCGGTCTTCTGGGCCTCGGTGAGCTGGGTCTGGCCGGCGCGAATGTCCTGGATCTGCTTCTCCAGGTACTTCGCATAGCCGAAGATGTCCTCGTTCGGATCGGGCGGGGTCTCGGGCTCGGCCGGGGCCTGCGCGGCCGCAGCGGCCGGCTGGGCCGCACCGCCCTCGCTCAGGATGCGGTAGCGCTCTTCCATGCGCGCCAGCGTCACCCGGAACTCGTCGCGCTCGCGCTCGACGGCCTTCCGGCGCTCGCGCTCCTGGTGGAATGCGCCATGGCGGACGAACTTGCCCTTGTTCTCGTCGGCGCCGCCGTCCTCGTTCTCGGGATCCACGACTTCGCCGGGGGCCGCAGCCTCGCCAGCAGGGGCGACAGCGGGCGCGGCGGGTGCCGGAGCAGCTTCGCCACCGGCGGCGGGCGCAGGGGCGCTGGCGGGCTCGGAAGCGGCCTCGCCAGACGACATGGCGCCCCAAGCGGCCTCCTCGTCGGCGGTGAAGGCGTCGTCGCTGCTGTTGAAGTCGTCGTTCATGGGTGTCCTCGTGACGTGAAGGGTACGAAAGCCGGTGGGACGCTACCGGCCGCGCGGGGAGGGATCAGGCGAAGCGGCGCTTGCGGGCGGGCGGCTCGTCCTCGACCAGGCGCTCGTAGGCCAGCGGCATCGCGGTCGAGCATTCTTCGACCTCGACGGCAGGCATGGCCTTCGCGACGATCTCGGCCTCGATGGGAGCGGCCTTCGGCGGGATCACGGGCGCCACGTAGACGGGCAGGGACGGACACGCGCGCTCCAGATGCCAGATGGCAGCATCGCGTAGGAGCTTCAGGAGCTTGCCGGTCTCGCTGTCGGACGGCAGGTCGTGGCTGGCGTTGAGCAGACCATCCATCAGCCGTTCATGCTCGGCGGTGGCCGGATCGCGGGCGCAGTCGAGGAACTTACGGAGGGTCGTCACCTCGGGCAGTCCGAAGGTGTCGTGCTTCCGGTAGATCACGTGCTCCGACGTGACCTCGTCGACCACGACGACGTTGGCACAGAACATCCAGCGCGTGTCCTTGCGGACCGCGTTCTTCTCGACAGCCATGTGATGATCCTATGTTAGGCCGCGAAGGCCGATGCGGGCTGCTCGGGCGGAGCGGCGAGGGCCGCCACCTTCGCGAAGCCGTCGATGTGGTCGCCTTGGGTCAGGGCCGCCTCGCGCCCGGCCTTGGCGTTCTTGAGCGCGGCGCCGGCGGTCAGGTCCTGGATCTTCGCCACGGCGGTCTGCACCGCGATCTGCTGCTGCTGTTCGGCCTGCGGATCGGTCGGCGCCTGGGCGAGCAGCTCGCGCATCTTCGCGACGAACGAGGCCGGGAAGGGCGAGTACGGTAGGACCTCAAGGAGAACCTGCGGTGTGATCATGTCCTTGATGATCGGCAGCACCGCGGTGAAGGTCTGCCACACGACCTGCTGCTGGTTCGGCGAGGCGGGCGCGTCGTCGATCACCACGTCGTATTCGCCGGCCGTCTTGTCCCGGAGCAGGGGCACGACGCGGGTCACGCCGTCGCCCATGATGCGCACCAGGCGCCCGTCCGAGAGGAAGTTCTGGATCAGGTAGAGCCGGACGCGGCCGATGTGCTTGCGGGCCCGGCGCAGCGAGTCGAACAGGCTGGCCAGCATCGTCATGGCGGCCTGCTTGCGCTGGTACTCCAGCACGCCGGCCTGCTCCTGCTGCTTCTGGCCCATCAGCTCCAGGTTCACCCCGGAGGAGTCGCGGATCGACATGATGGCGAGCTCCATCATCTGATAGTGGCCCGCCGGCATGACAGGGAGGGGCTTCTCCTTCATGCGCCCGTTGGTCAGGGTTCCGGGCTCGACCCACGAGATGGCGCCGGGCTTGGCGTAAGTCTCCTCGAACGCCGCCTGATCGGGAACCGCGTTGGTCTCCATCAGCAGGCCGCCCTTGGCCTGGCGGTTGAGCATGTCGAGCGTCTGGCTCAGCCACTTATTCGCGAAGCGCTGCGGGTCGCGCATCGGGCGCACGATGCCGAACCAGGAGTTCCGGTTCTGGTCACGGTCGCCGGTCATGCAGGCGTAGTGGAACTGGTCACCGGCGGGCGAGGGCGTCTCGGCCAGGATGGCATTGCCGAGGAAGGCGCGGCGGTAGACGCGCTTCATCCGGCGCTGGACCTCGATGTCCATGCCGAGGGCGGCGGCGCGGCGCTCCAGCGTGGAGGCCTGCTCATCGTCCATCTCGACCGTCTCGCCCGTGCTCGGATCGGTCACGGTGGCCACGCGCTTGCGCTCCCACCACACCGCCTCGACGATGGTCACGCGGGCGGTGCCCTCGTCGGCGGAGGCGGGCCGGTCCGAACGGCGCTGGCCGGGCTGGATCTGGTTGTGCGGGCCGTCGCCGTCGCGATCCTCGGCCCAGGCTGCATCCAGGTCGGCCGGATCGGCGTCGGGGAACATCGCCTCGGCCTCGGCGCGGTCCATCGACTTGGCCCGGAAGAAGCGGCGCGCGTCCGAAAGATTACGTTTTGTTGCCGAGGCGTCCCAAATCATCTCCAGCGGATTGACACGATCCTCGACGTAGGCGCCGTCCGGATTGGTCTCGTAATCGAGCCGCATCTCGACCCAGCCCATCCCGCAGATGGTCACGTCGATGAAGGCGTCCGACTCTTCGTCCTCCGCTTCGGCCTCGTCGGCGAGGTAGCGCGAGCCCTCGGTCAGCAGCTCGTTCAGCGCCGTGTCCCCGATCTCCCTGGGCAGGTACTGGATATCGAGGCGACTGTTCACCTCGGAGCCGGCCACGGCCTTGATGATCGGCAGGCAGCGGTTGAACGTGATGGGGGGGCGGCCCTGGTCGCGCAGTGCAGCCTCGTCGGCCGGGTCCCACTGGTGGCCCGCGACCATGTCGAAGTCGATGCGGGCCTCCTCGCGCCACTTCGAGGAGGCATCGCGGTCGACGCGGTACCAGCCCTTGAGCTTGCGATAGGTCGCCTCGCGCTCGAGACCGGCCCGCTCGTCGGGCTCGCCGGCCACGGCGCTGCGATCGGCGTCTGTGTCCGTCATGCTGCCCATGCCGATCCTGATGGTTTGGCGTCGCTGCGCCGTCGGCGCGCGTAGCGGTCGTTCGGGCCGTCCTGCGGCTTCGGCGGGGCCTGCGGCTCGGCAATCGCGACTGCGAAATACCGGAAGGCGTCGGCACCGTGGCTGGCCCAGTCGTGCAGCGGGTTCTTGGAGAACTGCTGCGTCGCTTCGTCGACCTCGTAGCGGTAGTTCCGCAGGGCCTGGAGGCCGTCGGCGCAGAGGTCCTCATCGAACCAGCACCGCGCGAACAGGAGGCGGGCCGCGTCGATGCCGGCGGCCACGGTGAGCTTGGGGACGATGCGGACCCGGTGGCCCGCGTCCCACATCTGCTGTTCGATGGTGCGCTTCGAGGCGAGGAGCTCGTTCTGCGCGTCGTGCGGCAGCCAGTGCTCGCCGTAGACGTACTGGCGCTCCTCGGCGACGGTGCGCAGGTAATCGATGTAGTGCTGCAGCGCGTGGCCGCGGTTCTCGTAATAGGCGATCAGCCGGAACTCGAAGCCGACCACCTGCGCGAACCAGATGGCTGTCTTATCGGCCCGGCCCAGATCCCAGAACGTGTGCACCGGCTTCGACGGATCGAACGGCACCTTGCCGAAGCGCGGCGGCGTGGCCTTGCTCGCCGACAGGATCTCGTTGGCGTAGATCGCGCCGTCCAGGACCTGCTTGCAGTTGCCGCCCCAGACCGTCTCGTAGGCGATCGGGTCGCGCGCCTTCAGGTCGAGGGCTTCCTGGCGCAGGACGTCGGGGAACCAGGGGTTATCCTCCCAGCCGATCTTGACCACGCGGGCCCCGGTCGGCGGCGTCCTCACGAACCGCTTGTAGGTCTCGTCCTCTGCCAGCTCGGTGTTGAAGCTGATCCAGATCTCAGAGCCCGGCTTGCGGATCGTCGGGACCAGGACGTCCCACGAGGCCTTCGAGACGGTGCGGGCCTCCTCGACCCAGCAGATGTCCACGCCCTCGGTCGACTTCACCGAGGCGACGTTGTGCCGGAGCCCCTTGAAGATGAACTCGGTCCCGTTGGTCCCGAGGATCCGCTTTTCCTGGGTGTCGAAGTAGGCGGACAGCCCGAGGAGATCGACCTGTTGTGCGAGCAGGGCGTGCGCCGACTCCGCGATCGAGTTCTGGAACTCGCGGGCGCAGAGGATGCGCAAGGGCCGCTGGGCGCCGAGCAGCAGCAGGGCGCGCCCGAAGCCCCAGGACTTCGCCCCGCCTCGCCCGCCGTAGGCGACCTTGTAGCGGGCTGGCTCGAAGAGGAAGTCGAGCTTCTCCGGGAACTCAACCTGCATCGGGCACCGGCGCCGGCCGGACGAACGTCACGGTGATGCCGCCGTCCATCAGCGGGGCGCCATCCTTGCCCGTGTTCTCGACCTGGCGCTTGTTCGTGAAGGCGTCGCCGCACTCCTTGGCGACCTGCTCGAGAAGCGAGGCGACCAGGACCATGTTGCCGGCCCGCTCCGCCTTTTCGGCGAGCCGGGCCAGCGTGCGCAGCCGGACCACCTTGTGCGAGATGCCGATCGCAGCCGTGTCGGCGAGAAAGGCCTCGCGCGTGGCTGCGAACAGGGTCCGGTATTCCTCGGAGAGCGAGGCGCCGGCGCGCTTGCCCGGGTCGTAATACTCGACCGCCTGGCGGGTGATCTCGTGCCCGAACTCCTCCTTGACGGCCTTCACCACGTCGGAGGGGGTCTCGAAGCACGCAAGCTGCTGAACGACGAAGGTTTTCACCTCGTCGGGAAGGCTGTTCTGAGCCATGGATCTGTCAGGCTCCGGTCAGGGAGCGCCCGCATGTGCCGCAGGCGCCCGCGATCTCCGCCTCGCACACGATGGGCGCGCGGTTGGCAGCCGCGACCAGGGCGGCGGTCTGGCCCGCCGCGTGGCCCGCGCCGTAGCGCGCCACCACGCCGACGAACTCCTCGACGTCGTGGCCCCGGATCTCGAACACGGGCTCGCCCGTCGTCTTCGAGAAGCGCGGGGCGCCCCACCGGTCCTTGGCCTGGCCGGCGTGGTAGAGCTCGTGCTCGACGATGGCGCAGAACGTCGCGTCGCTGCACTGGTCGGCGTAATCGGCGTCGAAGGTCAGCAGGAAGTGCGGCATCCAGCCGAACCAGCCGACGATCTGCTGCTCGAACCGGGCCTTCGCCCATCGATTCCCCATGAACCCGGTGGTCTCGCACATGCCGACCACGGCCTTGCCCTGGCGAGCGTTCGGCACGGCACACCAGAGCACGCCGAGGCGGGCGCTGCGCAGGTGAACGTGGTCCTCGTTCAGGAGCGGCGCGTCCTCGTCGATGAAGGTCGCGCGCATCCAGGCGAGTAGGTCGTGTGCCGGGCGCACCGGGGTCTCGGTGATCGCACCCTCTGCGCCGAGCAGGTCCTCGGGCGGGCGCGGCCGGACCACCATCAGCCCTTCCGGCGCTCGCAGCGGACCATGAGGTAGCGGCGATCCTCGCGGCGCACGTCGAGGGCGGACGCGCCGGTCAACTCGCCGATCTTGGCGCACTCCATCGGCATGGCGACAGGGCGCGTGACGACGTCGAGCGCGGTGTCACGCGTGCAGTCGGCCGGCGCGGTCGAGAGCGCACACACCAGGATCACGGCCAGGAGAGGCATCACGACGCCGCCACGTGCAGGCAGACCACGGCATAGGCGCCGGTCGACCGGCAGGCCTCCCATTTGGCGACCGTGCTGAGCACGCCCATGGTCAGGCCGAAGCCGACGATGCCCAGCGCCGCGAGCAGGATGGCGAGATCGCGCAGCTTCTCGTTCGCCATCAGTGCACCGTGGGCGAGAGGTGGAGCGTGGTGCCGTCGGGCAGCACCCAGGTGGTCAGGTCGCACTCGGCATGGACGGCAACCGGCCGCCGACGCTGGAGGGCCGCCAGCGCGATGCCGGCGAGGAGGAGCAGGGCACAGGCGCGGGGCATCAGCGACCGCAGCCGTTCGAGAGAATGGTCTCGCCGCGATAGACGACCGTGGTCGACACCGGCGGGACCGGCGCGGGCTTGGCCACGAGGCGGCGGAGGAGGGCGATGTACTTCACAGGCTGGCTCCCTGCCGGCGGGCACCCTGATGGTGCTCGGAGGCTGTGCGGATCTCGTCCGCGATCAGGCTGGCGAGCCGCTCGCGGAAGCTGTTGCTCGCCACGCCGGCAAAAGCCTCGAAGTCGACCGCAGCGCGCTCGGCCTCGTAGAGTGAGGTGCCGAGCATGGCGGTGACCTGCTCCTCGACTTGGTCGACGAGCTCGGCGGGGCTCTGGGTCATGCGTGGGTCCTGAGCGGATGGAGGCGGACGGACGCGCGGCCGGCGGTGAACGCCACCTCGCGGTACTGGCCCGGGACGGGATCGGCCTGGGCGGCTAGGGCGAGGGCGGCGACCCAGTGCGCGGCGGTGGGCCGGCCCCGGTCGATGGTGGTGGCGAGGCCGGCGAGGCGGCGGGCAAGGACGACGGCGTTCATGCAGTCCGCGCCTTCCGTGCCCCCGCCTCGCGGCGGGCCTTGAGCCAGATCCAGTAGGCGGATGCGGCCGGGTCGCGCTGGAGATCGCGGCGGGCCTAGTCGGCCTGCGCCGGCGTCCAGTCTGGGCGAGCAGTCATCGGCGGGCGGCCTCAAGCTCGCCTGGCCGGGAGGCTCAGGGCAGCAGGATCGGTTGATGCTGACCCTCGCGTAGGACGTGGGTGTCCGCACCGTTCCAGGTGAAGAGGTACTCGACAGCGCCCCGGTACTTCGGATTGTCCGCGACGTAGGCCACCGACGAGACCTGCCATGGGCCGCCCCGCTTGGAGGGCAGTCCATCCGCGTTCAGCCCAGCGGCGATCGCCTGCAAGGTACGGCCCGCAGCGCGCTCGTCGAAGATCCGCCGGACGACAGCCGCTTCGGCCTCGACGACTTCCAGTCCGCCATCCTTGTCTCGGCGGTACCCGTAGGGAGCAGCCCCGCCTGCGAAGCCGCCTTTCACCGCCTTTTCACGGCGTCCGCCGAAAGTGCGTTCGGTGATGACCTGCCGCTCCTGCGCCGCCATGCTGGCGAGCACGGTGAAGATCATTTCGCCCATCGGGGTGGCGGTATCGATCGGCTCGGTGACGGAGCGAATGACGATCCCGTGCTGATCGCGCATCTGATGCACGCTTGTGACGGCGTGCAGGACGTTCCTGGCCAGGCGATCGAATTTGTAGAGCAGCAGGATGGTGAATGCGCCTTCGCCAGCCAGATCCATGACGCGCCGGAAGCCTTCGCGCTCGACGGGCGCGGTCGCCCCCGAAACGCAGTCGGTCACCAGCTCGATCAACTGGTAGCCTTGGCTAAGTGCAAATGCTCGAACGGCTCTCTCTTGGACGTCCAGTCCATGCCCGTCTGAGAACTGCCCTTCGGTCGAGACCCGCAGGTAGGCTACGACCTTCGGTTTCGAGGCTTCTTTCGCCACGGGCTTACTTGATGCGCGCCCCCTCAAACGCTTGACGCGGTCGGAGCCCTGCATGGTTTTCTCATCCTAGTTCGGCCAAGACTTTGGAAGCTTACATCAACTGGATTTCCAAATGTCTTGAGCACTCAGAGAATTTGGAATTTTCCCTGATTTTTGCTCTGGAATGGTTCCGATCCGCCCTGGTCGGAGGCAGTCATTCCAATTTCACGTCAGGCCCGGGCCGCGACCACGCGGGAGCGACCCCGGAACGCAACTGTCGCGCGGGTCCCGGCGATCACGCCGGCCTGGAACGAGGCGACGACGGACCGGCGCGGCGCAGACTCGCGCGGCAGCTCGGCGCCGGTCAGGTCGCGGTGGAGCCGGCGGAGACCGGCGCGGATCTCGTCCTGCGCCTCGATGACCATGTCGACGGTGTGCCGATGCCCCGGAACCCGGAGGCGGTCGGCCATGCGGAGCAGGTCGGCGACCTGCTCGGCGCGTTCGCGATCCGTCATCATCGGGTGCCGATCATGTCACGAAGCCCGGCCGCGTCCAGTGCTCGAAACGCCTAAGCTGTTGAGCGGGTTCGCGGTATTGAGCGGAAACTGGCTGGAACGGCAGGGCTCGAACCTGCGACCCTCGCCTTAACAGGGCGGTGCTCTACCGACTGAGCTACATTCCAATGCGCCGCCAACGAAAACGCCCGGCGGCGATGAGCCCCGGGCGCGTGTCGTGCGACGGTGACGTTCTGCAATGGATTGCCCGTCGGGTCAATCCGCCGATGCGGCTTCCGCCTGCTCCGCCACCAGCGCCGCCGACCGCTCCAGCCGCTCCGGCACCGCATCGGCCTGCGCCGCGTACCCATCCCGGGCCGGAGCCGCACCGGGCGCCCGGGCGGTGTGCTGCGCCTCGGTCAACTCGTCGAGGAGCCAGCGGAACCGCTTGGCGATGTCGGAGGACGCCCGTTCGCTGCTGCCGCGCCCGCGGGCCTCAGCGTAGGCCCCGAAGGTGAAGCCCTCGGCGAGGATGGCACGGAGGAAGCAGACGCCGCTATCACCGATCACGCAGGCGACCCGCTCGTTGGAGGCCTTCACGGCGCGGGCGGTCTCGATGCGGCCCAGCATCCGGATGTCTTCGATGGTGAAGGCGTGGGAGACGGCGAGCGAGCCGGGCCCGGCGTTCGACGTGGTGCTGTCCCAGGTGCCGCCGGACCGGACGCCGAGCTGCTTCTCCCAGAGCATCTGCAGGGTGCGGCCGACGAGGAACTGCGCCTCGGTGATCCGGCCGGCGGAGCGCTCGGCGGCGAGCAAGTCGACGCGACGATTCACGGTCGCGGTGATGAAGGTCGACGGGTCGTAGGGATTCCGCACGGAGGCGGTGCCGACCTGGACCTCGACATCGCGCGCGGTGACGCGGGCGAGGGAGACCGTCTTGCGGCGGCGGCCGGACGTTGCCGGCGAGCGAGCGGTGCGGGTGGTGCTGGACGACTTCTTGGCCGACGCGGTCACGGTGTTACCCCTGTGCCGGCCCAGTCCTTAGCGCCAGGCCTAGATCGTGGGTCGAGCGAACCTGGCACCACTGTCAAGCGCCTATCGCTGGGGTTAATCGTCCCCGTCACATTATGAGCTGGGTGATGATCTTCTCATCCCAACTGAGAACTCCGTCTTCCTGGATCTTTGTTTGTCGGCCTACTGCCATCCCAAATAATACCTCAACGCCAGCTTTTCTTAGAAGATAAGTGCAGGCAAGCATTTGTGAACCACTAGTAATCATGTCGTCAATCAACACAACAGGCCGCTTGGGCTTGAAGACAACTTCGAGCAACGGGATAAATTGGCGAGCATGACGGTAACCATCTTGTTTATGCTGTTTTTCTTTGGGATTTTTCCATAGAAAGGCGGTGCGCACTACCGCTCTTTCCTGTGCGCTCTTGGCAATGCTATCCGCGAACAGTCTGGTATTGAAATTTCTTTGCCCGCCAACGCAAGCATTGCTATTCGGTATAGGGACCAGTGTAACTTCTTTATTGCTCAGATCGAGCAACTTTTTGCCCATAAATGATGCCGCCAGACGTGATGTGTATTCCTTATTTGTTGCATCGAGACGAATTAGCTTGCCGCCAATTACTTTGTCCCAGTAGCCATCAAATTCTTCGCCTTTAACGCTTTTGACTATGATACGCGAATGGTAATCCTGGTTGCGCCAGTTCCCTTTCGTCGTAAGATACTTGCAAAAAGTATGAGTGTTAAGGGACGTCATTTCTTCAGGTTATCAAGAATATCTTGAGTTGACGAAATTACCGCCACCTTAGGCTTATCTATGAATTTTTTTGGCCAAGACAAAGCTTTGTCATCAGCAACAGAGCGCATAATGAATAGCCATCGTCCAAGGCGCCCACATTCGGCAGCTTGATGCAATGTTCCGGAGGTGTCAGAAGCCTCAACAATCACAGTGGCATCTGAGACTGCTGCCATTACACGATTGCGCTTCGGAAAGTTACCTCTGTAGGTAACTTCCCCAATGTTGAACGGCGTGAGCAGGAGGTGCTCCCGGTAAATCTGCTCCTGAAGCGCGGCGTTTTCGGCAGGATAAGCTTTATCTAGCGGAGTGCCGATAACTGCGGCAGTTCTCCCACCCACTTCAAGGGCCGCCGACAACGCTTCAGTATCGACGCCTTTCGCCAGACCGCTCACAACAGTCACGCCTACTGCTACTAGCTCACGAGCTAATTTGCGTGCCCGGCGCCGGCCTTCGTCGCTAACATCTCGAGTACCAACGATTGAAATCGCAGGGCGACATAGGACGTCAACATTTCCGGAGTAGTATAAATGTGCAATGCCAGATTGCTTAGCAGAGCTTAAAAAGTCGAGCTGCTTGGCTTCCAGTGCCGGTCTGCGAACCTGCATGAGCAATGCTGGCAGTCCAATGGTGCGCATATCGCTCGGAGTGCGATACTTTGTGCGCCTTGCCATTGGCGTATATTGCCGATCCAGTTCCATAAACATCATACTTCGCCGCTCAGCTTAACCGGCAGTTGAACAGCTCAAAAGCTTCCGCCCATGCTAAAGGAAGGGTTAAGGGTTGGCTACCGACGCCGCGATAGGTGGAACAGTTGTGCACGGCCTTTACACATTTGCCGCACTGAATTTTTCAATCTGCCTCTGAGTTTAGGCCGTTCACGATGTGTTGGAGTGCCCATCGACGCCACCGAGTGGCTGTTGAACGTGACCATCCTCTCCGCAGACATAGGTCGCGAAAGCTTTCCCCCCCAGCTGCCGCCCAGACGGACGCCATTAGGTAGTTCCGTGCCTGATCCCTCATGTGATGCGTGGCCGGCAGGTACAGCGCACTCCAACTGCCTGCGCTGTGAACCGACGAACTTCGTCCCTCGAAGGTCTCCCGCCGATCAGCTTTCCACGTCGCTACCATCCATTGGAAGACGACATCTTGTGTCCATGGCCCGTTAGTGGAGGGCGGGTCGGGGCCTTCGATACGACGCAACAGGTTCTCAGCCAGCACGCGCGCGGGCGCTCCTCACGAACTCCCACAGCGGGATGCTGTCGGCCGGGTTGGTCATGCCGCGATGCACGAGGCCGTTGGCATAGTGGATGTGGTGGGCGTCCATCGCTTCCACGACGGTGGGGAAGCAGAACGCCGCGCCGCCGCAGGAATCGACCCGGTCCATCGCCGCGAGCCGGTGGACGCCGAACAGCCGTACGTCGGTCCAGCCCAGGCCGACCGCCGTCTCGCCCCAGGCATCTAGGAAGTCGAGCATCGACTGCCGAGCGCGCGGCCACTGGCGGATCACCGCGCCTTGGCAGGGCCTCACCCACGGGTCCAGTGCATCGATCTCGGCGAACCAGTCGCCAACTAGGACCTGTGCCGGGGAGCGCGCGACGGCGCGGGCCGCGCTCACGCCGACACCCGCTTGCGGTCGAGGTTCGCCATCAGGTGCGAGACGTCGAGGCCCTTCAGCGGGGCGACGATGTCCGGCCCCGTGCGCGGGCCCTCGTCGGGCTCGGCCAGGACCGGCCGGGCGTCGGCCTCCGGCATCCGGCGGGTGAGGTACTCCGCAGCCGCCTTCCGGGCTTTCTCGACCTCCGCGAGCTGCTCGGGCGTCGGTGGGTCGTAGACCTCGGCGGCGAGGATGCGGCGAGCCCGCAGCAGGCGGGTCCGGGCCGGTACCAGCCCTTCGGCCACCTCCAGGGCGAACTGGTCCGG
>NZ_JAIEOF010000306.1 GCF_019750675.1 Methylobacterium sp.
TTCTCGACGACGATCAAGGCGGTGATCTTCATCGATTCCTGGATCTCCAGGGCTTTCGCCAGAAGCGTCTCGGGGGCGACGGTGCGGGGCCGCACGCTCATCAGCGCCTCGACGGCCAGGCTGTCGAGGTCGGTGCGGAAGACATTGCGGCGCAGGTCGCCGTCCGTGAGAATGCCGGCCAGACGCCCGTCCGCCTCCACCACCACCACCGACCCGAAGCCCTTGGCGTCGATCTCCGCGATGGCCGCGCGCATCGGGGTGCCGCGCGCCACCACGGGCAACTGGGCGCCCCCGTGCATGACTTCGCGGACCTGGCGCAGGGAGGCGCCGAGACGCCCTCCCGGATGGTAGATCGAGAACTCGCGGGCGGAGAACCCGCGATGCTCCAGGAGCGCCACCGCGAGGGCGTCGCCCAGCGCCAGCTGCATCGCCGTCGAGGTCGTCGGCGCCAGACCGTTCGGGCAGGCCTCGCGGGCCTTCGGCAGGGTCAGGCAGACATCCGCCTCGCGCCCGAGCGTCGAGCCGGCATTGGCGGTGATCGCAATGAGGCCGACGCGGTAGCGCTTGGCGTAGGCGATGATGTCGGCGAGTTCGGTGGTCTCGCCCGACCAGGACAGGGCGACCACCACGTCCTCCGGCTGGACCATGCCGAGGTCGCCGTGGCTCGCCTCGGCCGGGTGGACGTAGAGGGCGGGGGTTCCGGTGGAGGCGAGCGTCGCGGCGATCTTGCGCCCGACATGCCCGGACTTGCCCATGCCGGTGAGGATGGCGCGGCCCTTCGCGCCGGCGATGCGCGCCACGGCCGCGGTGAAGGCCTCGCCGAGGCCGTTGCCGATGGCCTCCATCAGGCAGGCGAGCCCGTCGCGTTCGGTCTCGATGGTGCGCAGGGCCGAGGCGACCGCCGGGGACTGCGCGGTCTCGACCGCGGCGAGGTGCGGGCGCTGTGCCAGGGCGTTGTCTGCTGGAGCCATACCGGGCCCGTATCCTTCGTCTGGTCGTGGGCCGCGCGGCGACCCGGAATCGAGACGGCTATGGCGCCCGAATGTGGTCGGATGGCGGCTCCGCCCCGAGCGAGAGACACCGCCATCCGGCGTTGACGCCCCATTAACCGCGCCGGTTGTAACCCTGTTAACCATGGCAGTTTCGCTCGCCCGGAGCGAAGCGTCCGACGCTTGACGTTCCGATGCGCCGCCCGAGGCGCCGAGGACGGCGGCAAGCACAGCGGAAAGACCCGATCCGTGACGCGTGCAGCGCCCAATCCAGGATGGCAAAACCGGAGCCTCGCCGGGCTCGCGGTGACGGCCGCCCTGGTCCTCTCGCCGGGCACGCTCCGCGCACAGACCCAGTTCCCCTTCAACCCAGGCCGGGACGCGCGACCCGACGAGGCCATCCCCGGCGCCAACCCGTTCCTGTCGAACGGCCTGCGCGGCAACAGCTTCACGGCCCCGGGCGCGACGGGCACCGACGCTGCGCGCAGCGGCGCCTCGGACAGCCCGACCTCCGGAGAGAATACGGGGGCGCGTTCCCCCACCCGCGCCCTGGCGGGCGCCCGATCGGGCAGCGCCACCGTCTTCAGCGGTACGAGCGGCGCCAACAACCGGGCGCCGACGAATCTGCTGCGCCAGCGTGCGGCGCCCCCGCGCCGGCTCGGGTCGGCGACCGTCCGGCCCACCCGCGCGGTCACGCAGACGAATGCCTACGACCTGCGCCTGACCCCCGTGGTCCGCAACCCGGTCGTGGGCGTGCCGCTGCCGACGCTCCTGCCGGCCGCAGGCGTGCAGACGCCCGGTTTCTTCCTCGGCACGGCCCTGCGTCGGCCGCTGTCCATCGACGAAGCCTACGCGCCGCTGGGCATCAAGGTCGGCACCTTCACGGTCCTGCCTGCGGTGCAGCAGAGCGTCGGCTACGACAGCAATCCGGACCAGATCAACAACCGCTTCGCCAAGCCTTCCCTCGCCCTGCGGACCGACGGCGAGTTGCTCTTCCGCAGCGACTGGTCGTCGAGCGAGTTGAGCGGCGACCTGCGCGGCGGCTACAGCGATTATCCCGACAACAAGGGCGCGAGCCGTCCCAACGGCGTGGGTGCCACGCGGCTGCGCGTCGACGTCAACCGGGACACGCGCATTGACGTGGAGGGACGTTTCCTCTTCGACACGCAGCGCGCGGGAACGCCAGACCTCGCTGCGGCCGTCGCGAGCCGGCCGCTGGTGTCGACCTACGGCACCACGTTCGGCGTCACGGAGCGTTTCAACCGGTTGCAGGTGTCCGTACGCGGGCTCTTCGACCGGTCCGAGTTCGAGGATGCGCAACTCGCCGGGGGCGCCATCCTGCGCCAGAGCGACCGCAACCAGAACCAGTTCGGCGTGCAGCTCCGGGCGGGCTACGAAATCTCACCGGTGATCACGCCGTTCGTCGACGTGCTGGCCGACAACCGCATCTACGACATGCGGGTGGATTCCACCGGGATCCGGCGCGATTCCGACGGCCTGACGTTGTCGGGCGGCGCCACCTTCGCGCTGGCCCGGTTCGTGACCGGCGAGGTTTCCGTCGGCCTGCAGCACCGGACCTACGTCGATCCGAGCCTGCGCGACCTCACGGCACCCGTCGTCAACGCGGCCCTCACCTGGATCGCGAGCCCCCTGACGACGGTGCGCTTCAGCGCCCTCACGGGCGTCACCGAGACCACGGTGGTGGGATCCAGCGGTGTCCTGACCCAATCGGCCACGCTTGAGGTTCAGCACGACCTCCTGCGCAACCTCTCGCTCATCGGCGGCATCAGCGTGCTCTCGAACGACTACGACCGCGTCACCATCAACGAGCGCGGCTTCTCGGCCACCGCCCGCCTGGATTACCGCTTCAACCGCTGGCTCGCCATGCGCGGCAGCTACATCTACCAGCGCCTGGACAGTTCCGTGTCGGGTTCGAGCTTCCACGCCAACACGTTCCTGCTCGGCCTGCGGATCAACCCCTGACCGGCCGGACAGAATCGCTCCGGCGGCTCAGCGCACCATCGCCAGAGAGGCGCCGGACTTCGACAGGGCGCCGTCGAGGGCACCGCCCCCCTGGCGCAGGCGAGCCGTGACGGTGCCGCCCGGCTGGTAGAGGTAGACCTCGCCGTCGCGGTAATCCCAGGCCGTGACCTTGGCCAGATCCTTGTTCGGGCAGCCGGATGCGCTGGCCTTGTAGAGGTCGAGGGCGGGCGCGCTCGACAGGGAGACCTTGCAGCTCGCTCCCGTGGCATCCTTGGCGTTCCAGGTCCCGACCACGGAGGAGCGGCCGCTGGATACGATCGGCGGCGGGGGCGGGGCCGCCGGCGCGATGGCGGGGGCGGGCTCGGAGGCGATCACCGGGGTGGCGGGGGCGACGGCGACGTCGGCGCCCACCGGCGGGGAGAAGTCCGCCGGTGCGGCCGTGGCGCCCGGCGGGGGCGCCAGGGGCGCGGAGGTCACGGGGCCCGAGGGCATGGCGGGCGCGATCGGCTCCAGGAAGGCCTGCGGCCCCGGCGCGGCGCGGCCGCGCACCGGCCCGTCGAAGCGCTGGGAGGCACAGGCGCCGAGGCCGGCGGCGAGCGCGAGGATGGCGGCTGTCGAAAGGAGCGAACGCGGCATCGGCGGCAAATTCCGAACTGGGGTCGGGGCTGACGCCCCTCGTTCGGGTCTGCCTCTCCGGCAATTGCGCTG
Organism: Methylobacterium sp.; assembly: GCF_019750675.1. Lineage (GTDB taxonomy): Bacteria > Pseudomonadota > Alphaproteobacteria > Rhizobiales > Beijerinckiaceae > Methylobacterium. The sequence goes on from NZ_JAIEOF010000306.1 coordinate 3,681, forward strand.
GCTGCAAGGCAAGGTGCGGCGCGTTCACGGGAATCGGCTGTCGCGAGCCACGTTTGCGCGCCGGTGTGGCGCCCGCGCCTCAGGGATCGATGCCGTCGATGGCCAGGCGCAGGTGCTTGGGGCCGCGCAGGGCCGAACCCGGCCGGTAGGGCGGCGGGTCCGCGATCAGGCGCGGGTTCCTCAGCCGGCGCGCCAGCGCCACCAAGGCAGCCTCGACCTCGAACCGGGCCAGGGGCGCACCCACGCAATAGTGCAGGCTGCCGCCGAAACCGAGGTGGAGATTTTCGGTCCGGTCGGGGTCGAAGCGTTCGGGATCGGCATAGACCGCAGGGTCGCGGTTGCCGGCCGCGAGCATCAGCACCACGGGCGCGCCCTCGGGTATCGTCACGTCGCCGTGCGTGATCGGGCAAAGCGCCGTCCGTGTCCGGAACTGCACCGGAGGCTCGTAGCGCAGCAACTCCTCGACGACACGCGGCGCGCGGCTCGGGTCTTCGCGCAGACGCCTCAACTCCTCGGGGTGCCGCAGGAGGGTGAGCATGCCGTTGGTGATCAGGTTTACCGTGGTCTCGTGGCCGGCGACCAGCATGAGGATCGCGGTGGCGATGAGGTCGAAATCGCTCATGCGGGGGGCGCCATCAGCGCCCTTGCCCGCCAATCCCGTCAACATGTCGTCCTGCGGGTCCCGGCGCTTCTGCGCGATCAGGCCCTTCATGTACTCGGAGATGACGTCGAAGGTTCGGCTGTTCTCGGCCCGGGCCTCGTCGTCCTGGAGGTTGTCGGGCTCCAAGGCCGTGGCCAGCTGCGTCGCCCAGCCGTGGAATTTCTCCTCGTCCTCAGGCGGCACCCCGAGGAGTTCGCAGATGATCGTCACGGGCAGCGGATAGGCGAGGTCGTCGACGATATCGATGGTCCGAGCGTCGCCCAGTTTGTCGAGGATCTCGTCCACCAGTTGGTGCGAGCGCGCGCGCATCGCCTGGACCCGCTGATGCGTGAACTGATGCATCACGGCGGCCCGCAAGGTGTCGTGGTCGGGCGGATCACGGAAGATGAAGGGCCGGTGCGTGTCCGTGATGTAATCGCGCACGGGCTTCACGAGCCAATCCTTGAGCGGGTTGCCGGTCTTCGGCCGGTCGGCCGGCGGCAGGGTCTCGGAACTCATGCGCGGATCGTGCAGCAGGCTGCTGATCGCGGCGTGGCTCGCCGCAACGTAAGTGCCGTCCTCCTGGCGGGAGACCGGGCATCGCCGCAACGTCGCGAAAAGTGGGTACGGGTCAGGCCGGCTGGCCTCGTCCTTGATCCGGGCGAACAGGGTATCGTCGCTCATGGTTCATCCTTGCCGGACCGTGCGGGATCGTCCGGTCCGGACCCGGAGGGGTCGGGAAAGCCCGGCGCGAACACCCTGAGGGGGCCCGCATCCACGCCGCCGGCCTCAGGCGGAAAGGGGGCGCCTGCGGCGATCTTCTCCGCATAGGCGGGAAGCCAGCGTGCGCTGTCGAAGGAGAGCGCCGCGATGCAACGTCCCTCCTGGCCGTAGACGGCGACGAAGCGGCCGTGCCTGGGGTCGCCTTGCGCGATCACCACACCGTCCGCGCCCTTGGTCAGCCCCACCGACTTGATGGTGATGCCGCCCTGGCTCGACCAGAAGGCCGGGACCTCGGCGTAGCGCGCCGGTTCGCACCCCGCGAGAAGACGGCCCGCGTGCTCCCCCTGCGCCACCGCGTGGCCCCAGTGCTCCAGGGCGATACGGTGTCCCGGGTAGAGCGGATGCGGAAAGCGCGCCACGTCGCCGGCCGCCGCGATTTGGGTGTCGGGTCGCTCGTTCTCATCGAGGACGTAACCCTGAGCATCGCAATCGAGCCCCCCCTCGTCGAAGGCGAGGCCGGACCCGGCGAGCCAACTGGTGTTGCGCACCGCTCCGAGGGCGACCACGACGAGGTCGGCCGGAACGGCGCTGCCGCCCGCGAGACGGGCGCGCTGGACCCGGCCGGTCCCGTCGTCCTCCAGGGCCTCGACCTTGGCATTGCACAGGACCGTGACGCCGCGGGTCTCGTGCAGCGTCTGGACCACCGCGCCGAGATGCGCACCGAGCACGCTCGCGAGCAGGGTCGGCCCCGTCTCCACCAGGGTCACGGGCAGATCGAGGTCCCGGCACGCGGCCGCGACTTCGCAGCCGATGAATCCGCCGCCGATGACGAGCACTTGAGCGGGCCGCGCAGCCAAGTCGCGGCGCAGGGCTTCCGCGTCGTCCCGGCCGCGCAGCGTATGCACCCCCGCCAGCCGGCCCTCGGCGGCATCCGGCCAGGGTCGCGCCGAGGCGCCGGTGGCGATGAGCAGGCGGTCGTAAGCGATGGTCTCGCCGCCTTCCAGGGTCACGAGGCGCTTCGTACGGTCGAGGCCGACGGCCGGCGCACCGAGACGCCAGTCCGCGTCGAGCGCGACGAGATTCGGCAATCCGGTGGCATCGGGAGCGACCGCACCGGTCAGCACGGCCTTCGACAGCGGTGGCCGGTCGTAGGGGCGATAGGGCTCTGCCCCGACGATGGTCAGGGAGCCCGCGAAGCCCGATCGGCGCAGGCTTTCGGCGCCGCGCAGGCCCGCGAGCGAGGCGCCCACCACCACGACGCGCGATTCAGAACCGATCATCGGCGCGGGGCCTCCGGATCCTCGACGCGGATCGCCTGAACCGGGCAGGCGATGCGGGCCCGCTCGATGTCGGCGCGAGCGTCCGCCGAAGGCGCGGGATCGTAGTGGAGTGCCTCGTGCCCCTTCAGGACGAAGTGATCCGGCGCTGCGTAGCAGCACTGGGCGTAGGCCTGGCAGAGGTTGAGGTCGACGGTGACCCTCAGGCCAGCGGCGGCGTAGGTCGGGCTCGGCCCGGGTGGTGCGGTATTGTCGGACATGCCAAGCGCAATGTCGGCGCTCTGCCCAAGGTTCCGCTCCGGGGCGGAAGGTCACGGTCGGCGGAAGGATTTCGCTTGCGAGGTCATATGCTTTGCCGACCGTCCGCCGGCTCCCAATCCGGCCCGATCCGCCCCCAGCCGGGTAGCTTCAAGGCGGGCCGGCGCAGGTCGAGCCCCGCCACCAGCCCCAGGATATTGACCTCGACCCCTTCGACCCAACCGAGGGTGAGGCCCGCATAGCCGCCGAAACCGATGCGCAGGCCCGTGCCGCTCGGCGTCCGTTCGAGGAGACGCCCAGGCGGCGTCCAATCCTTGCCGAGGGCGGTCGGGGGAAGGGTCGCTGCGGCATCCGGGATGCTGGCGAGAACATGGGCGGCGAACGTGTTCGAGTTTGGCCCCGGCCAGACGCTGTAGGAACCGAGCTTCCGGTGCGGATAGGTGGCCACGGCCGCGCGGATGCCGGGGATGACCCGGGCCGCCGCCTCGCCGTCGAGGGCGAGTACCGTCTCGGGCCGGTTCCCGAACCAGCGCCCATCGGCGGCCCAGCCGTCCGTGCGCACCGGCAGACCCCAGCCGACGACGTCGTAGCGGGTATATCGCGGGGCACCCGCAGCCTTGATCACGATCCAGCTGTGATGCGCGAAGATCCCACGCCAGCGTCCGACCCGGGCCGCGTAGACCCGGACCAGGGCTGGATCGCTGGCCTCCGGCGTCTTCAGGATCCCGATGCTCGACCAGTCTGCCGCCGACCAATCGACGGAGCGTCCATCGCGCGCAAACCACCACAGGGCATGGGTGCCGAGGGGCAGCAGGAACAGGACCAGGAGGACGAGGAGAATCACGCGCAGAGCGGATAGCAGGAGCAGGAGGGCCGACATTTCAACGGGATGTCGGTGAGCGGCGGGGGCGCGGCAAGCGGCGCCACCGTCGCAGGCGACAGAGGTGGTGCGCCGCCGCAACAGCCAGACGGTATCGTCCAACACACCACTGAATGCGATTGTAATAGTATAACATATGCGTATGGAAACAGTATAACGTGTTTGTGCGAGGCGTGATGCGGGTTCTGCGAACGAAGGGGGTCTGGGCCGGGGCTGCGCTGGCGGGGGTCGGCCTCGCCGCAATGCCCGCAGGCGCGCAGCAGGCGACAGCCACCTTGGAGGAACTCAGCGTCACCTCTCCGAGCCCCATCGTTTCCGTGACGGCATCGGGCCCGGTGTCCGGGCCGCCGGCGGGCGTGCTGCCGGTGGTGACGAACACCTTCTCGCCCGTCACGGTGGTCACCGCCGATCAGATCGCCCGTGACCAGCCCCGCACGCTGGGCGATGCCCTCTCCGATCGCCCCGGCATCTCGGCCTCGACCTACGCGCCGGGCGCGGCGAGCCGCCCGATCATCCGCGGTCTCGACAACAATCGGGTCCGCATCCAGGAGAACGGCGTCGGCATCCAGGACGTGTCGGAGCTGGGCGAGGACCACGGCGTTCCGATCAACCCGCTGGTGGCCAATCGCATCGAGGTGATCCGGGGCCCGGCCTCGCTCCGCTTCGGCTCGCAGGCGATCGGTGGCGTGGTCAGTGCCGAGAACAACCGAGTACCGACCTACATTCCCGCCAACGGCGTCTCGGGCTCGGCCACCACCGGGTTCTCGTCGGTGGACAATGGCCGTCTCGGCGCCGTGACGGTGGATGGCGGCTCCGGCAACGTCGCGGTCCATGCCGACGGCTTCCGGACCGCGGCCGACAGCTACGCCATTCCGGGCGGCATTCAGCGCAACTCCGCCAACGAGAGTCAGGGCGGCGCGGTGGGCATGTCGTTCATCGGCGACCGCGGCTTCGTCGGCCTGTCCTACAGCCATTACGACGCCGTGTACCAAATCCCCGGCGGCGAGGCCGCCGAGAGCCGCACCCGCCTCGACCCCCGCCAGGACCGTCTTCTGGCCCGGGGCGAGTACCGCCCCCTCGACGGCCCGATCGCGGCCGTGCGCTTCTGGCTCGGCGGCTCGGTCTACCGCCACGACGAGACCGGCCTCGGCGAGGATGGGGTCGACGGCATTCGCGCCACCTTTAAGAACCGTGAGGCGGAGGGGCGAATCGAGCTCCAGCACGTGCCGGTCGCCCTCCCCTTCGGCACGCTCACCGGCGCCCTCGGCGTTCAGGCCGGGCGGCGCACCCTCGGCACCGCGGGCGAGGCCGGCGGCTTGCTGGCGCCGACCGATTCACGCAGCAACGCCGTCTACCTGTTCGAGGAGCTGGCCTTGGGCGGCGGCCTGCGCCTGCAGGCAGCGGGCCGCATCGAGGGTGACCGTTCGACGGGCACAGCCACGGCCTTCCCGGGCGACTACCTGCCCGTGGAGGGCGAGGAGCCCCTCGCCTTCGGGCGCCGCCGGAAGTTCGCGCCGAAGAGCGTCAGCTTCGGCGCCCTGCAGGATCTGCCCTACGGCTTCGTCGCCAGCCTGAACGGCTCCTTCGTCGAGCGTGCGCCCACCGCCTTCGAGCTGTACTCGCGCGGCGCGCACGACGCGACGGAGACCTTCGAAATCGGCGATGCCAACCTGAAGAAGGAGCGTGCGCGAACCGTGGAGGCCAGCATCCGCCGCGCGGAGGGGCCGCTGCGCCTCGACGCGACGGGCTACTACACGCGCTATACCGGGTTCATATACAAGCGCGACACCGGCATCCGCTGCGGCGATGACTTCGCGTCCTGCGGCACCGGCGACGAGCTGCAGCAGATCGTCTATTCCCAGCGCAACGCGACCTTCTATGGCGCCGAGATCGGCGCGCAGCTCGATCTGATCCCGGTGGGCAACGGCTTCGCCGGCCTCGATGCGCAGTATGACTTCGTGCGCGCCCAATTCGATGACGGCACTTTCGTGCCGCGCATCCCGCCCCATCGCCTCGGTGGCGGCGTCTTCGTCCGCGCTGACGGGTGGTACGCCCGGGTAAACCTGCTCCACGCCTTCGCCCATACGGAGATCGCACCGATCGAGACGGTGACACCGGGCTTCGACGACCTGCGCGCGGAGGTGAGCTACACCAAGCCCCTCGATCCGGGTGTCTACGGCATGAGCGAGGTCACCCTCGGTCTCCAGGGCCGCAACCTCCTCGACGACCGCATCCGCAACTCGGCCTCGTTCAAGAAGGACGAGATCCTCCTGCCCGGACGCAACGTGCGCCTCTTCCTCACGGCACGTTTCTGAAGTCCGGCCGGCTCACCTTACGAGCGAGAAGATAAAAGCCGACGCCGAGCGCCAAGCGTGCTAGAAGAACGCAACCCCGCACGAACCCGTGCCTTGGGCAACTCCAAGAGGCCCCAGTGGCAAACGCGTTCAAGAGCGGTGCGTCCCAGTCGCGCTCAACCAACGATTTCAACGAGCGCGCCAAGCAGCTCTCCGAGCGGCTCGGTGCGATCGAGAAGCCGATTCAGATGAAGCGCGGGAACGCGCCGCGCCGGACCTTCAAGTCGGGTCCCCGTCCCGAGAGCGAGACCGCCGAGCCGGCCGAGGCTCAGACCGAGGGGCACGAGGCGGCCGAGGGCGAGGGTGAGGACGCATCGTCCGAGACCCGCACCGAAGCCTGATCGGCACGCGTGCAACGTGAAAGGGCCGACGAACTTCGTCGGCCCTGCTCTCTCTTCCGCTCGATTTCAGGGCGCTCTCCAGGGCGCCCCGGACCTTTAGCGACGTGCCTTGGCTTTGCGGGCCGCGTAGCGCGCATCGCGGGCGGCCTTCTTCTCGGCGAGCTCCGCGGCCTTACGCTCTGCAGCGGCCAGGGCCTCGGCCTCCTCGCGGGCGATCTGGGCGGCGAGTTCCGCCTCTTCGCGCGCCCGCTTCTCCTCGGCTGCGGCCTTCTCGGCGGCGATCCGGGCGGCCTCCCGCTCGCGGGCACGCTCTTCGCGGGCGCGGGCGATCTCGGCGCGGGCCTGAGCCTTGGCGATCATCTCCGGGTCATCGGCCGGAGGACGGGCCTTGAATTTTTCCAGCAGCATCTGCTTGGCGCTGAGGGAGTTCTTACGGCGGTCGTCGAAATTCCTGTAGTCGAAGGCGCCCATCTGACCTTTCTCATGTGGTGTGTCGCCCGCATCCGGCGTTGAGCACGCGCGGCATGGGGCCGTGGGAGGAATCAGTTTTTTCGGCTGGTCTTCTTATCGCAGCAGCCCAATGCCTGACTGCTTGCCGGGAATCAACAGAAGCCGCTCTTCGGCGAGCGGCTTCCCGGAGGTTGTTGAAACGATGCCTCAACGTTCCGGCATCGCGGCGCAGTGATCAGGCCGCCTGAAGGTTGCCGGCCGACTGCTTGCCGGTGCGGCGGTCGTTCTCGATCTCGTAGGAGACCTTCTGGCCCTCGATGAGGTTGCGCAGGCCGGCGCGCTCGACCGCGGAGATGTGGACGAACACGTCTTTGCCGCCGTCATCCGGCTGAATGAAGCCGTAGCCCTTGGTTTCGTTGAACCATTTCACGGTGCCCGTGCTCATGGTGGTATCCTCCTCGAAGTGTCGTCTCACCAGTCACCGCATGCCCGCGGCCCGCGTCGAAACGCGCGGCCATCCGTGGCGCAGGGTCGTCGGAATGGGATGGGATCGATGCCACGTCCGCCGCGACGGTCTGCTGGGCAGTCCTGACGAACGACACGTGGGCAACCCGGATGCGGACCGGCCATAGTGCGATGGTGGTAATCTGGGAATCCTGCGATGCGAGGACAAGGCGCCAGGCCCGGTCGGGTTCCCCATCGGCGTGCGAATCGACACGGCCTTCGGGCACACGCCCCGGGAGACGGGGCCGCCCACGATACACGCAGATGCGACAGATTGTGGTGCGTCATGCGGCGTGGGGAGGGCCGAACGATGCGCTTTGATGCACGGTGCGCGAGGGGTCGGACGTCGGTTCCGAATCACGGTCGTCCGAACCGCGGAAATCGGAGTATCGGGCTGATGGCTCAGGCCGGCGGCTGGCACAGATAGGCCACCATCATCTCGGCCACGGCCCGGTCGGCGTAGTCGTCCACGCTCTCGCGTCTGGCGACGGGAAAGGCCTCGACGACGCTGCGGCCGGCCAGGACCTCGGAGAGTTCGCTCGGCAGCATTCCGTTGGCGATGGCCGCCCTGGCGGCGGCCCGGCCATAGCTGCGCCGGAGGCGGTGCGCCGAAAAGAGCGCGGCGGGGGCGGGCTGGCGCCCGTCAAACTGTGCGGTGTGGTATCCCATCGGCGTCCTGGCTCCGTGCCTGCCCCCGTGCGGGGGTGTTCCCCCGAGCGGGGGTGTCTTCACGATTGGCGTCGTCCGCGTGCGGGCGACGACAGCAGGGCGGCCGGGCGTCTTTCGAAAACCGTATGGGCATGGGCGATGTCTCGCGCGTCGGTGCGGGTGCTCCGACCTCCGCAAACCTACGCCAACGCTGGGAAAAGGTGCTTCCAAAGATTCCCGCACCGGGAGATGCGTCGGCGTTCCGGGAGGCTG
>NZ_JAIEOF010000015.1 GCF_019750675.1 Methylobacterium sp.
CCGCCCGCACGGCGGCGAAGCCGAGGCGCGCGTAGAGGCGCCGCGCACCCGGATTGTCCGCGCTCACCGAGAGGCGGAGCGGCAGCCCGGCCGAGCGCGCCGCCGCCATGGTCTCGCCGATCAGCCGGGTGCCGAGCCCACGCCGGCGCCATTCCGGCAGGAGCACGATGTCGACGAGAGTGACGGCGTCGGCGCCCCGGTCGGTCACGATCCGGCCGATCGACTCAGAGTCCAGCTCGATCACCTCGAAGCAGGCGGCGGGATAGCGCGCTCTGTACGTCGTGCGCTGCCCCGCGAAGCCCTGGCGCAGGAGCCGGTCGCGCAAGGGCGGGTCGAGCCCGGCCAGGGAGGCGCCGTGGGCGGACGCGAAGAGGGCGAACAGGAACGCGCCGTCCGCCTCCGCCTCGGGGCGGCGATCCGGCCCTCGCGTCATGAACGGGGCGGGAAGATGCCCTGGAGCGCGATGATGAAGTTCACCGTCTGATAGGGCTGCCGGTTCTCGTGCGGCTGGCTGCCGCCCTGGAGGGCGATCGTGCCGCCGCTCAGTTGAACCGGACTCGCCGGACTGCCCGTGGTGAAGCTGTTGAAGGCATCCGCTCCGGTCGGATTCTCGGTCTGGGCGAGATTGGCGCCGGACGGCGCACTCGTGGAGCCGATCGTGGCATCGACGGTCACGCCGTGGGAATGGGAGGGCATCTGCGGAATCTGCAACGTGACGTTCTCGACGCCGCCGGACTGTCCCATCGGGTAGGATTGCCGGCCGCTGCCCTGGCCCTGATGGACCGGCACCCGGCCCCGGAGATCCGGCAGGCCGAAGGTGTTCACCCCGTCGCCGCCGAACTGCGTTCCGAGCAGGGCGTAGAGCGCCGTGTTGTTCCGGATCGGCAAGAGCTGACCGTTGCAGAAGGCCCAGCCCTGGGGCTCGTAATTGAAGCCGACCATCCTGATTTCGCCGAGAAACGGATCCATCGATTCCCCTAGTCTTCTTGTCTTGCGGTCTTCTTGTCTCGATCGTGCGTCGTCGTGATCCTGCCGTCGCCCGGCCGTCTCGACGAGGTCGCGCGATGCCACCCCGCCCCCGGCATCGACACAATCTGCGCACGGATGTAACCAGTGGACGAATCCTCAGGTTGCACCCACGGCATCAAGACAGACGCCGCTCCGCGTGTCACGCCCTTTTGCGCCTCTGCAATCAGGATAACGGTCCTGGCGCAACTGGACGCAACCCATGATTGTTGCGCTAATACAACATCGGAATGATATTAGAGTTCCGGCATTCCACCGCGCTTGATTAGAGTCTAGGCTTTAACGAATGCATGAGTCGCAAGCTTCGATTCAGGCAACGTCATAGTCATTGATGTCGAATCGAGGGTTTGGCGATGGCCACGGTCAATTACACCTACCAGTTCACCACGAACGGGATCACGAACAACATCACGCTCACCGTCGATACAACGACACTCTACACCTACAATTCGAACGGCGCCTTTCAGGGATACCCGATCACCGGGATCAGCGGCACCTTCAACGGCCAGACCATCACCAACTTGCTTCCGTCCAACAACACAACACAGGGCGGCAGCCCCGCGACGAATGACGGGACCGCGAACGGAGGCGGTGCGGCCGGCCAATACAACAACGTGTTCTGGCTCGACGACAGCCAAGGCAACGGCGGCATCGGACCCAGCGGAAAGGCGAGCATCTACGGTCTCGACAACCGGGGCGTCGCCTTCAGGGCCGGCGGAACCGATTACCGCAACGCCAAGCTGCCCACCTCGAATACCAACTTCATCTACCAGTCGAACGGCACGAATTCCCAGCCGACCACCTTCAATGCAGCGAATTCCGACGTGCCCTGCTACGTCACCGGCACGCGCATCCGCACGGCGCGCGGCGAGGTCGCCGTCGAGGATCTGGCGGTGGGCGACCTCGCCGTGACCGCCTCTGGCGCCGAGCGGCCGATCCGCTGGATCGGCCACCGGACGGTCGAATGCGCCCGTTACAGCGACCCCTGCACGGCCTGGCCCGTGCGCATCGCGGCCCATGCCTTCGGGGACGGCAAGCCCGCCCGCGACCTCCGGGTCTCGCCGGCCCACGCCCTCTGCCTCGACCTCCTGGGCGAGGTCCTCATCCCGGCAAACGCCCTCGTCAACGGCACCACGATCACGCAGGAGCCGGTCGAACGCGTCACCTACTGGCACGTCGAACTCGACAGCCACGACATTCTCATGGCCGAGAACATGCCGGCCGAGAGCTACCTCGACCTGAGCAATCGCGGCTTCTTCGTCGAGGCCGACACCATCGACCTGACGCTCGGGCCGGACGCCCCGGCCGCCCACGGCACCGCCGATTTCTGCCGCCCCTTCCATGCGAGCGGTCCGCTAATCGATCTCGTGCGGGCCCGCCTTCAGGAGCGCGCCGAGGCCGAAGGCTGGCGGCTCGCCGAGGCGCCCTGGGCCGACCTGCACCTCGTGGCCGACGGGCAGGTGATCCATCCCGATGTCGAAGGGCTCACCGCCCGCTTCGTCCTGCCGGCCGAGGCGCGCGACGTGACCCTCGTCTCGCAGGCCGGCCCGCCCGTCCATGTGGCGGACGGCATGACGGATCTGCGTCGCCTCGGCGTCTCGCTCGCCGCACTCACGATCGATGACGGCCTGATCGGCACCCGCGCCATCGCGCTGGACGATGCGCGGCTCGGCGCGGGTTTCCACGCGGTCGAGGGGGATGGCACCGTACTCTGGCGCTGGACCGATGGCGCGGCGCTGCTCCCGGCCTCCCTGTGGGCGGGCTGCCGGGGCACGGTGTTCCTGCGGCTGACGCTGACGCATGCCGCCCCGCAGCGCTGGGTCGGACCGCGCGAGGCCGCCGATGCGGCCGATCCTCTGGAAGTCCGCCACTGCGCCTGATCCGCCGACGACCGCACCCGCATCCTCCTGCGGCGCGCACCCCGATGCCGGACCTCGGTGAGCCCGACCCGTCGGTCCGGCTCACGGACCCCTGATCGGAGCCGTGGGAGCGCCCCAGCGCCTCACCAGCCCATGCTGCCCGGACCGCCCTTGAACGGGCCGACGATCCCGGGCGTGATCCAGCCGCCGTAGAAGCCGCCGGGCTGCGGGATCACCCGCGCGTCGCCGACGAAGCAGGCCTCCATCGGCCCGGCATAGAAGGCGACGTAGCCCGCGATCGGGGCGAAATCCGGCGTGGGGTCGGGATAGGCCCAGGCGGCCCCGTCCGCGCGCAGGCCGCCCGCCGCGACGTCGTACAGGACGGCCCGGCCCTTCCATTCGCAGATCCCGGCCAGGCGGGCCGGGCCGAGCACGCCGGCCGCCACGTCCCCGGGCGGGAGGTAATAGGTCGGCGGGTGGCTCGTCTCCAGCACCCGGTAGCCCGCCAGGGTCTCGGCGATGACCCGCCCACCGAAGACCACGCGCAGGCGCGTCGCCACCGGCTCCAGCCGGGGCGGGCGCGGATAGTCCCAGACGCTCTCCGCGTTCGGGCCGGGTGGGATCGGGGTGGGCCGCATGCGGTCGGGACCTTGCCTGGAGGGATCGGAACGGTCCGGGGGGACCGAATACCCGGGCAGATAGGGCAGGGGGCTGCCCCCGCCCCGATGTCACGCCGCCCGAAGTTCTCGCGTCGCGTTTTCCTCCGCTGCGTTTTCCCGCACGACGTTTTCCCCTGGCGCGCGGCATGCTAGCGCAGGCCCGGATCAGACGAAGGGACATCCTGCGTGACCGAGCCGACCGCCTTCGCCCTCTACCTCGACTTCGACGGCACCCTGGTGGAAATCGCGCCCAAGCCCGACCAGGTCCGGGTCGATCCGGCCCTCGCCCCGGCCCTGGAGCGCCTGCGCGCCCGGCTCGGCGGGGCGCTGGCCATCGTCACGGGGCGGCCCATCGGGGTGATCGACGACTTCCTGGGCCCCGTCCGCTTCGATGTCGCCGGCCTGCACGGGGTCGAACGCCGGGTCGACGGCGTCGTCTCCGGCGGCTCCGCCGCGGACCACCCGGCGCTGCGCGCGCAGGTGCCGGCCCTGCACGCGGCGGTCGCCCCCCTGGAGCACGTGCTGATCGAGGACAAGGGCGCCTCCGTGGCGGTGCACTGGCGCCTCGCCACGCCCCGCGACGCCGCCATGGCCGAGGACGCCGTGAAGGCCGCCGCCGCCGGTCTCGGCACCGGGTACCGGCTCCAGCTCGGCAAGGCGGTGGGCGAGATCGTGCCGGCCTCCGCTACCAAGGGCCATGCCATCCGGGCGCTCGCCGAGAACCCGCCCTATGCCGGCCGCCGGGCGATCTTCCTCGGCGACGACCTCACCGACGAGAAGGCCTTCGCGGTGGTCAACGAACACGGCGGCGTCAGCGTCCGCATCGGCGGGGCCGAGACCATCGCGGCGCGCCGCCTCATCGACCCGGAGGACGTGCGCCGCCTGCTCTACGCCTGGGCCGATGGCGCGGCCATCGACCCGGACGCCCTGCCGCCGGCCTGAGCGGCCCCCTCACCCCGATCCCCTCAACGCCCGCCCCCGAGCCGGGCCCCAGACGGAAGTGGCGCGCATGTTCGAGTTTCCCGTCCTCGTCGGCGATATCGGCGGCACCAATTCCCGCTTCGCGATCGTGCCCGAGGCCGGCGCCGCGCCGGTCCTGCTCTCCCGCGAGGAGACGGCCGGGCATCCCGATCCCAGCGCGGCCATCCGGGCCTCGCTCGCCAGGGGGGCCGGGGCGCAGGGGAGCACGGCGCCGCGCTCGGCGATCCTGGCGGTGGCGGCCCGCGTCGACGGGCCGGCCGTGCAGCTCACCAACGCCCACTGGGTGATCGAGGGCGCCCGGATCGGGCAGGATTTCGGGCTCTCGCGCGCGGTCGTCGTCAACGATTACGTGCCGGTGGCGGCGGGCGCGGCGGGGATCAGCCCGAGCGAGCTGACGCCCATCGGCCCGCGCCGCGAGGAGGGCCGGGCCGGGGACCAGGGCGCCCGCCTCGTGCTCGGCCCCGGCACCGGCTTCGGCGCGGCCGCCCTTCTGCCCGTGGACGCGCGCCTCCTCATCGTCTCCACGGAGAGCGGCCACGTGGATTTCGGGCCGGCCACGCCGGCCGAGCTCGCCCTCTGGCCGCATCTCGAGCGGGTCGAGGGCCGCGTCACCGTCGAGACCTTGCTCTCGGGCCCCGGCCTGACCCGGCTCCATGCCGGACTGCACCGCCTGCGCACCGGCACGGACGGCCCGCACCTCGATCCCGCCGCCGTCACCGAGGCCGGCCTCTCGGGGGCGGACCCGGACGCGACGGCCGCCCTCAACCTGTTCGCCAAGCTCCTCGGCCGCGCCTGCGGCGACCTCGCCCTGACCTTCCTGGCCACCGGGGGCGTCTATATCGGCGGCGGTATCGCGCCCCGGATCGTCGACGTGCTGCGCCAGGGCGCGTTCCGCCGGGCCTTCGAGCACAAGCCGCCCTTCGTGGCGCAGATGCAGGCGATCCCCACCAGCGTCATCACCGTGCACGATCCGGCCCTGACCGGCCTCGCCGCCCTGGCGAGCCAGCCCGACCGCTTCGTCTATCACGGCCAGGTCTGGCGGGCCTCCTGACCGCCCGCCGGACCCGCGCGGGACTGGCGGCGCTCGCCGCCGTTTTGGCCGGCCTCGTCGGCCACCTCGTTCTCGCCGCCCTGCTGACGGCGCGGCCGGGCGATGCCGGGCTCTATCCCGCCCGGGGGGAGGACGGCGTGGCCATCGCCCTGGTGTCGCACGGCTGGCATTCCGGCCTCGTCCTGCCGCGGGACGTCCTGACCGGGGCCGGGCCGGCGCTGGCCGACATAGCCACGCGGTTCCGGGCCTATCCGGCGCTCGAGTTCGGCTGGGGCGAGGCCCGCTTCTACCGGGCGACCCCGACCCTGGCGCAGTTCGATGCGGGCCTTGCCCTGGCGGCCCTGTTCACCCCCGGGGGCCGGCCGGGCGTGGTCCAGGTGGTGGGCCTCGAACGGCCGGCGCGGGACAGCTTCCCGCATTCGGAGATCGTGCCGGTGCGGGTCTCGCGCGCCGGACTGGCCCGCCTGCTCGCCCGGCTGGAGGCGAGCTTCCGGCTCGCCGAGGGCCGACCCGTCGCCGGCGGCCCCGGCCTCTACGGGCCGAGCCTGTTCTACGAGGGCGCCGGGCGCTTCTCCTACGCCAATGTCTGCAACCATTGGGCGGCGGGTCTCCTGAACGCCGCCGGCCTGCCCGTCACCCCGGTCCTCGACACGCATCCGGCCGGGCTGCTGCGGGACCTGCGCTGGCGCGCCGGGCTGAGTCCGATGCCGGCGGCGAACCTGTCCAAACCGTAACCTTCGCGCCACGCGCGGGTGAGGCACGGGGGCCTACACACCGGATCACGGGCCGCCGCTGGCGGTCCCCCCGATCCGGAGACCCCGATGACCACCCAGCCCACCCGCCTGCGCCGCAACGCCCTCGCCTCCGTCGCCGTGGCCGCCCTCGTGGCGACCGGCGCGGCCGGCGTCGGCCTGACCCAGCCGGCCGTCCCCGCCTACGCCCAGTCCCTCTCCAAGAACCCGATCGAGACCCCCGACCATCCGCCGGGCTCCTTCGCCAGCGTCGTCGACAAGGTGAAGCCCGGCGTCGTCGCCGTGAAGGTGAAGCTCGACGACAGCGCCGATTCGGACGACGACGGCGACGGTCCCGGCCAGCAGCAGGTGCCCCCGCAGCTGCGCGAGTTCTTCAAGCGCTTCGGCCAGGGCGGTCCCGGTCAGGGCCAGGGTGGTCCGGGCCAAGGCTTCGGCGGCCAGGCGCCCAAGCGCCAGGGCCAGCGCGGCGCCATGGGCTCGGGCTTCATCATCTCGGCGGACGGCTACGTCGTCACCAACAACCACGTGGTCGACAAGGCCAAGTCCGTGCAGGTGACCCTGGACGACAACCGCACCCTCGACGCCAAGGTCATCGGCAAGGACCCCAAGACCGACCTCGCGCTCCTCAAGATCACCGAGGGCGGGACCTTCCCGTACGTCTCGCTGAGCAAGACGGCGCCCCGCGTCGGTGATTGGGTGGTGGCCATCGGCAACCCGTTCGGCCTCGGCGGCACGGTGACCGCCGGCATCGTCTCGGCCCGCGGCCGCGACATCGGCGCCGGCCCCTACGACGACTTCCTGCAGATCGACGCCCCCATCAACAAGGGCAATTCCGGCGGCCCGACCTTCAACGTCGGCGGCGAGGTGGTGGGCGTGAACACCGCCATCGCGTCGCCCTCCGGCGGCAGCGTGGGCCTGGCCTTCGCCATCCCCGCCGAGACCGTGCAGGCGGTGATCGACCAGCTCCGGGCCGACGGCAAGGTGGCGCGCGGCTACCTCGGCGTGCAGGTGCAGCCGGTGACGAAGGACATCGCCGACGGCCTCGGCCTCGACAAGGCCAAGGGCGCCCTGGTGGACCATGCCGAAGCCGGGACCCCGGCCGCCAAGGCGGGCCTGAAGTCCGGCGACGTCATCGAGGCCGTCAACGGCAGCCCGATCAACGACGCCAAGGAGCTGTCCCGCAAGATCGCCGGCATCAAGCCGGGCGCCAAGGTGGAGCTGACCTATCTGCGCGGCGGCAAGTCCGACACCGCGACGGTGGAACTCGGCGTCCTGCCCAACGACACCAAGGTGGCGAGCACCGAGCGCGGCGCGTCCAGGGACGGCCAGCCGCGCCTGGGTCTCAGCCTCGCCCCGGCCTCGGAGGTCGGCGCCGGCTCCGAAGGCGTCGCGGTGATGGAGGTCGATCCCGACGGCCCGGCCGCCGCCAAGGGCATCGAGCAGGGCGACATCATCCTCGATGTGGCCGGCGCCAGCGTCTCGCGCCCCTCCGAGGTCGCCGAGCGCGTCCGCTCCGCCGAGACCAGCGGCCGCAAGGCCGTTCTGATGCGGGTCAAGAACGCCAAGGGCATCACCCGCTTCGTCGCGGTCGCCCTGAACAAGGCCGGCTGATCCGCGAGGCGGGCGTCCCGCCCGCTCTCGCCCCGCAACATCCGAAGCAATGCCGGCCCGCACCCGTGGGCCGGCATTCGCGCGTCCACCCTGTGCAAGCGAGCAACACTGCGCGCCCCCCTGTGCGAATCCCCCGTAAACGCGAACGGCGCCGATTGACGAGGAATTAACCTCAGATTTACTGAACTACCTGAGGTTGGGTTCGGGGTTCAGCGTGGCGTTTGTCGGGACAGTCATTCGGGCGCGCGTCGCGCTTCGCGCGATCCTCGCGTTCCCCGTACCCGTCATCGCCGCCCTGCTGCCCACCGGCGGCGCTGCCCGGGACATGGTGCTCTCCTGGCAGGAGACGGTGCAGATCGAGCACCGGGACCGAACCGAGCGCCTGCGCCGGCTCTCGGACCAGGCCCTCGCGGCCAGCCCCCGGTTCTTCGAGGAGCGCGTCTCCCGCGGCGAGCTTCCGGCGACGTTCGGCACGGACATCCCCGTGCTGCGGGTGGTCTTCCCGCAGCGGGTGTTCTTCGATACCGACGCATTCGCGGTGCGGGCGGAGGCGCAGGCCGTCATCGACGTGGTGGCCGCCGCCCTGCGCCGCGAGGCCTCCGACACCGCCGTCTTCATCGCGGGCCACACCGACGACCGCGGCAGCGACGCCCACAATTACGCCCTCTCCGTGAAGCGTGCCGACAGCGTCGCGCAGGCGCTGGCCGCCCGGGGCGTGCGTCAGGCCAGCGTCTGGCGCGTCGGGTTCGGCGAGGCGATCCCGGTGGTGCCCAACACCTCCGACACCGCGATGGGGCGCAACCGCAGGGTCGAATTCCTGTTCGGCCGCAAGGCGGAGGCCGTGGGCGTCTGGCTGGCCAAGCAGGAGACGCGCGTCTGCGCGGGCGCCGGCGAGAGCCAGCGCGCGGAGTGCCTGCGCGCCTTCGCGGCGCTGCCCCGCGTCGAGGCCGCCCCCGTGCGCACGGGTCGGGAGGCCCGGACCCTGGTGAGGCCGCCGCCCTCGGACGCCGTCCCCGTCCTGCCCACCATCGAGACGAAGAACCTCGTGGCGGTCGGTCCGCCCGTCCCCCCGGCCCTGGTGGCCCAGGAGCGCATCGCGCCCGCGCTCGTCCCGGCTCCTCCGATCGACAGGACCGTGGTGACCATCACCCGGGACGAGCCCGTGATCATCGACCTGCGCGAGAAGCGCGTGCTCGTGGAAAGGCTGGAGCGATGAGTCTCGACGAGTACAGGTCCCTCGACCTGCGGGTGGACGGGCCGATCGCGGCGGATCTCGCCGCGCAGCTCGACGAGGAGGCGCCACGCCCGGTCCTTCCCCTCTCGGCACCGCACGGGGCCAGCGCCGAGACCCCGGCCCTGCTCACGCCCGCCATGCTGGCCTGGTACCAGCGCCACGTGGCCTCGGCCCGGCGCAGCGCCCTCGCGGAGGTGCGCCGGGCCTTCGCGCAGGACCCGATGGCCTCGGGCAACCACGGCTTCCTGCTGGAGGCCGAGCTCGACCGGGTCGAGCAGACGAAGCAGGGCCACCTGCGCACGGAGCGCGAGATCTTCTACCAGCGCCGCGCCGTCTCCGACCTCACCGCCGAGATCGACCGCCTCCACGCCGCCTACGATCACAAGCGGTCCGAGCACGGACGCGACGCGGGGTCCTGGAACCCGGTCCTCAAGTATGGCGGCGTGGTCGCGATCATGCTGCTGGAATTCCCGCTCAACCTGTCCTCCTTCCTCAAGATCGACTTCCTGACGCCGGCGCTGGCCACCGCCTCGGTCTGCCTGATCGCGATTCTGTTCGCGTTCTCCAGCCATCTGATCGGGCGCATCCTGCGCCAATGGAGCGAGCGCTTCGGCGACGACGTCACGGCGCGTCTGCGGGCGGACAGCTATCGCCAGCTCGGCCTCGGCTTCGTCCTGTTCGCCATCGGGGCGGCGGCCATCGTCTTCAGCCGCTCCTACCTCGTCGCCGAGGCAGTCGCCCGCCAGGCGGCGCTCGGCGAGGAGGGCGGCAGCCCCGTCTCGATCTACGGCATCGCGCTGATCGGCAACCTCGCCGTCTACGCGGCCGCGGTCGCCTGGGTCCTGTTCACCGAGGACCCGGTGCCGGACTTCGCCGAGGAGCGCCGCCGCCTCGACCGGCTCAAGGCCCGGCAGCAGCGCTTCTACCGGACCGGCCTGGAGCGCCAGAAGCAGCAGCGCATCGAGCAGGCGCGGCGCGAATGCGAGCAGCTCGTGCGGCGCGAGGCCGACCAGATGAAGCGGCTGCGCAACTACGGCAGCTATCGCGGCCAGTTCGATGAGGTCCGCCGGAACGACGCGCGCGTCCTCGCCCTCCTGCAAGGCTACCGCGGCCGGCTGGTGGCGGAGACGCGGCGGCGCGGCCTGCAGACGACCTTCACCTACGACGACCTGAGCAGCGGCGATATCGGCACGAAGCGCGACCTCGACGGGGACGCCTATCTGAGCCGACCCCTGGCCCTCGGCCACGCCTGACGCGGAGAGTTTTTGCAATGCCGCGCCTACCGCTCAAGGCTCTCCTCGCCGGATGCTTCGCCACGGCCGCGCTCGCGCCCGGACCCGCCGGCGCGGCGGCGACCTACGAGGTCGTCCGCCAGGAACAGACCTGCCCCAAGGAGCGCCAGCCCCGCTCCCTGCGCCAGACCCTGGTGATCCTCGACGAGGCGATCGTGTCGGCCGGACCGGAGGCCAACCAGCGCTGGACCCGGATGGTGGTGGAGGCCGCCGACGCCCGAGACGCGGGCACCGGCGGCCTCGGGACACGCGAGCGCTTCACCCTCCTCGTCGCGCGGCGCGACGGCAGCGAACTCGTGCCGCTGTTCTTCGGCTGCTCGCCCAACCTGCCGCCGGAGGAGAGCGAGCGGGCCAAGGCGGGCGATTCGATGTTCGACCGCTTCATCGGCAGCGACAGCGAGGCCCGGCGCAAGTCGGCGCGGGACGCCTTCGCGGCCGGCCTCGCCCGGGCGCTCGCCCAGGTGCAGAAGCGCGCCCCCGAGATCGCCGCGCGGCCCGCTCCGGCGGACGGCCTCCTCAAGGCCCTCCAGAACGCCGGGCGCCTCGCCGATCTCAACCACGGCCTGCCGCGCATCATCCTGGTCACGCCCTTCGGGGTCGCCGAGAAGGGCCGCACCGGCGATGTGCCGGCGGCGCGGCGGGCCGGCTTCGAGTTGGCCGAGCGCAGCGCCATCGATTTCGGCCGGGCGGAGGTCTACCTCGCCGGCGCGGCCCTGGGAGACAGCGCCCCCCTCGAATTCGCCCGCGCCCTGGTCCTCGGCGCCAAGGGCCAGTTGGCGGGCGTGCGCTCGGACGGTTTGCCCCGCCTGAGCCCGGAGCCGACCAGCCTGCGCCTCTATGCGGGCTTCATCGACTATGTCGGCCAGCGCACGCCCCTGCAGGTGCGGCTGGCCGCCTCCGCCCAGGGCGATCTCGTCAACAGCTGGGTCGAGACCACCCTGAGCCGCACCACCGCGACGCCGCTGGCCGGCAAGATGCTGTGCCGGGGTCAGGAGAAAGGGCAGCCCCCCGGCGAGGTCTGCGAGGTGCGCGGCGACGGGCGCTTCGCCCAGGTCTGGTTCCCCGATCCGCAGGCCGAGCCCGCCGACCGGGGCAAGCTGCCCTTCGGCGGGGCCCGCACCATCGCCCTCGACCTCAAGGGGCGCACCGCCGCGGGCCGCATCCTCGATCCGAAGGTGATCTTCAGCGGCGAGAACGGCCAGCGCCGCGAGGAGCTGACCTTCGAGATCCAGCGCGTCGAGGACGGCCAGTTCTGACGGCATCCCGGCACAGTCCATGACCGCGCGCTCCCGGGGCCGGAGCCGCGGGACCGCGCGCCAGACCGGCGCCGGCCAGCACGCACGGCCCCGGGGGCGATGGACGATGATGACACGGACGGTACGAACGATCGGCGCGGCCTTGTGCCTCGGCGCGGTCCTGGCCGGATGCACGAGCACGCGGGGCGGCGGTGCCGCCTCGGCGGGCCCCGGCGGCTCGATCGACGAAGCGGTGAGCCGCTGCATCGCCTCGACCCTGGTGGGGGCCGGCGTCGGCGCCCTGCTCGGGGCGGCGGTGGGCGGCGGGCGGCGGGC
>NZ_JAIEOF010000236.1 GCF_019750675.1 Methylobacterium sp.
CGGCCGCCGCGATCCCGATGAGAAGCGAGATCTGGCTGCCGTAGATCAGGCGGCTGAGGTAGTCGCGCCCGAGCTTGTCGGTGCCGAGCACGTGGTCCCAAGTACCCTTGGCCTGCCAGATCGGCGGGATCAGGCGCCGGGAGACGTCCTGCGCGTAGGGATCGTGCGGGGCGATCAGCGGGGCGGCCAGCGCGCAGAGTACGATCGCTCCGAGGAGACCGGCGCCGATGAGGAAGCCGCCGTGGTGGAGGCCGCGCCGCAGCGCCAGGGCGGTGGGCGAGCGGGCGGCGGGGAGCACTGACGAAGCGTCGACCGGGAGGGTCGTCGGCGTCTCGGGCAAGCCGGCGGAGATCGGGGAGGCGGAGGGCTGGAGGGTCATTGGCGCAGCCGGGGATCGAGGAAGGCGTTGAGGAGATCGGCGGCCAGCGTCAGGGCGATGTAGATCATCGCCAGCACCAGCACGATCGCCTGCACCACGGGAAAGTCGTTGCGGGCGATGGATTCCCAGGCGAGTTGGCCGAGGCCCTGGAGCGAGAACACCGCCTCGATCACGATGGAGCCGCCGAGCATGAAGCCGAATTGCACGGCGGCGAGGGCGATCACCGGGATGACGGCGTTGCGCAGGGCGTGCCGGATCAGGATCTTGCGCGGTGGGAGACCCTTCGCCCGTGCCGTGCGGACGTAGTCCGAGGCCAGGACTTCGAGCATGCCGTTGCGGGTGAGCCGCATCACCGCCGGCATGGCGTAGTAGCCGAGCGCGATCGCCGGCAGCACGAAGTGCTTCCAGGTCGTGTTGCCCGAGACCGGCAGCCAGCGCAGGTTCACCGAGAAGATCATGATCAGGGTCAGGCCGAACCAGAAGCTCGGCATGGCCTGCCCCAGCACCGAGGCCGAGAGGGCGGCCCGGTCGATCCAAGTGTCGCGCTTGACGGCGGCGAGCACCCCGAGGGGGATCGCCACGAAGAGCGCCACGGCCAGGGCCACCACCCCGAGGAACAGGGTGATGGGCATGCGCGCAGCAAGCAGATCGATCACGCTCTCGCGGAAGTAGAACGAGTTTCCGAAGTCGAGCCGGATCGCACGGGCGGCCCACGCGAAAAACTGCGTCAGGAGGGGCTGGTCGAGCCCGTACTGGGTCCGGATCGCCTCCACCTGCACGGAAGTCGCCTCCGGCCCCGCGATGGCGGTGGCGAGATCGCCGGAGAGGTGCAGCAGCATGAAGCTCGCCACCGACACCGTCACGGCGACCGCCAGGGCGACCAGACTTCGTTGGATCATGAACCTGAGCATGGCCGGGGTCCCTCGTTCGGTTGCAGCGTTGTCTCGTCCGAATCCTGATGAATCTACTCGGCTGTGCTGATCGCGCCGGGCCCCCTCTCCTGAAAGGAGAGGGCTGGGGTGAGGTGTGGTCCATCTCCGGAGAGGTCACGCACCTCACCCTGCCCCCCTCCTTCCAGGAGAGGGGACCAGCGCCATGAATCCAACCGACGGGTGGCGACACCGCGCACCACGCACCCCTCTATTTCCAAGACGCCGCGTAGAAGCGTGGCAGCTCATCCGGCTGCGCCGTGAAGGCGAGGTCCGTGGTGAAGGCGTAGTTCGTCGAGTAGGAGAACATCGGCAGGGCGTAGGCCTGACCCGCGATGCGCTTGAGGGCTTCCGAATACTTCGCCTTGCGCAGCGCCGGATCGGTGGCGCCGTCGCCGGCCTGGAGGGCCGCGATGGTCTCCGGGTCCTTTGTCAGGTCCTCGTCGCCGCCCTTGAAGTACACGCCCGTGAAGGCCGAGACGTCGAGCACCGAGAACGAGCCCCAGGTCTGGAAGGCGATCGAGACCTTGCCGCCGCGGATTAGGTCGCGCAGGGCCGCGTAGCGCAGGTAGTTCAGGCGCGCCTTGATGCCCACCGCCCGCAGGTAGCCGATCACCGCCTCCGCGTAGTCGCGCTCGCGATAGGCGCCGAGATCGATCTCGAACCCGTCCGGATAGCCCGCCTCCTTGAGGAGCGCCTTGGCCTTGGTCGGATCGTAGGCGTAGCGCGGCACGCCCTCGTCGGTGCAGCCGAACTGGTCGATGAAGCAGGCCGCGTTCATCACCCGGCTGCCGCCGCGCACGAGGTTGTCGACCATGGCCTTGCGGTCGATGGCGTAGGAGATCGCCTGGCGGACGCGCACGTCCTTCAAGGGCGAGTTGGCGGCGGCGCGCCCGAGGGTGTCGAACTGCAGGAAGCCGACCCGCATGGTCTCGGCGCTCAGCACCGCGACGTTCGGCGCAGCCTTCAACTGGTCGGCCTGGTCGCTCGGCACGCGCCAGATCCAGTCGATGCCACCGGTGACGAGTTCGGCCATGCGGCTGTCGGCGTCGGGGATGACGCGGAATTCGAGCTTGCCGATCTTCGGCGTTCCGATCGGGCTGCCGGGCCAATACCTGGCGAAGCGCTCCATCTTCACGCCGCGCCCGTTCTCGACCGCGGTGATGCGGTAGGGGCCGGTCCCCACCGGCGCCTTGGCGAAGCCGTCGAGACCCACCTTCTTGAAGTAGGCGGCGGGAAAGATCGGGGTCGGGCCGGCGAGGTATTCGAGCGCCGCCGGGAAGGCGGTCTTCAGATGGATACGGACCGTACGGGCATCCACCACCTCCGCCGACTTCATCCAGTCGACGTTCTGCTTCGTCACCGTGCGGGCTTCCGGCGTCAGCACGTAGTTGAAGGTGAAGGCGACGTCCTCCGGCCCGAACGGGTCGCCGTTGTGGAAGGTCACGCCCTCGCGCAGGGTCAGTTCGAGGGTGACGGGGTCGACCCATGTCCAGGCGGTAGCCA
The DNA here is from genome assembly GCF_019750675.1 of Methylobacterium sp. Classification (GTDB taxonomy): domain Bacteria; phylum Pseudomonadota; class Alphaproteobacteria; order Rhizobiales; family Beijerinckiaceae; genus Methylobacterium. The sequence goes on from NZ_JAIEOF010000236.1 coordinate 2,815, forward strand.
GCATCGGCTGGTACGCGCCGGTCTTCGGGTCCCGGTAGAGCAGGGTGTCCCAGACGTTGCGGGCCAGGATGACGCCCTCGCGGGCGCTGTTGTGATACGGGCTGACGTTTTCCGGCTCGGTGTCGGAGGCGTAGACCAGGGTGTCGTTCGCCTTGCCGGCGAGTGCCGGGACGCTGGCCGCCAGCATCAGCAGGGTGAGCGCGGCGCGCGCCGCAGAGCCGTGTCGCGTCATGGTCCCGGGTCCTCTCGCTGTTCACGCGGCGTCGTCGCGCCGCCCGCACCGATCTGCCGCTTTTTTCGTCGTGCCAGGATGTTGTGCATTTTGCATCGCAACAAGTAGAATTTGGCGATTGCTGCCGTGCCGATTCGGCAACGGAGGATGGACATGCAGATCGCGAGCCTGCGCTACTTCCTGGCGGTCGCCCGCACCGGCTCGATCGCGGCGGCCTCCGCGCAGCTGAATGTCGCCGCCTCGGCGATCAGCCGGCAGATCGCCAATCTGGAGGCCGAGCTCGACTGCGTGCTGTTCGAGCGTCGTCCGCGCGGCATGGTGCCGAGCCCGGCGGGCGAGCTTCTCGCCGCGCACGCGCACCAGACCCTGATGCGGGCCGAGCAGGTCGCGGCCGAAATCCAGGAATTGCAGGGGCTTGCGCGCGGCTTCATCCGCATCGCCACCTCGGAGGGGTTCGCCCTCGATCTCCTGCCGAACGCGATCGCGGAGTTCCACGCCGCCCATCCGGGCATCCGCTTCGAGGTGCAGATGCTGCCCCCCGCCCAGGTCACGCACGTGGTGGCGGCGGGTGATGCCGATATCGGCATCACCTTCGCGCTCGCCCCATCGAGCCTCGTCGCGGTGGCGTACGACAACGCGGTGGAGATGGTGGCGCTCAGCGCCCCCGATCATCCCCTGGCGCGCCGGCCCTCGATCCAGCTCAGCGACCTCCAGGCCTATCCGATCGCGGTGCCGACGCTCGATACTACCGCCCGGCGGGTCTTCGACGCGGCCTGCCTCGCGGAGGGCATCACCATCGAGCCGACGCTGACCGCCAACATCCTGTCCGCCCTGCTGCCCTTCGTCCGGCGGACGAAGGGATTGGCGCTGATGTCGGCCCTCTCGGTGCAGACGCCGGTGCGGCTCGGCGAACTCGTCTGCATCCCGGTGCGCTCGCGGGCGAGCCTGATGCGCGGCATCCAGGTCCAGGTCATGCGCGACCGCCGGTTGCCGCACGCCGTCCAGGCCTTCCTGCGGCAGCTGGTGGCGGCCCTGCCGCCGATCGAGCCCGGCGGTCTCTGACACCGGCCTCCGCCCGACCAGAGCGGGGGGCCGTGCCGCCCAAGCCCGCGCGGCGCTTGAGCGAAACCAAAATCCGCCATTCCGAAGGCGATCCCGTAGGGATCGCCGGAAGGGATCGACCGGATTTGGCATGTCTCGGCTCAGCCGTTCCGGAAGGTGTAGCTGTAGCCGTTGAGCGCCGGGGCGCCGCCGAGATGGGCGTAGAGCACTCGCGAGCCCTTGGGGAAGAAGCCCTGTCGCACGAGGTCGATCATGCCCTGCATCGACTTCCCCTCGTAGACGGGGTCGGTGATCATGCCCTCCAGGCGGGCCGAGAGGCGGATGGCCTCGACGGTCTCCTTCGAGGGCACGCCGTAGACCGGGTAGGCGTAATCCTCGTTGAGCACGATGTCGTCGGCGGTGATGGCCGGGGCGCCGATCAGTTCGGCGGTGTTCCGGGCGATCTCCAGCACCTGCGCCTTGGTCTGGGCCGGGGTGCAGGAGGCGTCGATGCCGATGACGTTGCGGGCGCGCCCGTCGGCGGCAAAGCCCACCACCATGCCCGCATGGGTGGAGCCCGTGACGGTGCAGACCACGATGTAGTCGAAGTGCAGCCCCATCTCGGCCTCCTGGGCGCGGACTTCTTCCGCGAAGCCCACGAAGCCGAGGCCCCCGAACTTGTGCACCGAGGCGCCGGCGGGAATCGCGTAGGGCTTGCCGCCCTTGGCCTTCACGTCCTCCAGGGCCTTCGTCCAGCTCTCTCGGATGCCGATGTCGAAGCCGTCGTCGACGAGCTGCGTCTCCGCGCCCATGATGCGCGAGAGCATGATGTTGCCGACGCGGTCGTAGACGGCATCCTCGTGCGGCACCCAGGCCTCCTGGATCAGCCGGCACTTCATGCCGATCTTGGCCGCCACCGCCGCCACCATGCGGGTGTGGTTGGACTGCACGCCGCCGATGGTCACCAGGGTGTCGGCGCCGCTCGCGATGGCATCCGGCACGATGTATTCGAGCTTGCGCAGCTTGTTGCCGCCGTAGGCCAGGCCGGAATTGCAGTCCTCGCGCTTGGCGTAGATCAGCACGTCGCCCCCCAGATGCGCGGTGAGGCGCGGCAGATGCTCGATCGGGGTCGGGCCGAAGGTGAGGGGATAGCGCTCGAATTTCGACAGCATGGGCTGGGGGTCCTCGGTGGTCAGCCCGGAAAAGCTAGCAAAGAGCCCGCGAAAGGTGCTCTCGAAGTTGGGGCTCGATTTTTGCGTTCCGGCTTGCCGGGCGGCTCCGGGTGCCCCAGGATTTCGCGAAATGCCTGCGTAGCGAAAGGATCTTCCATGCCCGAAGGTCTCGACCGGATGGACCTGAAGATTCTCCGCCTGCTCCAGGCGGACGGGCGCATGGGCAACGCCGAGATCGCCAAGCGGGTGAACACCAGCGCGGCCACCTGCCATCGCCGCATCCAGCGCCTGTTCGACGAGGGCTACGTGCGCGGCGTGCGTGCGCAGGTGGCGCCCGAGAAGGTCGGGCGCGGCTCCCTGGTCATGGTGGGGGTGGTGCTCGACCGCTCGACGCCCGAGAGCTTCGCGGCCTTCGAGGCCGCCGCACGCGCCATGCCGATGGTGCTCGACTGCCATCTGGTGGCCGGCGATTTCGACTACTTCCTCAAGATCCGCGTCTCCGATATGGCGGATTTCAACCGCCTCCACAGCGCGACGCTGATCGCCCTGCCGGGGGTGCGCCAGACCCGGACCTTCTTCGTGATGAAAGAGGTCGTCGACAACGCGCCCCTCGACATCTGAGCGCGCCCGCATCCACCACCCGAGAAGGGACGCCGCCCATGTCCGATCAGCTTTCAGGCATCCCGGAGGCCGTGCGCGCGGGGCGGCCGACGGTCTGGCCCAATCCGCATCGCCGCCCGGCCGCCGAGGTGCTACCCGGGCTCGCCTATGGCCTTCCCGACGTCCGGGCGGCGGAGGCGCGCTGGCGCCGCTTCGACCCGCTGCTGAAGGCCCTGTTCCCCGAGCTGGAGACCGGGCGGATCGATTCCGCGCTGCTCGCGCTGGCGCCGGAGGTCGCGGCCCATGTCGGCGGCGGCGCCGACGCGGACCTGTGGGTGAAGGCCGACCACGACTTGCCGGTGACGGGCTGCATCAAGGCGCGCGGCGGAGTCTACGAGGTGCTGGTCTATGCCGAGGCGCTCGCCCTGCGGGCCGGCTGGCTGACGACGGGGGATTCCTATGCCCGGCTCGCCGCGCCAGAGATCGCCCGAGCCCTGTCGGGCTACACCGTGGCGGTTGGCAGCACGGGCAATCTCGGCTTCAGCGTCGGTGTGATGGCCCGCGCCCTCGGCTTTGAGGTCGAGGTCCACATGTCCCACGACGCCAAGGCCTGGAAGAAGCGGCGCCTGCGCGATCTCGGCGCCCGTGTGGTCGAGCATGCGGGCGATTACGGCAGCGCCGTCGCGGCGGCGCGGGCGGCCTTCGCGGGACGGGCCGACGCGCATTTCGTCGACGACGAGAGCTCCGTCGACCTGTTCCTCGGCTACGCGGCGGCGGCCTTCGACCTCGAGCGCCAGTTGCGGGCCGCGAACGTCACGGTGGACGCGGAAAACCCGCTCCACGTCTACCTGCCCTGCGGGGTCGGCGGCGCGCCGGGCGGCGTGACGCTCGGCCTGAAGCTCCTCTACGGCGACGCCGTGCGCTGCATCTTCGTGGAGCCGGTGGCGGCCCCCTGCATGCTGGTGCAGCTCGCCGCCGGCCTGGACCGCCCGGTCGACGTCTATGCGATCGGCCTGGACAACCGCACGGCGGCCGACGGGCTCGCGGTCTCGCAGGCGTCGATGCTGGTCGCCGGCACGGTGGGCGCCCTCATCGACGCGGTGGTCACGGTGGAGGACGCCGCCCTGTTCCGCTGGGTGCGCGACCTTTGGGAGCGCGCCGCCCTGCGCCTCGAGCCCTCGGCGGCCGCCGCCTTCGCGGCCGTCGCCCCGAGCCGCGCGGCTCGTTCCGACGCCGGCACCGGCACCCACGTGGTCTGGACCACCGGGGGGGCGCTGCTGCCGGAAGCGGAGTTCCAGGCGGCGCTCGGCATGGGTTCCTAGAGCATTTTCTTCATGCGAGCCGGCATCCATCTCGCTTGAAAGTACTCTAGATCCGCGCGTGCGGACGAGAACTGGTCCTAATCGTGCAGAGACGACAGGAACTGGCGCAATTCCGGCGTCTTCGGCGCCCCGAAGATTTCGGCGGGCGGTCCGATCTCGTGGACCAGGCCCTGGTGCATGAAGATGACCCGGTCGGCGACCTTCCGGGCGAAGCTCATCTCGTGGGTCACCATCAGCAGGGTCATGCCCTCCTCGGCGAGCGATTCCACAACCCGCAGGACCTCGCCGACGAGTTCGGGGTCGAGGGCGCTGGTGATCTCGTCGCAGAGCATGATCGCCGGGTCCATGGCCAGGGCCCGGGCGATGGCGACGCGCTGCTGCTGGCCGCCGGAGAGCTTGTCCGGCATCGCGTCGAACTTCTCCGCGAGGCCGACGCGGGCGAGGAGCTGGCGGGCGCGGGCCTCGTTCTGGGAGCCGGGCCGCTTCTTCACGAGGTGGGGGGCCAGCATGACGTTGCGCCCCACCGAGAGGTGCGGGAACAGGTTGAAGTTCTGGAAGATCATGCCGACGCCCTGGCGCAGCTCGCGCATGGCCCGGGCGTTGTCGTGCAGGAGGTGCTTGCCGTCCACGATCAGCGAGCCGTGCTGGAACACCTCGAGGCCGTTGATGCATCGCAGCAGCGTGCTCTTGCCCGAGCCGCTCTTGCCGATGATCGCCAGCACCTCGCCCCGCGCCACGTCGAGGTCGATGCCGCGCAGCACCTCGTGGGCGCCGTAGGACTTGCGCAGGGCCGTGATGCGCAGGATCGGCGCGCCGACCCGGGTGTGGGCGGCGCCGACGGGGCCGCCCTGGGAAGCCGGCTGGGAGGCGGCGGTCATGCGAGTTTCCTTTCGAGGACCCGGGCGTAGAGGCTGATGGGGAAGCACAGGGCGAAGTACAGGGCCGCCACGCAGGCATAGGTCAGCATCGGCTCGTAGGTGACGTTGGCGATCATGCCGCCGGCCTTGGTCAGCTCCACGAAGCCGATCACCGAGGCCAGCGCCGTGCCCTTCACGACCTGGACGAGGAAGCCCACCGTGGGCGCCACCGCGATGCGCAGGGCCTGGGGCAGGATGATGTGGCGGAACTGCTGTCCGAAGCTCAGCGCCAGGCTCGCCGAGGCTTCCCACTGCCCGCGCGGGATCGCCGCGACGCAGCCGCGCCAGATCTCGGTGAGGTAGGCCGAGGCGTAGAGGGTCAGCGCCACGCAGGCGGCGAGCCAGGCGGAGGTGTTCACCCCCACCATGGCGAGCCCGAAATACAGCAGGAAGAGCTGCATCAGGAGCGGCGTGCCCTGGAACAGCTGGACATAGGCGCCGACGAGACTCGCCAGAGCGCGCCGGCCGGAGAGGCGCAGGAGCAGCAGCAGGAGCCCCACCACGGTCCCGCCCACGAAGGCGATCAGCGAGAGCGCCACGGTCCAGCGCGCGGCGAGCAGCAGGTTGCGCAGGATGTCCCAGAGGGTGAATTCGGGCATGCCGTCCTCCTACCGGCCGAACAGGAAGCGCGGGCCGGCCCAGTGGAGCAGGTTGCGCACGAGGATCGCGAGGGCGAGGTAGCTCAGGGTGCCGACGATGTAGGCCTCGAAGGCCCTGAAGTTGCGGCTCTGGATCAGGTTGGTGGCGTAGCTCAGCTCCTCCGTGGAGATCTGCCCGCAGACGGCGGAGCCCAGCATGACGATGACGATCTGGCTCACCAGCGCCGGCCAGACTTTGCGCAGGGCCGGGGGCAGCACCACGCGGGTGAAGATCTGGGCCCGGGTCAGCGCGAGGCTCTCGGCGGCCTCGATCTGCCCGCGCGGCGTCGCCTCGATGCCGGCGCGCAGGATCTCGGTGGCGTAGGCCCCGAGATTGACGGTCATGGCCAGGATCGAGGCCACGGCCGGCGAGAGGCGGATGCCGAGTTCGGGCAGGCCGAAGAAGATGAAGAACAGCTGCACGATGAAGGGCGTGTTGCGGATAAGCTCCACGTAGGCGCCCGCGATCCAGCGCAGGGGGCGCGGCCCGCCGGAGCGCGCCCAGGCGCAGAGGACGCCGATGACGCCCCCCAGCAGGGTCGCGACCGCCGTCAGGCCGATCGTCCAGGCCGCGCCCCGCAGGAGCAGGGGCCATTGGTCGAGGACGCTCGCGAAGTCGAGTTGCAGCGGCATGTGCGGTCACGGGGCCTGGCAGCGGGAGAGGGGGCCGTCCCGCGCGGGACGACCCGTCGGGCGTGGCGCTCAGAGCGGCAGGTCGCCGGCGCCGCGCTTGAGCCACTTCTGCGAGAGGGCCTCCAGGGTGCCGTCCGCCTTGGCGGCGAGGACGATCGCGTTGACCTTGGCCAGGAGGGCGTCCTCGCCCTTGGCGATGCCCACGAAGCAGGGGCTGTCGCGCAGGAGGAGCTTGTATTCGACGCCGAGATTCGGGCTCTTGCGGCTGAGCACGCCGATGTTCGAGACGCTGGTGGCGATCACCTGGGTCTGGCCCGCCGCGAAGGCCGCGGTGGTGGCGGCCTGGTCCTCGAAGCGCTGGATCTGGGTGGAGGCCGGCGCGACCTTGCCCAGCATCTCGTCCTCCATGGCGCCGCGGGTCACCGCCACCGACTTCCCGGCCAGATCCGCGAAGCTCTTGATGGGCAGGGATTTGAGGGCGAACACGCCCTGGTAGAACGGCGCATAGGCGTGGCTGAAGGCGATGATCTTCTCGCGCTCCTCGTTCTTGCCGAGAGTCGAGACGATGAGGTCGATCTTCTTCGTCTGCAGGTATGGAATGCGGTTGGCGCTCACCACGGGAACCAGTTCCACGGTGGCGCCGAGCTTCGCCCCGATGAGGTTGGCCATGTCGATGTCGAGGCCGATCGGCTTCAGGTCGAGCCCCACGAAGCCGTAGGGCGGGTAATCGGCCGGTATGCCGATCTTCACGACCTTGGATTTCTCGATCTGCGTGAGGGCCTCCTGGGCCTGGGCGCCCCCGAAGGACAGGAGGGCGGAACTCAGACCGAGGGCGACGAGGAGGCTACGTTTGGTCAGGGACATCGGAAATCAGACTCTTTCGCGAAGGACGCCGCGGCCCCTGTGCAATTTTTGTGCACCGAGCGGCGGCAAAGCGTGACAGGCGGCGGCGACCGTCAGGCCGCGAGCCCGGCGGTGGCCACCGCCGCCCCGGTCAGGGCGGCGAAGATGAGGTCGGTGCCGTCGAGGAGATCGGCGGTGTCCATCGCCTCGTGCGGGTTGTGCGAACCGTTGGCGTTGCGCACGAACACCATCGCGGCCGGCACGCCGGCCCCGGCGAAGACCGCCGCATCGTGGCCCGCGCCGCTGGGGATGCGCTCCACCGGCACCCCGCGCGCCGCGCCCGCCACTTCCAGTCGGGCGATCCAGCCCGGGTCCATCGCGGCCGGGGCCGAGGCGAGGGCCGCGTCGAACACGAAGCTGACGCCGCGGCTCGCGGCGATGCCCCGGCAGGCTTCGTGGAACAGACGATCGAAGCGCGCCAGGGTGTCCGGATCCTGGCTGCGGATCTCGAAGCTGAATTCCACCGCGCCGGGGATGACCGAGACCGCGTGGGACTCGGCCGAGGTCGTGCAGATTCCCGCCGTCATCACGAGGTCGACGCCCATCTGGAGGAGCACGCGCCAGTGTTCGTCCATGCTCGACAGGAGTTCGGCCACCGCCAGGAGCGCGTCCTTGCGCAGCCAGCGCGGCACCGCGCCGGAATGACCGGCCTCGCCGAGGCAGCGGATGCGGTGATGCCGGATGTTGCCGCGAATGCCCGTGACCACCGCGGAAGGCCAGCCCCGGGCCACCATCACCGGACCCTGCTCGATGTGGAGTTCGAGATAGGCCGCGACCTCGTGCGGCTGGAGCAGGGCCTCGCCTTGGGAGACCGCGTCCACGTCGACGCCGCTGCGGGCCATGGCCTCCCCGAGGGTGCCCTCGCCGCCGCGGTGGCGCAGGGCCAGGGCCGAGGCGGGCAGCCGGCCCAGCAGAGCGAGCGAGCCCGTATAGGCCTTGCCGTACCAGGCGCTCTCCTCCCCGCGCAGGGCCAGGACCCGCAAGGGGGGCGCCAGCCCGGCCCGGCCGCGCAGGCGGTCGAGGACGACGAGACCCGCGACCACGCCCGCCAGACCGTCGAAGTTGCCGCCCTGCGGCACCGAATCGAGGTGCGAGCCGATCACCACGGGGGGTTCCGTGCGAGCATCCTCGGGCAGGCGCAGCCACAGGTTCTGGTAGCGGTCCCGCTCCGCCGCGAGGCCGAGTTCGGCGGCGAAGCCCTCGATCGCCTGCATCGCCCGCTCCTCGCCCGCCCCGTAGGCCTCGCGAGTCACGCCGAGCGCGTCCCGCGAGAGGTCGCCGACCGCCGCGAGGATGCGGTCCGCCAGGTCGCGCGACCGGCTCATGCGCCGACTCCCCCATGGGCGATCGACCACGCCACCGGGTCCGCCGTGAAGGCATCCAGGGTCGCCTCGGTGTCCGGGTTCAGGTCTCCGTCCTCCCGCAGGGCGGTGAGCAGGTCGCGCCAGGTGGTCAGGGCGTGCAGGGCGAGGTCGTGCTCGGCCCAGCGCGCGGCGGTGTCGGGATAGTGGCCGTAATCGAGCACGACGAGGACGTCGCCGATCCGCGTGCCGGCCTCGCGCAGGGTCCGGGCCGCCGCGATCTTGGAGCGCCCGTCCGTGGTGACGTCGTCGACGAACAGCAGGCGCGCGTCCGTGGGCAGGCGCCCCTCGACGCGGGCGGTCTGGCCCCAGCCCATCGGCTTCTTGCGCAGGTAGAGGAGCGGCAGCCGCAGGCGCTCGGCGATCCAGGCCGCGAAGGCGATGCCGGAACTCTCCGCGCCGATGATCGCGTTGACGGCGCGTTCCGCGACGACGTCCGCCAGCCGCGCGGCCGCGATGTCCATCGCCAGGGTGCGCAGGGCGACGTCCGACATCAGCAGGCGGGTGTCGACATAGACCGGGCTCGCCCAGCCGGACGTGTAGATGAAGGGCTGGCCGGCGGCGAGGCGCACGGCGCCGACCCGGACGAGGGC
>NZ_JAIEOF010000090.1 GCF_019750675.1 Methylobacterium sp.
CCGCCGGCCACCACGGCCGGGACGGCGCCGATCAGGGCCGCGAGGGTGCCGGATTCGAACTCGCCGAGCTCGTTCGAGGCGCCGATGAAGACCGAGTTCACCGCCGAGACCCGGCCGCGCATGGCGTCGGGCGTTTCGCCCTGGACGAAGGTCTGGCGCACGAACACGCTGATCATGTCGGCCGCTCCGGTGACGAACAGGCAGGCCAGGGAGAAGGGTAGCGACGTCGAGAGGCCGAAGCCCACCGTGGCGAGGCCGAAGAGGCCCACGGCCTGGAGCATGCGCAGGCCCGCATGGCGCTGCAGCGGCCAGTAGGCCAACGCGATGGCGGTGAGGACCGCCCCGGCCGCCGGCATGCTGCGCAGGACGCCGAGGCCGAGGGGCCCGACATGCAGCACCTCGGCCGCGAAGATCGGCAGGAGCGCGGTGGCGCCGCCCAGCAGCACCGCCACGAGATCGAGGCTGATCGCGCCGAGCACCACGGGATGCGTGCGGATGTAGGTAAGCCCGGCCGAGAGGGTCTCCCAGGTCACGGGCGGACGCTCGGTGACGGGGGCGGGGCGGAACCGGATCGCCAGGATGAGGGCGCTGGCGAGCGCGAAGCTCGCGGCGGCCGCGCCGAAGACGACCGCCGGCCCGAGGGCGTAGAGGAAGCCGCCGGTGGCCGGGCCGAGGATCGAGGCGCTCTGCCAGAGCGAGGCATTCCAGGCGATCGCCGACCCGAACAGGGCGCGGGGCACCAGGGTCGGCAGGAGGGCCTGCAGGGCCGGGTTGGCGAAGGCGCGGCCGGTGCCGATCACGACGACGAGCAGATAGATCGGCCACAAGGTCGTGGTGCCGAGGTAGGCGGCCACAAGCAGGCCGAGATCGGCCAACGCCAGGGTCGCGTAGGCCAGGGCGGCGACGAGGCGCCGGTCGTAGGTGTCGGCGACGTGACCCGTCACCAGGGCCGAGAGCATGGCGGGCAGGAAGCTCGCGAGGCCCACGAGGCCGAGGGCGAGGGCCGAGCGGGTGATATCGTAGACGAACCACCCCACCGCCACCGCCTGCATCTGGAAGGCGAGGCCGGTGAGGAAGCGGGCCGATCCGAAGAGGCGGAAGTCCCCGTTGCGGAAGACGGTCCAGCGCGGCGCGGCATCGGTGCTCATCCCGCCGTGCTGCGGCAGGGATGTTTTCCCGTCAAGGAAAAGGATTACGAGGCGTACTTGACCGTGCAGCCATAGGGCTTGGCCGTTCGCACCGAGACCGGCTTGCCGGCGGCAAGCTCGGTCAGGGCCGCCTCGACGTGGTTCCGGGCCGTCTTGAGGTCGGCGGGATCGGCCGAGGGCTTGTCGTCGATGCCCCCCTGGTAGGCGAGGGTGCCGTCCGGGGTGATGACGAACATGTGCGGGGTCGTCTTCGCGTCGTAGGCCCGGCCGATGGTCCCGGTGGGATCGAGGAGCACGGCGCTGGGCGCGGCGTCCCGGGTCTTCGTCAGGCGGTTGGCCTCCGCTCCGTCGACGGCGCCCTGTTCGCCCGGCGCGGAGGAGATGACGCTGAGCCAGACCACGCCCTGGCCGGTCCACTTCTTCTGCAACGCCTGCATGGCGTGGGCGCCGTAATGCTTCATCACGAAGGGGCAGTCGTGGTTGGTCCATTCGAGGACGACCGTCTTGCCGGCATAATCCGAGAGCCGGACCGTGCGGCCGTCGGAATCCTGGGCGCTGAAGGCGGGTGCGGGCTTGCCCACCTGCGGGCCGGCGGCCAGGGCGGGGCCGGTCAGGATCGCCGCGAGGCTCGCGGCGAGGAGGAAGCGGCGGGTCTGGGGCATCGGCTATCGCTCCGTGGTCAGGGCGGCGCTCTGGTCCGTGGCCGCCAGCGGTACCGCCTGCAGGGCCTCCAGCACGAGACCGGGGGTGAGGATCTGCGGCAGGACCACGGGCTCGCCGGAACCGGCATATAGGAGGTAGAGCGGCACGCCGCTGCGGCCATGGCGCTCCAGCAGGCGGGTGATCTCGGGGCTCTGGTTGGTCCAGTCGCCCTTGAGATAGGTGATGCCGCGGGCCTTCAGGCCGGCCTGGACCGCTTCGGAGCGCAGGGCCGCGCGCTCGTTGACCTGGCAGGTGATGCACCACGCCGCCGTCATGTTCACGAAGACCGGCTTGCCCTGCGCCAGGAGCCCGTCGAGGCGCGCCTGGGTGAAGGCGCCGGCATCGGCCTGCGCTGTCTCGGCCCCGGCCCGATCCCGGTCGAGGCCGAGGGTGAGGACGGCCAGCGTGGCCAGCGCCGCCACGGCGGTGCCGCGCGCGATCCAGGTGCCGGCCGGGCCGGCGCCGTGCCCGCGCTCCCACGCCCAGGCGGCGAGGCCGACCAGCACGAGGCCCACCAGGGCGGCGAGCAGTCCGGCCGAGCCGACCTGCTGCGACAGCACCCAGACCAGCCAGGCCACGGTGGCGTAGATCGGGAAGGCCAGCGCCCCCTTCAGGGTGTCCATCCAGGCGCCGGGTCGGGGCAGGCGCCGCAGGGCCGCCGGCCAGACGGTCAGCGCCAGGAAGGGCAGGGCGAGGCCGAGGCCGAGGCTCGCGAAGACAGCGAGGCTCACGGCCGCTTCCTGCGTCAGGGCGAACCCCACCGCCGAGCCCATGAAGGGGGCGGTGCAGGGGGTGGCCACCACGGTGGCGAGTACGCCTGTGAAGAACGAGCCCTCCAGGCCCGCCCGCCGGGTCAGGCCGTCGCCGAGGCCCGCGATGCCGGCGCCGAGATGCACGACGCCCGACAGGCTGAGACCCATGGCGAACAACAGGTAGGCGAGGCCCGCCACCACCAGGGGCGATTGCAGCTGGAAGCCCCAGCCGATACCGGCGCCCGCGCCCTTCAGGGCGATGAGCAGGCCGGCGAGCGCCAGGAAGGACGCGAGCACGCCGGCCGTGTAGGCGAGCCCGTGCAGCCGGACGCGCCCCGCCGGTTCGCCGGAATGCGACACGAGGCTGAGCACCTTGATCGACAGGACGGGGAAGACGCAGGGCATCAGGTTAAGGAGGAGGCCGCCCAGGAAGGCGAGGCCGGCCGCGCTCCACAGGGTCAGGCTCTCGTCCGGGGCCTGAACCGGTACCGGGGCCGACGGGGCGGCGGAGGCCGTGGCGGCGACGGCCGCGCCCGGGGCCTCGCCGATGGCGTAGGCGCGGCGCACGAGTCCGTCCGGCGTCGCCTCGTCGAAGGTGATCACCCCCGGCAGGGTCGCGGGTGCCGCCTCGGTGGTGTCGCCACGGGCGAGATCGATGTGCAGGCCGTCCGCGTCGCTGCGCGCCTCCTGGGCCGCGGCGTTCTCGATGGCGGTCTCGGCATAGGGGAAGTAGGCGACAGAGGACGCCGCGAGCCCCGGGGGCACGGCGAGGTGCACCTGCAGGCGCCCGTTCTCGGCGCCGTAGCGCACCGGCCAGGGGGCGGGCACCGGCAGGGCCGCGCGGGCGGCCTCGAACAGCATCATCGCGCCGGGCGCGACCCCCGTGCTGGTGCCGCCCTGCGCCACCGGCAGCGTCAGGCGCAGGTCGGCCGAGCCCGGCACGCATTCGCGCTCGCAGACGAGGTAGGTCAGCTTGGCCTGGAGCGTCACCGCCTTGCCGGGCGCCAGCGTGACCGGCGGGGTCATTTCCGCGAGCAGGACGGCCTCGCCCTCGTAGCCGAAGTTCATCAGGTGCGAGACGGGGATGCGGCTCGGGGCGGGCCACTGAAGCGGCCCCGCCGAGAACCCGGCCGGCAGCGTCCAGGCGACCTCCGGGGCGAGGCCGGAATCGCCGGGATTGCGCCAGTAGACGTGCCAGTGTGGCCGCATCACCATGCGGATGGCGACCGTGAAGGGCTCGCCGGGTCGGATCGCGGAGGGCTCCCCGACGAGGCTCGCCTTCACGAGGTCGGCCGGCACCTTGAACCCCTGCGCGGAGGCGGCGGGGAGAGAGAGGCCGAAGAGCGCGAGCGCCAGGGCGAGTAGCCGGATCATCGAGTCCCGTTCGGTGCTTGAAGCGCGCAGGTTACGTCCGTTCCGCGGGAGCGCAAAATCTCGAAGCCGCGAGACCTCGGCGGTGAGACCTTGGCCGCGAGATCTCGCGTCCCTGCCTTTGCGGTCCTCCGGGAGCCCCAGGATCGCCGCGAAGGACACCCGGCGCTCCGGGCGCGGGCCGGGTCAGACCGTTGCCACCATCGGCCGGGTCGCCTCTTCGAGCCAGGCCCGCGTCGCCGCGTCGAGATGCGGCGCCAGGGCCTCCCGCACGCGAGCATGGTAGGCGTCGATCCAGGCCATCTCCTCCGGGCTCAGCCCATCGGGCCGGATCAGGCGACGGTCGAAGGGAGCGAGGGTCAGGGTCTCGAAGCCGAGCATCGCGCGCTCGGCCCCTGGCACTTCGCGGGGCTCCACGAGGACGAGGTTCTCCAGCCGGATGCCGTAGGCGCCGGGCTTGTAGTAGCCCGGTTCGTTCGAAAGGATCATGCCCGGCTCGAGGGCGACCGTCCCGGTCTTGGCGATGCGCTGCGGCCCCTCGTGCACCGACAGGAAGGACCCGACGCCGTGGCCGGTGCCGTGGTCGAAGTCGAGCCCAGCCTCCCAGAGCGGCAGGCGGGCGAAGGCATCGATCTGCGCCCCCGTGGTGCCCTTCGGGAACACCGCCCGGGCGATGCCGATATGCCCCCGGAGCACGCGGGTGAAATGGTCGCGCATCGCTTCGGAGGGCGTGCCGATCGCCACCGTGCGGGTGATATCGGTGGTGCCGTCGGCGTATTGCGCCCCGGAATCCACGAGGAACAGCTCGCCGGGCCGGATCTGCCGGTCGGTCTCCCGGCTGACCCGGTAGTGGACGATGGCGCCGTTGGCGCCGCTGCCCGAGATCGTCGGGAACGAGACGTCGCGCAGCAGGCCGCCCTCGGCGCGGAAATCCTCCAGGGCCTCCACGGCGCCGATCTCGGTCAGCGTCTGGCCCTGGGCATCGAGCCAGGCGAGGAAGCGGGTCACCGCGACCCCATCGCGAAGATGGGCGGCGCGGGTGCCGGCGATCTCGGCCGGGTTCTTGATCGCCTTCATGGCGGTGATCGGATCGGGTCCGAGATCGGCGACGCCGCCGGCCGCCTCGACCCGTTGCTTGAGGGCGAAGGCGGCCGTGGCGGCGTCGAGGCGCAGGCGCGCGGCGTTCGCCGCCTGGGCCGCGAGGCCGTCCGTGAAGGCGGCGCGCGGATGCAGGTCGGCCAGGGGTGCCAGGGCTTCGCGCAACTCAGGGCTGAGGTTCGGGGAGGTCAGGTAGAGGGCGGCGCGGCCCGCGCGCGGCACCAGCGCGTAGCCGAGCGCCAGGGGCGTATGGGCCACGTCGCCGCCGCGCAGGTTGAAGGCCCAGGCGAGGTTGTGCGGATCGGAGATCACCAGGGCGGCGTCGTCCGCCTCGGCCAGGGCCGCCCGGATGCGGTCGAGCTTGTCCTCGGCGGACTCGCCGGCCAGGTCCGGCGGATGGGCGACGACGGCCCCCGCCGGCGGCTCCGGCCGGTCCGTCCAGACCGCGTCGACGGGGTTCGCCTCCACCGCCTGCAGGCGCGCGCCGGCCTTGGCCACTGCGCGCTCCAGGCGCGCCACGCTGTCGGGGGTGTGCAGCCAGGGATCGTAGGCCAGAACCTGCCCGGGCTTGATGTGGGCGCCGACCCAGGCCGCCACGCTGGTCTCGGCGAGTGGCACCGGGGTGATGAATGCGGTGTCGACCTGGGCCGGGGCCTGGAGAGTGTAGCGCCCGTCGACGACGAGGGCGGCCTCCTCGGCCAGGATCACGGCGGTGCCGGCCGAGCCGGTGAAGCCCGTGAGCCAGGCGAGGCGCTCGGCCTGGGGCGGCACGTACTCGGACTGGTGCTCGTCGGCGCGGGGCACCACGAAGCCGTCCAGCCCGGCCTGTGCCAGGGCTTCGCGCAGGGCGCGGATGCGGGCGGCCCCCTGGCGGTGGCTCGGATCGTCGAAGGTCTGGAAGCGGGCGCGGGTCATGGCGCTCAAGGGTTACGCCGGGCTCAGAAGGGCCGCAAC
Source organism: Methylobacterium sp. (assembly GCF_019750675.1). Lineage (GTDB taxonomy): Bacteria > Pseudomonadota > Alphaproteobacteria > Rhizobiales > Beijerinckiaceae > Methylobacterium. The sequence goes on from NZ_JAIEOF010000090.1 coordinate 6,026, forward strand.
CGCGTCCGGCGCGGGCGCGCCGCCGCGCCGCCGCGCTTCAACACCAGCGTCGCCCAGCCCTCGATCAGCCCGTGCCGGGCGAGGTGGAAGCCGCGGTGGCGATAGGTGGAGAGCACGCCCGGAACGTCGCGCTCGATGAGGCCGGAGAGGATCAGCACGCCGTGATCGGCGACCACCGCCGTCAGGGACGGCGCCAGCCCCTTCAGCGGTCGCGCCAGGATGTTGGCGAAGACCACGTCGAAGCGGCGGGGCCGGTCGGCGAGGCCGTGGCGCACGCCCGGGCCCTGGTAGAGCCGGAGCACCGGCCCGAGCCCGTTGAGGCGGGCGTTGCCGATGGCGGTGGTCACCGCCTCCGGGTCGAGGTCGCCGGCGATGACGGGTGTGTGCAGGGCCTTGGCCGCCGCGAAGGCGAGGATGCCGGTGCCGGTGCCGACGTCGAGCACGTGGGCCGGACGCCCCTGCTTGAGGATGTTCGCGAAGGCCCGGAGGCAGCCGAGCGTGGTGCCGTGATGGCCGGTGCCGAACGCCAGCGCCGCCTCGATCTCGATGGCGAGGTCGTTGGCCCGGACCGTGTCGCGGTCGTGGCTGCCGTGGACGAGGAAGCGGCCCGCCCGCACGGGCTTCAGGCCCTCGAGCGAGGCGCGCACCCAATCCTGCTGGTCGATGGTCTCGAAGGTGGCGACGTCCGCCTGCGCGCCAACCACGGGGCGGATCAGGTCGCGGACCATGTCCTCGTCGGGCGCGTCGGCGAAATAGGCCTCCAGGCGCCAGGTCCGGCCGTCCTCCGCCTCGAAGGCGGCCACCGCCGTCTGGGTCGGATCGAACATCTCGCCGAGGAGGTCGGTCATCGCGCGTGCCGAGCCCTCGTCGGTGAGGAGGCGCAGCACGTGGGTCGGGCGGTGGGGAGGCAGGCCTTCGAGCATGGTCGGGGCTCTACCATCCGCGCGACCCTGCCGCCACCACGCATCCGCGACGTCCCGCCGCCACGCTGCGCTCAAGCTTGACCGGAACGGAACGACGGGAGCCGCGTTTGTGGTGGCTTCTCCCGCCTCATTTCGATGTCGGAGCGTGCGTTGTGCGTATGAAAATAAGAAGAACCGGCGGTCGAACGCCGGTCGTCCTCGCAGGAAAGTCCAAGGCCCGTCGGCGCCTCGCGCGCGAGCGCGGGATCTTTTCGGATGCCGACACCCTGACGGGACCGATGCCCGGGCCGATGCTCGTCCTCCTCAGCCGCCTGCACCGCACCGAGCGTCCGTCCCTCGACGAGGAAGAGCGCGGCGCCTGATCGCCGCGGCGCCGTTCCGTGCTATGGCGGGCGCTCCGGCAGAAAATGTAAGAGCAGGGCGATGAATCAGACGAGGCGGACGTTGCTCGGCGCGGTTCTGGGCGTGGTGGCCGGCCTCGGGCTCGCCCGGGGGATCGCCCCGGCGCAGGCCGAATCGCCCGTGGTGGTGTTCGCGGCCGCCAGCCTGAAGAACGCCCTCGACGAGGCGAGCGCCGCTTGGACGAAGGAGACGGGCAAGACCGCCCGAATCTCGTACGCGGCCTCCAGCGCGCTGGCCAAGCAGATCGAGGCCGGGGCTCCGGCCGACCTGTTCGTCTCCGCCGACCTCGCCTGGATGGACTACGTCGCGGGCAAGGATGGCCTGAAGCCCGGCACCCGCTTGAACCTCCTGCGCAACGCCCTCGTGCTGATCGCCCCCAAGGATTCGTCCCTGGCCGTGGACCTCAAGCCCGGTCTCGATCTCTCCAAGGCCCTGGGGGACGGGCGCATCGCCATGGGCAACGTCGAGGCGGTGCCGGCCGGCAAGTACGGCAAGGCGGCCCTCGAACATCTCCGCGCCTGGGAGGGCGTGAAGGGCCGGATCGCGCAGGCCGAGAACGTGCGCGCGGCGCTCCTCCTGGTGGCGCGGGGCGAGGTGCCGCTCGGCATCGTCTACGCCACCGACGCAGTCTCCGACCCGAGCGTCCGCGTGCTCGCCACCTTCCCGACCGACAGCCATCCGCCGGTGATCTACCCGGTGGCGCTGACCCGGGACTCGACCAACCCAGATGCAGCGGCGCTGCTGGCCTATCTGCGCAGCCCCACCGCCCGGGTGTTCTTCGAGCGCCAGGGCTTTTCGGTGATCGGCGCCGAGAACCGGACCTGACCTTCGCGGCCGTGAACCCCCTCGGCCTGACCCCGGACGAGTGGACGGCCATCGTCCTCAGCCTGCGCGTCGCCGGTGTGGCGACGCTGGCGAGCCTCGTCCCGGGTCTCGCCGTCGCCTGGCTCCTGGCGCGAAAGCGCTTTCCCGGGCGCGCGCTCCTCGATGGGCTCGTCCACCTGCCGCTCATCCTGCCGCCGGTGGTGACGGGCTACCTCCTGCTCCTCGCTTTTGGCCGGCGCGGGACCTTCGGGGCGGCACTGGCCGAACTCGGCATCGTGTTCTCCTTCCGCTGGACCGGGGCGGCGCTGGCCTGCGCGGTGATGGGTTTTCCCCTGATGGTGCGGGCGATGCGCCTCTCCCTGGAGGCGGTGGATGCCCGCCTCGAGCAGGCCGCCGCCACGTTGGGCGCCGGGCCGCTCGCCGTCTTTCTCACCGTGACCCTGCCGCTGGCATTGCCGGGTGTGCTCGCGGGCGCCGTCCTGGCCTTCGCCAAGGCGATGGGTGAGTTCGGCGCGACCATCACCTTCGTGTCGAACATCCCCGGCGAGACCCAGACCCTGCCCTCCGCAATCTACACCCTGACTCAGGTGCCCGGCGGCGAGGCGGGGGCCCTGCGCCTCACCCTGGTCTCGGTGGCGCTCTCGATGGCCGCGTTGCTCGTCTCGGAACTCCTGGCCCGGCGCCTCGGGCGCCGGCTCGGGGCGGGCTGAGGCATGGCGATCACCGTCGACCTCGCGCTCGCGCGCGGCACGTTCCGCCTCGACGTGCGCTTCGCCGCCCCCGGCGGCCTCACCGCCTTGTTCGGGCGCTCGGGCTCCGGCAAGTCCACGGTCATCGCCTGCCTCGCCGGTCTGGCCCGGCCCGACCGGGGCCGGATCGTCCTCGACGACGAGACCCTGCTCGACACGGAGCGCGGCCTGCACGTGCCCGCCCATCGCCGCCGCATCGGCACGGTGTTCCAGGAGGCGCGGTTGATGCCCCACCTCTCGGTGCGGCAGAACCTCGCCTATGGGCGCTGGTTCGCCCGGGGACGCGGGGACGCCGCCGGGCTGGATCCAGGGGCGGTGATCGCGCTCCTGGGCATCGGCCACCTCCTCGACCGGCGCCCCGCCGGCCTCTCGGGCGGCGAGGGGCAGCGGGTGGCGATCGGCCGGGCGCTGCTGTCGCGCCCCCGCCTGCTTCTCATGGACGAGCCCCTCGCCGCCCTCGATGCCGAGCGCAAGGCCGAGATCCTGCCGCTGATCGAGCGCCTGCGCGACGCGGCCGGCATCCCCATCGTGTATGTCAGCCACGCGGTCTCCGAGGTGGCGCGCCTCGCCGACACCATCGTGGTGCTGGAGGAGGGCCGGGTCGCCGCCGCCGGACCCGCCGAGGCGATCCTGCGCCGGGGCGATCTCGGAGCGTTCCATGCAGCGGAGGCCGGCGCACTCCTCGACATGGTGGTGGAGGCCGAAGCCCCGTCCGTGGACCTGACCCGGCTTTCCGGCCGCGCCGGGCAACTCCTGGTGCCCCGCATCGCGCTGGCCCCCGGCACTGCCGTACGTGTGCACGTGCCGGCCCGGGACGTGCTCCTCGCCCTCGAAGCGCCGGTGGGCCTGAGCGCCCGCAACCGCCTCGCCGGGCGGGTGCGCGGCCTCGCCCCCCTCGCCGAGGGCACGATCCTGGTGGAGGTCGACTGCAACGGCGCGGTGCTGGCCGCCCGCCTGACCCGCGCCGCCGCCGACGAACTCGGCCTCGTGCCCGGCATGCCGGTCTTCGCCGTCATCAAGAGCGTGGCCTTCGATCCCCACGGGGTCGGACGCGGTGCGCCGGCCATCGATATCTGAGACCGGTCGCCGGTCTCTCCCGGGGAGCGAAAGTCTCGACCAGGGACAATCGTTAAAAAACGACCCATCTTTTTCGTGTTTCGTTCTGAACGTTGCGCGGAATGGGGGTGCGCAGGCCCCGAACCTTAAGATCCGATTCACGTCCCGTGTCTTGTCTGGTCACAAATGCAACCGTCGACCACGCGAGCGTGCGATGTACATCCCCAGCCTAGGCCCTGCGCCGCCCGTCCGCGCCACCGGCGCGACGCCCGCGCCCATCCCGCCGGTACAGCCCGTCTCGGCACCCGCACCCCTGACGCCGGCCGTGCAGGTCGATATCCGGGATCGTGAGCGCGCGAACGATCCCCGCACCGGGACCGCGCGGACATCCGAACGCGCCGATGAGCCCCGCAGCCCCGCCGTCGCCGCACCCGAACCCCGCATCCGGATCGATCGCGACACCAAAGCGGTGGTCTATCAGGAGGTGGATCCCAGTTCGGGCGACGTCGTGGTGCAACTGCCAGATCCGGTCGTGCTGAAAGCCCGCGCCTACGCGGAGGCCGCCGAGGCCCGCGCCCGGCCGGCAGCCCATCCCGTCGACCGCACCGCCTGACGCGTGGGACGGCACCGAAGCCCGGCGGCCCGGTCCTGACGCCCGCCCGGCGGCCTGCGGTCGACGCCGCCATCCTGCGAACGCGACCGCCGTGGCTGGGCCTCAACGCCGCGAGATCCCGCTGCCTCGTGAATGGTGTCAAGGCCTTAGCCGCCTGCGGCGGAGGTACTTCACGATCCGTTAACTCTGTTCGGCGAAGACGGGGGACCGTACCGCGTTTCGACATCCGCAATGCCCCTGAAGATCGAACTCAAGCCGGGGGAACGTCTGCTCATCGGAGGCGCCGCGATCCGCAACGGGCCGCGCCGGTCGAGCTTCGTCATCGAGACGATGACGAACTTCCTGCGTGGCAGCGACATCATCTCGGAGAGCGAAGCCGACACGGCCTGCAAGCGGCTCTATCTCACCCTGACGGTGCTCTACCTCGCGGAGCCGACCGTGGAGGCGGAGGACCTGTTCGTGCGTCAGGCCAACGCCCTGATGGAAGCCGCGCCCAGCATGGCACCCTACCTGCGCGACATCCACGACTTGCTCGCGGAAGGGGAGCGCTACCGGGCGCTCAAGCGCTGCCGGGACCTCATCCAGTACGAGCAAAGCCTGACCGAGCGGCTGGGCGCGCCCGCGGCTTCGATGTCCTGAGGGATCGGGGAGGCGCCCGCCACGCGCGAGAGCGGCGGGCGGGCAGGTTCGGCGAGCCGGAACGGAGCGGCGCCCGGCCTACTGGCGCAGGCCGGCGGCGATGTTCTGGTTGATGCTGATGAGGGCCGTGAGCTTCTCGGCGCTCGGCTCGATCAGCGTGTCGATCATCCGCTTGAAGATGAAGGTGGAGAGTTCGGCGATACTGGTCTTGATCTCGGCGGGCAGCGGGCTCTCGGGCGCGGTCGCCGCGCCCGCGATGATCGTCCAGACCTTCTGGTTGAAGTTCAGTGCCTCGTTGAGCGCCGGGGCCTGATTGATCCAATCGGACTGGATCGCCTGCAGGCGGCCCGCGGCCTTGAGCAGCACGGCGGCTTCCGCTTCGCGCGGCGACAGCGCGGTCTGTGCGACGCGTGCATAGGCGCTGGCTCCGTACGACATCGCTGGTCATCCCCCTGGGGCGCGTGGGGCCCGAATCGGGCCGACGGGGGGACCTTAGCCATTTCAATGTTAACGCATCGTAAGACGCAGCCGTGCCGTAATCATGCCGAGAAATGCGACGAGGGAGGGCGCGCGATCCCGCCGAGCCTGCGGGACACGCCGGATTCCACCACCATGATGAACTTCGTTCTCGGCACCATCGCGGGCGGTCTGCTGGTGGGGATCGTCACGATCTCGGCCGTGCGCCAGCCCGCCATCCAGGCCCGGCTCGGCTTGTTCCCGGTCTCGACGGCACTCATGCTTCCGGCGGCCAAGACCGCCGATACGGCTTCCCGCCCCGAGGCGGCGTCCCGCCCGGACACCCATTGCCGACCGGTGGCGAGCGTCGGGCAGCCGGACATGCTGTTCTCGAAGCGCCGGTTCTGGTTCGTCGCTCCCTGAGCATCCTCGCGTTGGCGTGCCAGCGCGAGGATGCTCAGGCTATTGGTGTGCCGCAGATTTTCGTCGCAAAACCGGCCACCACTTTTGCGAAATCTGCTTCGGGAGGCGCGGTGGCCTCAGA
>NZ_JAIEOF010000007.1 GCF_019750675.1 Methylobacterium sp.
GCGGCGAAGTAGAACTGGCTCCAGTACGAGACGAGGATGCGGCGGTCGACCGCCCCGAAGCCGGCGCCGAAGGCCGCGAGGGTCGCGTCGAACACGGCCGGGTCCCGCAGGGCGGTCAGGGGCCGCGCCCCGGGCCCGCCGGGCCTGGCCGCGACGCTGCCCCGGTAGGCGCCGAGGGAGTCCGGCACGCGGGCGGCGACCTCGGCGATCAGGACGTCGGGCATCATGAAGCCGGCCCCGGTTCGGGCCCCGTGCGGGCGATCGTAACCGCGAGCCAGGCGACCGCGAAGGCGTAGACCGGCAGAACGGCGGCGAAGTAGCCCGGCCAGCCGAGCCCGCCCGCGATGGCCGGCGCGGCGACCCGCAGGGGCATCGCTGCGAAGAAGGCCGCCCCGAACAGCAGGGCGTAGTCCGTGGCCGGGCGCGGCCCCTGGGCCCAGGTGTAGATCATCCGGAAGACCGGCACCCCGAGGATGCCCCCGCAAAGGAAGTTCAGGACGGTGGCGGCGACGGCGAGCCAGGCCGCCCCGGCGGCGCAGGCCGCCGCCATCAGCCCGCCCGTGGCGAGCACGCCGAGGCCGCCCGCCGCGATCAGCCGGAGGGTGCCGAAGCGCGCGGCGAGGCCGCCCGCCACCAGGGCCATGACGAGGTTCACGGCCGGCAACACGGTGCCGGTGAGGAAGCCGACCTGCGGCAGGCTCACCCCGAGGTCGAGGAGCGCCAGGGTGTTGGGACCGGAAATGAGGTAGGCCGCGGCGAAGTAGGCCCCGAGCGCCAGAATGCGGGGCACGAGGGTGCGCAGGCGGGACAGGGCCCCGGCGAGGCGCTCCGGCGTCCTGTCGCGCGCGCTCGAACCCCGCAGGCGCGTCTCCGGATAGCGCAGGATCGGCAGGAGGCAGGCGAGGTTGAGGGCCGCACAGGCCAGCACGGCGTTGGCCCAGCCCAAGGTCTCGTAGGCGCCCACCAGCACCCCCACGCCGAGGATACCGCCCAGGGAGGCGCCGCCGAGCTTGGCCGAAGCCATGAAGGCGCGCCGGTCCGCCGGCACGGTCTCGACCACCAGGGCTTCCAGGGCGATGTCCATGGTGGCGCTGCCCGCGCAGGCCGCGATGGCGAGCCCGAGCAGCGCCGCCAGGGGCCAGTGCTCGCCCAGCGACAGCAGGCAGAGCAGCCCGATCGTCGCGGCCTGCGCGGCCGCGATCCAGCCCGTCCGATGCGGTAGGACCGGCAGACGGAGGCGGTCGAGGGCGAGCGCCCACAGGAAGGTGAGGCCGACCGGCAGGTTGATGAGCTGGAGCAGGCCGACTTCGGTCAGGTCCAGTCCCTGCGCCCGCAGGATCAGCGGCACGGCGCCGGATAGGAAGCCGAGGGTGGCGCCGAACGAGACGTACAGGCAGAAGAACGGCGCCAGGGGCCGGATTTCCGCCAGGGCGGCGCCAGCCCGCATGGTCGCGGACGGGCCGGAACGGATTGGCGTGTGCGTGACTGGACCCGGTCGCATCGGCGGCGACCATGGCGAAGGTTTATTCGTAGATCAACGCCTCAATACTTTAACTAGACCGGTTAAAAACTGGGCTTCGACCGATCGGATGCCTGCCGGCACGGGGCCGATTGGCTGGCCCCTTGCAAGCGGCCGGGGCCTGAAGGCGACGAAATCCATCCGCGATGGGACCTTTCCGGCGCTCGGCCGTTGACCCGGCATGCCTGCCCGGCCCGCCGGGCGTGACCGCACGTCATAAAGGAAGCTCTTCCATGAAGAACATCATCATCGCCGCCGCCCTCATCCTCACCCCCGTCGCCCTCTCGGGCACCGCCCAGGCGCAGGGCACCCTGCGCGGCGCCGAGCGTGGCGCCGAGGACGGCAACCGCGCCGCCGGCCCCGTGGGCGGCATCGTCGGCGGTGCCGTGGGTGCGGCGACCGGCACGGTCGGCGGTGTCCTCGGCGTCGATCCGGACCGTCGCGAGGATCGCATGGAGCGCCGCGAGGAGCGCATGGAGCGTCGCGAGCGCCGCGACCGCTAAGGCGGGCCCGACGCCCGGCCCGACGGGGCCGGGCACCCGGTTGCCTCGCGCGGGACGACACCGTGCACGATCCTGACCACCTGCATCACCACGTTCTGGCCATCGCGGCGCGCGTCTCCCCGCCCCTGGCCGAGGCGATCGCGGTGGTCGGTCCTCTGGCGATCGAGCCGCCGAGCCGCACCGATGTCGCTGCGCGCCTCTGTGTCGAGGTCGTGAACCAGCAACTCTCCATCCGCGCCGCCAACGCGATCCGGGCCCGGATCGAGGTCGCCGCCGCCGGGCTGGGACTGGTGCCGCGCGACCTCTTCGTTCCCGAACACACGGATCTGCTTCGGGCCTGCGGCCTCTCGGGCAACAAGGTCCGGGCGCTTCAAGCCATTCGCGCAGCCGAGGCCATGGGTCACCTGGATGACAGCCTCGCCGCGATGACCCATGCCGAGCGCTCGGCCATCCTGTGCCGAATCAAGGGGGTCGGGCCCTGGACCGCCGACATGATCGGCATCTTCCATTACGGCGATCCCGACATCTGGCCGGTGGGCGACGTCGCCGCGGTCGGGTCCCTGCGGCGCCTCACCGGCTGCGATGACACCACGGCGTTCGCCGCCGCCTTCGCGCCCCACCGCTCTTGGCTCGCGCGCTACGCTTGGCGCATCAAGGATCTGAAATTCGGCCTGCCCGTACCCGGCCCGGCGGCGACCTGAGCGCCGGCACAACGCCGGACCGGGGTCAGCGGTAATCCGTCGGCGTCAGGCCGTGGCGGGCGATCTTGTCGTAGAGGGTCTTGCGCGGGGTGCCGAGGGATTCGGCGGCGAGCCGCACGTCGCCGGCGGCCACGATGAGCTCCTCGCGGATCAGCCCGCGCTCGAAGCGGTCGACCTGCTCGGCGAGGGTCCCGGCGGCCGCCGGCTCGGGCGCCGAGAAGTCCGACTGCCCGAGCCCGAGGGCGTAGCGCTCGGCGAAGTGGCCGAGTTCGCGCACGTTGCCCGGCCAGTCGTGCCGGCGCAGGTGGTCCATCGCGTGGGCGCTCACCGCCGGGACTTCGCGCTTGAAGCGCGCCGAGGCGCGGCGCAGGAACTCCTGGAACAGCAGCATCACGTCCTCGCGCCGGTCGCGCAGGGGCGGGATGGCGATCGTGATCACGTTGAGCCGATGGTAGAGGTCGTCCCGGAAGGTGCCCTGCGCCGCCGCCTGGCCGAGATCCACCTTGGTGGCCGCCACCACGCGCATGTCGATGGGCAGGATGTCGTTGCTCCCCAGAGGCTCGACCACCCGCTCCTGGAGCACGCGCAGGATCTTCACCTGGAGGCCGAGGGGCATGCTCTCGATCTCGTCGAGGAACAGGGTGCCGCCTTGAGCGTGCTCGATGCGGCCGACGCGCCGCTTCAGGGCGCCTGTGAAGGCACCGGCCTCGTGACCGAACAATTCGCTCTCCACGACGCTGTCGGGCAGCGCGCCGCAATTCATCGCCACGAAGTTGCGCTTGGCCCGCCGGCCCCAGCGGTGCAGGGCGCTCGCCACCACCTCCTTGCCCGAGCCGGTCTCGCCGAAGACGAGGACGTCGACATCGGCTTGGGCCACCTCGCGCACGAGCTTGCGCAGGCGCACGATCTCGGGGGAGACCCCGAGGAAGGCCGGGTCCTCCTCCAGAGCCGCGTCGAGGCGGGCGCGCAGGCGGCGGTTCTCCAAGACGAGGCGGCGCCGGTCGAGGGCGCGCCGCGCCGAGGCGAGCAGGGCTTCGGCCGGGTAGGGCTTGGCCAGGAAGTCGTAGGCGCCGTCGCGCATCGCCGCCACCGCCATGCGGATATCGCCGTGGCCGGTGATCAGGATCACGGGCAGTTCCGGATCGATGGCCCGCAGGCGCGCGAACAGGGCGTTCCCGTCGAGGTCGGGCAGGCGCACGTCTGTGATCACGAGGCCGGGCGGATCGGCCAGGATCGCCGTCAGGGCGGGTGCGGCGGCCCCGAAGGTCTCCACCCGGTAGCCGTCGAGTTCCAGGCTCTGCCGGTTGGCCCGGCACACCTCCGCCTCGTCGTCGATGAAGACGACCCGTTCGGCCGCGGACGGCCCTGCCCCTGTCTCGCTCACGTCGCTTCCTCCACCGGCGCAGCCGCCGGTCCGCCCGTCTCGGCGGCCCCTTGTGCCGGGGCCTTCGCCAGATCCACGCGGAAGATCGTGCCCCCCGCCGGATCGTCCAGGGCGGTGAGGCTTCCACCGCAATCCTCGACGATTCCGCGGGCGATGGCGAGTCCGAGGCCGAGCCCGTCCGACTTGGTGGTGAAGAAGGCATCGAACACCTGCGCCCGCACCGCCTCGGGCATGCCCGGACCGTTGTCGTGGACCTCCACGGCGATGCGGCCGGGCTCGGCCTCGCGCACCCGCAGGCCGACCCGCGCCCCGGGGCGGCCCGCCACCGCATCGAGGGCGTTCTGGAGCAGGTTCACCACCACCTGCTCCAGGCGCGGCCCGTCGCCGAGCACCGCCAGATCGGGGGCACCGGGCTCCACGGCGAGGCGCAGACCGGCGGACGCAGCCCGCGCCTCCACGAGTTCCAGGCTGTTGTTCAGGATGCCGGCCAGCGCCACCGGCTCGCGCTTGGCCGAGGCCCGCCGGGCGAACCCCTTGAGCTGGCGCGTCAGCCCGCCGATGCGGTCGGTGAGCCGGCCGATGGCGACGGCGTTCTCCGCCGCCTCGTCGGCACGGCCGCGCCGGACCAGGATGGCGGCGTTGTCGGCGTAGGAGCGGATGGCGGCCAGCGGCTGGTTGATCTCGTGGGCCATGCTGGCGGCGAACTGGCCCAAAGCCGCGAGGCGCCCGGCCTGGGCGAGTTCGCGGCCGAGGCGCTCGCGCTCGGCCTCCGCCCGCTGGCGCTCCTCGATCTCGAGGCGCAGGAGCCGGTTGGCGTCGGTAAGTTCCAGGGTCCGCTCCCGCACGCGGGCCTCCAGGGCGTCCCGCTGCGCGGAGGCCCGCACGAGGCGTTCGCGGTTGCGCCGGCCGCGGCCGGCCAGCGCGCCGAGGCCGAGGCAGGCGAGGCCCGTGAGGAGGCCGGCGATGATCCAGGCCTGCACCCGCTCGCGCTCCACCGTGCCGCCGAGGGGGGTCAGGGTGTGGAGCCGCCAGCCGGTGCCGGGGATCGGCGCATCGAGGCGCAGGACCACGCGGGCGGGCTGCGCCCCCCGGCCCGCCCGCGCCAGGTCCTCGCTGCCCGGAATGGGATGGAGCGGCACCGGCCCGAGGGGAGCGTCGCCGAAATCCAGGGCCTCGCGGATGCGTCGGCGCTCGGCCTCGCCGATCTGCCGGAGGGTGGTGAAGCGCCAGGCCGGATCGCTCGCCACGAGGACGATGCCGCGCGCATCGGTGACGAAGACCGCGTCCTCGGCCGCGCGCCAGCCCGCCTCGACGGCGTCGAACTCGATCTTGACCACCACCACGCCGCCGGCGGTGCCGATGCGGCGGGACAGGTAGAGGCCGGCGCGCCCGCTCACGGTGCCGAGGGCGAATTGCGAGCCCGCCCCGTCCCGCATGGCTTCCCGGAAGTAGGGCCGGAACGCGTAGTCGCGGCCGAGGAAGCTGCCCGGGGATTCCGCGTTGCTCGCCGCCACGGTGATCCCGTCGGGGCGGATCACGTAGATCACGGCCGAGCCGGTGGCGTTGGCCACCTCGGCGAGGCGCCGGTTCACGCGCGCGACGAGACCGGCGTCGGACGTCCCCTGCGCCGCCGCGGCGATCTCGGGGTCGGCCGCGAGCGCCAGCGGCAGGGAGGTCTGCTTCTGCATCTCGGCCCCGAGGGCCCCGACCTGGAGGGCGATGGCCGCCTGCGCGGTGCGCCGGAGGTCATCCATGGCCCAGCGCGCGGCGACCCGTCCGGCCGCCCACGCCGCCAGCAGGATCGCGGCGAGGCTCGCCAGGAAGAACAGGCTCTGCCGATCGGGCGCATGCGCCCGCACGCGGCGCAGCGCATCGGACGGGGCCAGCGGCCTCATGCGCTGCAGACCGCTGCGAATTTCCGGACGGATTTCCGGCCCCACGTCCGGAATTTCGCAAGGCGCGTTCGGGAGGGTGCGGGCATCACGGAAAAAACCATCCTCTTTTCAGGTATTTAAGAAAAAGTTTCGCGGGTTCCCGGGCTGGCACGCCGGTTGCCATTCCGGGAGGGTATCGCAGCCCTGCACGCTCTGCAGGGCTGTTTGCCGGAGGGTTCGACCTCCCGTCATCGCGACCCGCCGGGGCGCGACCGGGACGGCCCGGACCCCGAGGCGCCAAGACCAAGAGCGGACGGTGACGGGGCCATGCCCCGGCGCCGAACCGTCAACCCTTCGAGACACCCACCGGGAGAACGCCCACATGGCTGCCGTACCACTGCCCCTCACCGCCCCGCACGCCCCGCCGAAGCCCAAGCCGATCTACCGGACCCTGTATTTCCAGGTGATCGTCGCCGTGATCATCGGCATCACGCTCGGCCACTTCTATCCCCAGGTCGGCGCGGACATGAAGCCGCTCGGCGACGCCTTCATCAAGCTCGTCAAGATGATCATCGCGCCGGTGATCTTCCTCACCGTGGTCTCCGGCATCGCCGGCATGACCAATCTCGAGAAGGTCGGCCGCGTAGGCGGCAAGGCCCTGATCTACTTCATCACCTTCTCGACGCTGGCGCTCATCGTCGGCCTGATCGTGGCCAACCTCGTCCAGCCGGGCGCGGGCATGCACATCGATCCCAAGTCCCTCGATCCGAAGTCGATCGCGATGTACGCCGACAAGGCGAAGACGCAGACGATCACCGACTTCCTCATGAACATCATCCCCTCCACGGCGGTGGGTGCGTTCTCGGGCGGCGAGATCCTTCAGGTGCTGTTCTTCTCGGTGCTGTTCGGCTTCGGCCTCGCCTTCCTGGGCGATCGCGGCAAGCCGGTCCTCGACTTCATCAAGATCCTGTCCGAGGCGGTCTTCGGCGTCGTCCACATCATCATGAAGGTCGCCCCCATCGGCGCCTTCGGCGCCATGGCCTTCACCATCGGCAAGTACGGCATCGCATCGCTGGCCAACCTCGCCTACCTCGTCGGCGCCTTCTACCTGACCTCCGCCATCTTCGTGCTCGGCGTGCTCGGCGCGGTCGCCCGCTACAACGGCTTCTCGATCATCAAGCTCATCCGCTACATCAAGGAAGAGCTGCTCCTCGTGCTCGGCACCTCCTCCTCCGAGTCGGCCCTGCCCTCGCTTCTCGAGAAGATGGAGCGCGCCGGCTGCTCCAAGCCTGTGGTCGGCCTCGTGGTCCCCACCGGCTACTCGTTCAACCTCGACGGCACCAACATCTACATGACGATGGCGGCGCTCTTCATCGCCCAGGCCACGGACACCCCCCTGAGCTACGGCGAGCAGGCCCTCCTCCTCCTCGTGGCGATGCTCTCCTCGAAGGGTGCGGCCGGCGTCACCGGCTCCGGCTTCATCACCCTGGCGGCGACGCTGGCGGTGGTCCCTTCGGTGCCGGTCGTCGGCATGGCGCTGATCCTCGGCGTGGACCGCTTCATGTCCGAGTGCCGCGCGCTGACCAACTTCATCGGTAACGCGGTGGCCTGCATCGTGGTCGCCCGCTGGGAAGGCGAGGTCGACATGGCCAAGCTCGACGCGGCCCTCGGCGGCAACCCGATGCCCCTGGATTCGGATCTCCCGGCTCCGGCCCTGCAGCCGGCGGTCTGAGACGAGATTTCGGGGCCGGCCCGCAGAGGCCGGCCCCGACCCAAAATCGCGAACCCGCACGGGCACGCGGAGCACCACGCTCCGTCGCCCGGGCGGGTTTTTCGTTTCCCCTCACGGGTTTGTGAGCGGGCCGACGCTCGCAGCACGCCTTGAAGCCTTTCCAAACTGCGCGCCGGATCGCAGCGTGCCGGGCCTATGTTCATCCGCCCGTCCCGATTCGGAGTCCGCCCCGACATGTCGATTCGCCTGATTCCGTTCGCCGCCTCCCTGTCGCTCCTCGCGGGCCTCGGCGCCGCCTCCGCCCAGACCGCTCCCGCGCCGACCGGCGCCCCTCAGGAGGTCGATACCCAGGCCATCGTGGACGCCCTGTTCAAGGCCGGCGGCAACCAGCCGAACGTGCGCGGCAGCGGCGCCAAGGGCGTCTGCGTGAAGGGCACCTTCACCCCCTCCGCCGAGGCGCCAAGCCTGTCCAAGGCACCCCACTTCGCCAAGGCCAACGCGGAGAAGCCCCTGCCGATGACGGCCCGGTTCTCCATGGGCGGCAGCAATCCGAAGGTCTCCGACAAGGCCAAGCCGGTGACGCGCGGCTTCTCCATGCGCATCGCGGACCCGGCCGGCGACATGGTGTTCGTGTTCATCTCCGCGCCGGTCTTCGGCACGAAGACCCCGCAGCAGCTCCTCGACTTCGCCACCGTGCGCGCGCCCGGTCCGGACGGGAAGCCGGACGCGGAGAAGATCAAGGCGTTCGGGGCGGCCAACCCCGAGACGACCCGGCAGGCGGCTTGGCTCAACGCGCGGCCCGTGCCGGCGAGCTATGCGGGCGTCGATTACTGGGGCGTACACGCCTACACGCTCACGGACGCCAAGGGCACCGCGACGGTGGCCAAGCTGAAGACCGTGGCGGCGGCGGGCCAGCTCGGCCTCAGCGACGACGAGGTCAAGGCCAAGCCGGACGCCTTCTACGCCGACGAGCTGAAGGAGCGCCTCGCGCAGGGACCGGCGCGCTTCGACCTCGTGGCCATCCTCGGGGAAGCCGGCGACCCGACCAACGATCCGACGGTGCAGTGGCCCGAGGAGAGCCGCAAGTCGGTCAAGCTCGGCACCCTGGCGATCACCGCCCTGGAGCCCGCCGCCACCTGCGACAGCGCCACCTTCGATCCCGTCGTCGACCTGCCTGCCGGGGTCGCGGGCCCGGCCGACGACCCGATGTTCGCGATCCGCTCGCCGGCCTACGCGATCTCGCTCTCGCGCCGCTCGAACTGAGGAATCCGGACAGGCGTTGAGGGTTCGTTAACCCTGATGCCGCAAAGTCGGATCAGGCCGGACCGTTAAGGCGGACCGGACGGGGCCTCGGTGCCCGGATGCCAGGTGACGCCGGATGTACGCGCACCTGAGCCTCCGGCCGCCGCGGCCCTTTTTCGTTGCCGATCCGCATTGGCGCTCCCGCCTGCATTGACGTATCCCCCGGCGACCTTGCGGGATCGGACACGGCGTTGGAACAGGCATTGCTGACATGGCTCGGCGGGCAGGCGTCGGTCCGGACCGAGATCCTGTGGCTCCTCGGGGCCGGGTTGTCCGCGCTCCTGACGATCCACATCCTGTTGCGCAAGCGCGAGGTCGGGGCGGCGACCGGCTGGATCGGCCTCGTCTGGCTCTCGCCCCTGTTCGGGAGCGCGCTCTACGCATTTTTCGGCGTCAACCGCGTCACGCGCCGGGCGCAGAAGTTGCGCATCAAGCCGTCCCAGCCGTACCCGGCGGACGGGGACCGGGCCACCGCCGGCCCCGCCTTGCCGGCGCGCTTCCGGCCCCTCGACCATGCGGTCCGGCGCATCACCGCCCTGCCCCTTCAGGCCGGCAACCGCATCGAGACCCTGCGCAACGGCGACGCCGTCTATCCGGCGATGCTGGAGGCGATCGCGGGCGCGACCCGTTCCATCGCCCTGTCGAGCTACATATTCCGCAAGGACGGGATCGGGCGCGACTTCCTCGACGCCCTGCAGGCGGCGCAGGAGAGGGGCGTCGCGGTGCGCGTCCTCGTGGACGGCGTCGGCAGCGGCTATTTCATCGACGCGATCTACCGGGGCCTGCGCCGCCGGGGCCTGCCCTCGGGGCGCTTCATGCACACCGTCCTGCCCTGGCGGATGCCGTTCCTGAACCTGCGCACCCACAAGAAGCTGCTCATCGTCGATGGGACGCTGGCCTTCACCGGCGGCATCAACATCGCGGACGAGAACCGGGTGGCCCTGAACCCGCCCGAGCCCGTGCGCGACGTGCATTTCCGGATCCGGGGGCCGGTGGTGGCCCAGCTCACGGCGGCCTTCGCCAGCGACTGGGCCTTCGTGATGGACGAGGAGCTCGAGGGACCGGACTGGTTTCCGGCCCTCGAGCCGCAGGGCGGGACGCAGGCGCGCGTGGTCACCTCCGGACCGGACGCGGACCTGCGCAAGATCGAGCTCGTGGTGCTGGAGGCGATCTCCTGCGCGGAGCGCAGCATCCGCCTGATGACGCCCTACTTCCTGCCGAGCGAGGTGCTGGTGAGCGCGCTCTCCCTCGCCGCCCTGCGGGGGATCACCGTCGACGTCATCATCCCGATGGCGAGCGACCACGCCGTGGTGGACTGGGCGACGCGGGCGCACGTAGACCCGCTGCTGGCCAGCGACGTGCGGATCTGGCTCGACGACCCGCCCTTCGACCACGCCAAGCTCCTCGTGGTCGACGATGCCTGGTGCTTCATCGGCAGCGCCAACTGGGACACGCGCAGCTTCCGCCTGAACTTCGAACTCAACGTCGAGGTCTACGATACCGCACTGGCCGGGCGCCTCGATGCCTTCATGCGGGAGAAGATGTCGCTACGCCTCACCCGCGAGACGCTAGCGCAGCGCGGGCTCCCCGTCCGGCTGCGCGACGCAGGCGTCCGATTACTGCTGCCATACCTGTAGCCTCGTCCTCGGTCAGCCGACCGGACGCCTTGCGCTGCACGGCCTCCTGGGTCGGGGCGAGATGGACGATGATCGGCCGGTGGTCGGACGCCCCGCGCGGCAGCACGCTGCGCCCGTGACAGACCAGGCCCCGCACCAGGCAACGGTCGAGCCGCAGGGGCACCACCCGCGCCATGGCGTGGGTGGGCAGACGCGGCCCGACATCGTGGAAGCCGGGCAGCAGGGGCGGCCCGACGAGGTTGTAGTCGCCGATCACGGCGGCGCGCTCCGGCAGGCTCTGCTCGATGCAGCGCAGCTGCCGCCGGTTGAGCACCTGCCCGTGTGAGAGATGCACGTTGGCCACACCGAACGCGCCGAGATCGATCACTTGAGCGACCCGGTCGAACAGGGTGCCGGCCGGCAGCGCGATCGCCTTCGGGGTGACGGCGAAGGGCGTCGGGCTCCAGACGGCGAGGCCGTGGATGCGCCCCGGCATCTGCGCCCAGGCGTAATGGCCCCCGACCTTGGCGGTGAGCGCCTCGATGTCCCGGGTGGCCTCCTGCATCAGAACGAGGTCGGGCCGCTCGCGCTCGATCAGCGCGGCGATGCCGGCGACGTTGGCCCCGACCCGCCGCAGCAGGTTCCAGCTCACGATCTTGGCGATGCCCGGCCTACCCTGACCGGGTCGCCCTTGCGAGGTCTGGAGGGCACGGGCGGTCAGGCGCGCGAGGCGGCGATCGTTCAGCATCGGCCCATAGGTGGGTCAGCGGCGCGCCGCGGAAAGCCCAAGGGCGCGGCTTTGCGGGGCCTCACGCTTCCATCAGGGCCGCCACGTGCGCGGCGGTGGATTCGGCCAGGCCCCGGAGGTCGTAGCCGCCCTCCAGCACCGAGACGATGCGCCCGTCGCAAGCCTGCTCGGCGATTGCCATGACCTGCCGGGTCGCCCAGGCGAAATCCTCCGCCTCCAGCATCAGGTTGGCCAGGGGGTCGCGCCAATGCGCGTCGAAGCCGGCCGAGATGACGATGAGGTCCGGCCGGAAATCCCGGAGCCGCGGCAGGACGCGGGCCTCGAACGCCTCGCGAAAGCGCTCCCCGTCGGCGCCGGGCTTGAGGGGCGCGTTGACGATGGTGTCGTGCTCGCCCGCCTCCGAGACCGCGCCGGTGCCCGGATAGAGCGGCATCTGGTGGGTCGAGCAGAACAGCACCGACGGGTCGTCCCAGAAGATGTCCTGGCTGCCGTTGCCGTGGTGCACGTCCCAGTCGACGATGGCGACGCGCTCGGCCCCATGGACCACCCGCGCGTGCCGGGCCGCGATGGCGGCGTTGTTGAACAGGCAGAAGCCCATGGCGCGGGTGCGCTCGGCATGGTGGCCCGGCGGGCGCATGGCCGAGAAGGCATTGCGGGCCTCGCGGGCCATCACGGCATCCACCCCCGCCACGGCGGCGCCGACGCCGCGCAGCACGCAGTCGATGGTGCCGGGCGACAGCACGGTGTCGGAATCCACGTGGACCAGTCCCTCGGCCGGGGCCGCCTTCACCATCGCCCGCACCCATTCCTCGGGATGCGCGAGGGCGACCGTCTCCAGGCTGGCGGGCTCGGGCGAACGCCGGTCGAGGGACGCGAAGGCCTCCGGCGCCAGCGCGTCCTGGACCGCCTGCATGCGCTCTGGCCGCTCCGGATGCCCGTGCGGGGTACGATGCGCGCG